>NZ_SJPU01000002.1:1771255-2071255 GCF_007860105.1 Allorhodopirellula heiligendammensis
GGAGCGTTCGCTCATTCTGGCTTGTCCACTGCAAAAAAAGTCCCGCTGATATCAGCGAGACGAACGTGCAGATCTGTTGCAGCCGAGATCGGCGAGCAAAGAAGCGAGTCCGGCGGGGGGCCGGTACGACATGTTCGATCCAGGTATTCCATGCTGGACCGATCGCCAGTCCAGCGGCCCAGTAAACCGATGCGATTAACAGCATCATCGCTAGGGAGAGCGAACCCGACCACGCCGCCCAGGCAAGAGGAAGAAATGCCGCTGCTTGCAACACCGCCCCGGTGACGATCCATCGATGAAAGCTGCCCAGCCATTTAATCGCCAGTGGAGAGATCAGTTGCAGCGTTCCCCCAACCAACAAAGGAATGCTGGCGACTAACCCAGAGGCAGTCTCACCCAGTCCGATGGCTAACGCGAAGGCGGAAAAATAGGTTTCACCACAGCCGACCATGCCCCCGAAGAACGCGGCGTCAGCCATGCTTCGTGTCAGATTGCGATTTTCCCCTGCGGGGGGAGGTGACGCCTGTCGGTCAAGGACGAGGGGAGCGTGGGCAAGAGACGAGGCAAGAACCATCGACGCAGCGGTGTGGGATGTGAGTGGGTGATCGGAATCAGAGGCGAGCGCAAGAGCGTCAACTGTAATCCCAACCTGCCCTCAACAGCGAGGCCACTTTCCAGGCATCGCGATGTGCCCAAAACATACCGACGACAGCCAGACGACTCCGTCCGTCTGAGTAGATACGTGCTGGCGCCTGAGCTGGCACACGCTGGTTTCTCGCTGGTTTCTCGCGACGGGCGGATCCGCCCGTCGACCAATTTCAGTGTGTCCCGTTAGCGCCTTTCCACTCGGGTCGCGTGCTCTTCCATCAGCTGGGCGAATTTCTTCCAACTCATTTTGAGGCCCTCCTGCGTGTAGGGAGGGAACCAGACAATGGAACCGTTTGAAATTTCGAGCGTGCCGAATTTCTTTCCATCACGCTCGACATCGAACGTGGCATCTGCCCGTTTGATCTCACGCGGTGGGAGCGTCATTTTGACTTTGTGGGTTGCCATCTCTATTTGCCTTTGGCACGTTCGGGATTGTTGGAATCGAGGCGGGGGGCCGAGTAGCCCTGGTCTCGTATTGCTTGTAAGCGTCTCTGCATTTCTTGGACGCGCTTAGGATATTCGCGGGCGAGATTCGCTCGCTGGCCGGGGTCATCGTGCAGATTATACAACTCCACCGCTTGGCCATCGTCAGGCTGGTATCCGCGTTTGGCTTCCCAGCCGCGATTGCGGCCGCTGACATACCCTGTCTTCGCGTCGACGAGCAACCAATCACCATGCCGGATCGCGTACTGGTCCGGTTTCGTATTGTGAACGTGCGATGTCCGGACACCCTCGGTTTGTCCCTTCAACAAAGGCATCAAGTCGTGGGAGTCTTCGGCGGCGTTAGCGGGCAGGTCAAATTGCAACATGTCTGCGAACGTAGCGAATAAATCAATTTGTGATACCAAAGCGTCACATACGCGGCCGGGTGTCGTGATACCGGGCCAGCGAACAATCAGGGGCACATGATGACCACCTTCGTAGAGATCGCGTTTAAGGCCCCGGAATGGTTCGGCCGACCAGTGGTCGAATTCAGCGTCCCGTGCGTAGGCGTATTTTTCAGGGCCGTTATCCGCGGAGAAAACCACGATCGTGTTCTCGCTCACGCCCGCATCGTCGAGGGCCCGGAGTAGTTGACCGCAGGCGTCATCGGTCTCAAACACGAAATCGCCGTAGGGGCCCGCTGCGGATTTGCCATCGAACGAATCGTTAGGGATGATGGGCGCATGAGGGCAGGGAAACGCAAAGTACAGAAAGAAGGGCTGGTTCGCGGCTGCGTGCGACTTGATGTAGTCCACGCCTCTCGCCGTAATCGTCGGGAGGTTCTGATAGGGATCCCAGTCCGAACACATCGGCCCCGGCCGGCATTCCCAGCGTCCTTCCTTGATCGATTTCCACTTCGATGTATCCAGGACAGTATCCGGTGCCTTCACGAGCTTGTCATTCTCAATCCAACCATAAGGGGGAAAGTTGATGACGGTATCGCCAAAGTAGCTGTCAAAACCATGGTCCAGCGGTCCATCGGGGATCGGACGATCCCAATGATAGGAGCTTGGTAGTATCCAGTCTTGCTTGGCAATTCCCGGTTTGCGGATTGCTCCCCAGTCCCAGCCGAGATGCCACTTTCCGATACAGCCTGTGTGGTAGCCATGGCGTTGGAACATCGCAGCCATCGTCAGTCGGTCGGGTTGGATGACCGATTCACCCAAGGCATTGACGATGCCGTGGAAATCCCGCCAGTGATGTCGACCAGTCAACAGCGCATACCGACTCGGTGTGCAGATCCCGGAGGATGAATGCGCATCGCTAAATCGCATCCCGTGCCGCGCCAATTCGTCAAGGTTGGGTGTGGGGATCTTCGAGTGAGGATTCTCGATCGCCACGTCACCGTACCCAAGGTCGTCGGCGTATAGGATCAGTACGTTCGGCTTTTCAGCTGCTGTCGCGGCAAAGCCGGCAATGCAATTTAGCAGCGCCAGCGAGACTGTGAGGAGGGATTTCATGAGGTGCATATTCCAATGATAAGTGGCTTTCGATGGCTGCAGATCAATGCATTTCGACCGAGCAGGTGCCGATGCCGCCACGGTAGTAGTTGAACTGAACGTTGGGGTGGTCTGCTAGCAGTGACATAGGAACCGCGGAGTTCGCGATGCCTTTGGCAACCATCAGGCAGGTCAATCGTTGGCCGAATGGATTGTCGTGGGCCCCCGCATGCCAAATCGATACCTTTTCGGCCTGCCACGTCTCAACGGGACCGACCGTGACGGCAGCAGTGGGCACCAAGGATATGTTGCCCCCGCCGCTCGTGCGAGCGTTTTGAGCGATCGTCAGGGGATGCAGTTCGACGACACGGGTCGCTAACTTGCGATATCCTTCGGGTGGCGGGGGGGCGTCTTTCCATTCGCCTTCGCGACGTACCGGATCGTTGAAGGCCCAGTGCTTGACGTCGCCCTGCCCGCCCTGCATGACCGCGCAGCGTACACCAGTATCCCAGCTCTCGCGGTACGGCTTCACGTCAGCTTTAGGGAAATGCAAATTCGTATCAGGCATTCGCAGCTTCGCATCGATGCGGTCCAGCAGCATCTCGCGATCGCACTTTTCGAACGACAATGGATGGTTTGCTGGGACTTCGGTCCCATCGACGATCCACTCGTCCATGCCCCAGAAATGACCGCTACGCACATCGAGTCCGAGCGAGTTGATCATGCGTGCAACGAGTGGTAACTGTTCGGTCGGGCCAATCGGGCCACACACTCCCACCGGATTGTCGTCGGTCGATTGCTTCCACGCTTCGAGATACTCAAGCGCTTCGGCGAGGTAAAAGTCTTCCAAGGTGTCGTAAAAAACAACCTGGAATCCGGGGCGAGAGAGGGCGAGCATCTCCGCCGGCGAGAGCGCCGCTGCCTCGTCGATGAGCTCTTGGTCAAGTGTCGTGTAATCCCACCAATCCGACGCGATTACGCTTTGTTTTGCAGTCATTCATAAAACCTTGTGTGTCAAGCAATGAGGGGCGTAGCATACCATGGATCGGTGTCGCATTGGTTGAGCCGAGTGCCTAGTCGGGCGGGCGGTATACGATCTCGCGGGGCAATGCCTCGATGCGTATACGAAGCGAATCAGGCGTTTCCCACGAGACATCAATCGGCCCATGCGGAAGAACGAGGCCCTGGTGTTGGAATGGGGCCGATGTGAGGCGGGTGGGGATGGGTGGGGTTGGGTGGGGTTGGGTGGTTGCTCGTCTGAGTCTCGGAGAGACTCAGCTACTCATTTGGCTCGGCGGTCGCCGCGACGCGTGACGATACCGAATATGATGACCGCGATGATGGCCGTCACGACGCCAAATGCGGCAATGTTGCCAATCACCTGCACGCCGAGTGGATCCGTCGAACCGGAACGCTGGTCCGCGATCACACCCGCAATGATCAAGGGGGCGAACTGTTTTCCTCCATGGGATCGCATGAAATCGGATTCGTAGCTCCATAGCCGGTAAAAGAAACCTTCCACTCGAATCGGCACGTTGCGTGTGACGACGAGTTCCTCTTCATTGTCAGCGGAGGGCTGGAGAAAATCAGGGACGTGAGCTGTGACGATGGTGACGGGGTAACGGTTTTCCATTGTGACGGGATCGCCACCAGGCACCTCAATCCTCAGTTCCACCTTGCCAAGGTCACCGATCGCATCAATCTCGTAGTAATACTCTCCGCCGATTTCACGCCGTCGTAGCTCTGACTCGACCGCAACGCGCGTGATCCGCACCGTTTCAACATCGAGCTCAATCCAGTCGCCAGTGAATTGATGTGGGTTCTGTAATAGCTCCACCGGGGATACCGCGACGGCGGATTCTCGCATCGAGCGGAAGGCTGTGTTTAATTGGCCGTCGTCCAACGGCATCTCGTCGCCGTGGTGCTGCCCCGCCATGCTAGCGGCGCCCATCATCGGATAGAACAGTGAGGAATCTGAGTCAGACAACGGTTGCCGGTCGAGCTTGTCGATATCCGCCAGACGGCTTAGGTCCACGCCTGACATCGCCAGCACCGCCTCGGCGGGAGACCGCGGGTGGGCGGGCGCCCAGTTTAATCTTCCCGCGACATCGACGATTAAATTTGGAGGTGCTTGATTGTCACTGCCCTGAATTTGAATCTCGGTCGGATTCGGGGAGGAGGTGCGAATCCGCACGGCGACGCCCGATACACGATCACCGGTATCAGCTTCGGTGGGTAACCGTTTTGAGAACAGTATATGGGGCACGCCCGCGACGTCAGCGAGCTGAGTCATATCGATCTGTTGAAGGTCGAGATATTCTTGGAGCTCTGGGCTGATGTTGAGGGATGTGCTCGCCACGATGGCTCCGTCGATTGGGACAGCGTCGCCGACGACCGGTGGTGCCCCAGATTGGGCTGCACGTGTCTGCAGTGCGGTCTGGCTGAGTCGATTGATGCGAAAGACAATCTTGGCGATCTCGTCGACATTGACGCGCGGATTGTCAAGAGTTGGATCCGCCTGCTGAGCAAGTTCTTGCAATCGCGTCGGATCGTACCCCGGCAATAAGTCCATCATCGTTTGAGCCGATACAGGAGACGGGGCTGCGACGCAACACAATAGCCACGCCAGTCCTAGCTTGACGTGGTGCCGATTTCGTCTCGCTCGCAACTGCCGGTTCTGCGCCGCAGTCTGCCACATCACCCACATCGCGATCAGCAATCCAACGCTGGCGGAGCCAACAGCGATCCAGAGAAGCGGCACGTCATGATTCGTCGCGTCATTCAGCGGCGCGTCAGTCGATGCAGATTCACCAATCGCTGCTGCCACAACCGGGTTGCCGTTGGCGCGGATCGTCGCGATGTGACCGGCAACGACGGGAGTCAGTTCCACGCCTGCCTCGGATGGGTAGGATAGTCGCTTCAGAAATTCACCATCGATTTCGAGTTTGGGACGTGGCGATTTCACCGACCACGATTGCTTGGCGCTCACGCCTTCCTCGGTTGATGAGGCAAGCGGGTGTTCGTTGTCCTGACTGTCCGTCAGCGACGCTATTTCCTGTGGCAATTCAGGTACGACAACGAGCCACGGCCGATTGCTGGCGTCATTGGGCAGGAGCCACAGGTTCCAGTACGACGTGATCCCAAAGGAGTTAGCACTCGCCACGACGCGTTCGATCTGTACTAGTTCGCCGCTCGCGACCATCGTATGTCCGCGATAGACCTCCGGTTGCTGGAGTAGGGGGAGCACACCTGTCGGTACTGCTCGGGGCCGGGATTGATTGAGTTCTTCGAATCGAGCGTTTGCTCTGGCGTGGAGGGCAAGCGTGGCGGTCAGGCCAGGGCCGTCGGCGGCGCGCCAGACGGTGCCGTCCAACATTTCCGCGATCAGTTGCTGCTGAATCGCCAGGGCCAGGTGAGCTGGGTCGCTGGCCGTGGGGGGGATGGGATCCCCGTTGCCCTCAGGCAGTGAGGGGTCGGCATGTAGCCAAGTCGCGAGCACCGCCGAAAGTTCTGCTGTCGATTGAGCATCCACCCATGCGCCGGACGACTGCTGGAGAGGCTGCATTTCAGCGGAGCGGTGTTGGCTCGTGAGCGTTCGCTGCACATCTGCGGGGGGACGGCGGTGAGTGAGTTGTTTCCGTTGGGCGGTTGGAAACAAGATTTGATACACCCCCGAATGGGCCGCCTGTCGCATCACAACCAGGATAAGCGTCATGACGACGAGCAGGCGAATGACCCGCCGCCATGATTGACCAGGGGCCGCCGCCGCACGCCCCAGTTTTCGACCGTAGAGTGATTCGCCATGTAGTTCGCTGGGGATTCGCATCGGGCGCAGGTATGATGAGTAGTGAAACGATGCAGACTCTCGAATCGAGGGACAACCTCGCTGCATTGGAATTGAAAAGGTTGCTAGTCCGCTACTGGCACTTTAACCTAGTGTAGTGCTGCTCAACATGCCGAACTCCCCCGACACGTCCGTCGAATTCGTCTCTCGCTCGATATTTCCCATGCCGCGATCGCCTCACGTTGTTCAGTCTCTCTTGCCTCGCCGGTCCGGACATCATGTTGGATCGTTGATCAGTCGTCTCGCGGTGAGCGTACTCACACTCGGGTTCGTTGGAGCGATGGGTAGCTCGCCGGTGCTCGCCCAAGGCGAACCGGCCGCCGACTTTGTCAAACGGCTGCGAGCAGCTGAGTACTATGATCTCGCGATCAAGTATTTGGATCGATTGGATCAGTATCCAGGTGTCGATTCGGCGTTCATGACGACCGTGCCTCTGGAAAAGGCACAGACTTACATTGAGTCCGCCGGGGTGGCTCGTTCCGTCGAGCGCCGTGACGAAGCTTTTGCCGAGGCCGAGGTGCAGTTGCAAGCATTCTTGAAAAACCATCCGGACAATCCGCGAGCCTCCGAAGCTCACGCCCAGTTGGGGAAACTGAGGCTGTTTCGCGGCTCGCAGCTCATGATTGGAGAGCTTGATCAGGGCAAACGCAAACAGGCTCGCGAACAGTTCGAGGCTGCTGCGGAGACCTTCAACGATATTATCGCAACTCTGAAGGGTAAGCTCGAGCAGATGAAAGTTGCCGATATCGATCGCGACAAAGAGCCGGAAAAGGCGGCTCTGCGGGATCGATATCGTGGTGAGTTTTTGATGGCACTTCAGAATGCGGGCGAAGCAAAAATGCTCGCGGCCGAAACATACAAAGACCCAGCCAAGGAAGCCCCCAAGCTGCTGGAGCAAGCCCTGGAAAGTTACACAGATCTCAGTGAAAAGTACGACAACTACGTGCTGGGAGCGGGGGCATTCTATGCCCGTGGCAAAGTCGAGCAATTACTGGGCAAACGCGATCAAGCGTTCGAGAGTTACACCCGCATGCTAGAGCAAGACGATGCACCGGAGTTTCGCGATGCGAAAGTCGGTGCAACCGCAGGCTTAATCAGTTTGATGCTCTCAGGAGAGAAAAAAGACTACGCCGCTGCGATTGAAGCGGGTGAGCCGATGGAAACCTCGCTTCGTCCTAACGAACAACGCACGCAAATTGCCCAAGACCTTCGCGTCGAACTTGCCCGCGCCTACCTCGCAAAGAATGCGGATGAGAAGAACAATAAACCGAACGAACGGAAGCGGGCGCTCTCGGAGGCCAGGAAGCTGTTGATGCAGGCTAAGAAGATTCCTGGGACGCACGATGAGTCGACCATGAAACTGCTCGCTGATATTGGCATCGATGCGACCTCGACCGAAGCGGTCACTGAACTGCCGACCGCCGATGACCCGTTGGACTTTGCCGCCGCGCTGGCGTCGGCGCGGGAGCTCTTTCAAACCCAGCAACTACTTTCCGATCAGCTGGAATCACTCAAGAAGCAGGAGGGCAGTGACAAACAGATTGAGGATTTAAGTGCTTCGTTGAACTCCATGCGTGAGACTGGGATTGTGATCCTGCGACGCGGATTGTCGATGATCAACGCAGATACCGAGGCAGCTGAGATCAACGAGGCACGCCAGTTTCTCGCGTTTTTGCTGTTACAAGAAGAGTACTACCGCGATAGTTTTGTGATGGGAAGCTCGCTCGCTCGCTTTGCCCCTGGTACGGATATCGGGCTCAGTGGTGGATTGATCGCGTTGAACTCGGCTCAACAGATTATCTCGGCCGAGGGGACGGGGAGCAATTTTTGGGTGGGCCAAATCAAAGAGCTTGGCGATTTTCTCGTACAGAAATGGCCCGATAATCCGAAAGCGGCATCTGCCCAAGGCATCTCCATTGCGATGGCGCTGAAAAAAGGCGATTTGGCCGACGCCAAGGCGATGATCGACGCGATGCCAGCGAGCCCTGGAAAAGCACAGTATCAACGCACACTCGGTTTGTTTTTTTGGAATGAATCGCTGCGATTGCTAAGCGAAGAAAAAGAGCAACCAGCCAATGAACAGTTAACACAGGCCGCCAAGGAACTCACCACGGGGCTGAACCAGATTCAAGGGGGCCTGGTTGATGCCGATGCGATGAATGCGGCCCTGATACTCGCCAAGATCCGTTTGCGGCAAGACAAACCGGATGATGCGGTCAAGGTGCTCGACCATCCAAAGTATGGTCCGATCAAGCTGTTGTCCAAGCTCGAAGCGCCGTCACAGGATTTTCTGTTTGATCTCTATCGCACTGAGTTGCAGGCGGTCGCTGGACAGATGACAGCATCGGGTGGCGACCAAGAGAAACTTCTGGCCCGCGCCTCCCAAGCAATCGATCAACTTCAGAAGACGGCCCAAGGGGGCGAGGGTAAGAAAAAGTTGGTGGCTACGTTCCGCGCCCTCGCAGTTGACATTCAGGCGCAGATTGAGAATGCGCCGCCCGCTCGTCAGGAAAAACTGATCGATGCGTTCAACGTATTTCTGTCGCGGATCGCTGGCATTTCGCAAGATGACACGACGTTGCTGTGGGTCGGCCAAACCATGTTGGGGATGGCTGAGTCCGCCATGCCCGAGGGTCAGGTAAAAGCTGCCGGCCAAACGGCGGACCTGTTGAAGACCTCGATCACTACCTTCCAGGCACTAAAAAAGAAGCCCAATGCATCCGATACGATTCCATACATGCTTGGGAAAGCCATGCGTTTGCAAGGCGATTACTCGGGGGCATTGAAAGAATTTCGCGAGATCCTGAAGGCCAAGCCGACCATGATCGATGCTCAAGAGGAAGCTGCCTTGACGTATCAACAGTGGGCGGCAGTTTTGCCGGCAAAGTACAAAGCCGACGCCTACGAGGCGGCCGTGGCTGGCGGTAAAAACGGAACCATTTGGGGCTGGGGAAAAATCAGTGTGATGACGCAACGAAGCCCTGCGTTTCGCGAACGCTTTTTCAATGCTCGCTACCATCTTGCGGAGTGTCGTTTTCTGCAGGGCCAGGCTGCTGGGGATCCTAAACTTTCCAAGAGTGCAGCAGGCGTGATTACCGGATTGGTGGGGTTGTATCCGGATATGGGTGGACCTGATCAGTTCAAGAAATTCGATTCCCTGCTCAAGAAAATTCAAGCTGCCCTGGGCGAACCTTCAGTCGGGCTGGCAAAACCATCATGATCCATCCACTAACGGAACTCTATTCTGTCATGAACCTCCTATCACCAATGCGTTGTATTTGTTTCACGTTGCTGCTCGTTTGCGTGGGGGCCGGAACGGTCCAGGGGCAAACCGATCGCCTCTATCCGACTGAGGGAGAGGCCGTGATCGGCAGAACCAAATCACTTGGTAAAAACGAAATCGTGATGAGCGTCGGTGGCAAGGATCAAACGTTCACACCCAGCGACGTGACGCGCATTCTCTTCCAAGGCGATCCGGCCGAACTCACGCGCGGCCGAGAACTCGTGCTGGAGGGGCAGTACCAACAGGCCTTCGATGAATTGAAGAAAATCGATGTCGCGAAACTGTCGCGTGAGATGATCAAGGCGGATGCGGAGTTTTACCTTGCTGACGTGCAGGGCCAGTTGGCTCTTTCGGGCCAGGGAGACCTAGGTGCCGCGACCAAAAACGTGATCGGATTCGTCCAAGCCCACCCAGACTCTTGGCATTTCTATGCTGCCACCCGTTTGCTCGGCGATTTGGCGAAAGCAATCGGGAACTATGACAAGGCGGCCCAATTCTACGGGTACTTAGGCAAGTCTCCGTCACGGGAACTGCAGATTGAGTCGGTTTACCAAATCGGCATGATCAAGTTGCTTCAAAACGAACTCGACCCGGCTCTGGAGGCACTGTCGAAAGTTGCTGGTCTGAAGCCGAGTTCCGCCGGCGAGCGGCGGTTGCAAACGTTTGCGAAGGCCGGCATCGCTGTGATCACAGCAAAACAGGGGCAAGGTAAAGAGGCGCTCGACATGGTTAACGACCTGATCGTGCAGCTCAACCCGACCGACACGCAAGCTGCCGCTGCTATCTATAACGCGCAGGGAGCCAGTTACCAGGCGCTCGGCGACGATGAAGGTGCGTTGCTCGCTTATTTGCATACTCAGCTGTCCTATTCCACCCACGCAGCCGAGCACGTCGAAGCCCTGAAGCAATTAGTCGAACTCTGGAATAAGGTTGGCAAGCCAGATCGGGCCGCGCAAGCCCGCGGGGAACTGCAGCAGCGCTACCCCGGTTTGAGTGGCTAATGTCGGCGACGCAAATCTTGAATCAAAATATTTCCACACGCACCTTTTGTCTGTGCTGCGGGATGTAACCCTCCGCGAGAAAAGCAAACGGAAAAGCTCAAGGTCGACGCGAGAACGGTCGGCTCGGCCTCCGATAGCTAGCATTGATCGATGGTGCAGAGGGTGTCTCTTGCGCCCGAAACTCTGCCCACCGTGGACCTCCTCCCCCCATGCGTTGCAATCAATTTTTCCGGAGCCTCAGCGTGGCCGTCTGCATGACCCTCGCTCTGGGCATGTCCCCGGCATCCGCGATAGACGGCTCAGAACTGAATACCTCCGTGGGAGTTTGGGCGCCTCTGCTGCCCAGTCTCGGGAGCAGTTCGGGTGACTCCCTCGGCACGATCGTAGGTCTTGGGGGGCATCATCGCTTCGAAGGCTATCGAACGAGCGTGGAGTCGAATATTAAATACGGTGTGACCAATACCACCGAAATGATCAACTTTGACGCGATCATGCGAGATACGTGGGACTTTGGTGATCATCACCTGTCCGCAGGCTTCGGCTACAGCATGATGAACTGGGACCAGGATGCGGGTAATCAGTCGATTGATTCTGATTACGAGGGTGCCAAAGTCGTTGCCGGTTGGCAGTCCACGTTCGGACGCACCCCGGTTTGGCTTGACCTGTCCCTGGGGCTCTACAACCTGGATGGAAGCTATACCAGTGGCGCGGTTTCGGATCATTTCAGTGATTTCGCAACCACATATGGGGTCGACTTGAAAACCGACTTTGTTGCGTTTGGGATTCCCTCCCGCGCCGTTTTCGGGGTGAATTACCTGTATGACTTTGCTGCCTTTCAGGACGGCCAGCTCGGCACCGACGACGCTGTCGTCCTGACGGGAGCTGTTGAGTTTCTGTTGTATTGATACCGATTTGCACGACGAATCACGGCGCTGGCTAGGAAAGAAACCGCAGCGTCGATGCTATGAAATCGGCCCAGTCGCATGAGACCAGTCACCGGTGGCGGTGAGCTGGTCGGATGGCCAGTTTTGATAGCAGACGGGGCGCAGGAATCGCCGCAGACTGGCGTATCCGACCGAGGTACTGTTGCCGTCCAAGCTCGCTGGGTAGGGACCGCCGTGCTGCGTCGCGGGCCCAATCTCCATCCCGGTTGGCCAGCCGTTGTATACGATGCGGCCGGCAAACTGCTCTGCGATGGGCAGCCATCGCGAGGTGAAGTCGGCGTCTCCTGAGTCCGCATGGAGGGTGGTAGTGAGCGACCCAGTGAATTGCTGGGCGACTGCGAGCATCTCCTGTTCGTCATGGCATCGAACCAGCAGCGAGACCGGGCCGAAGGTCTCGCAGTGCAATAGCCCGTCCTGGCGCAACTGCTGGTTGCCGATGGCGGTCGCCGAGTCGATCGCAAACCATTGCGGGCCGCGATGCCAGGGGCCATCTTCTGGGCCGCCCCGGCCACCATCGAAGAGCGTATGGACGTCCGGTGCTGCATGAAACCGCGCGATGCTCTGGTCAAAGGCATCGGCAATCGAACCGCTGAGCAGCGGCAGTGGGCGCTGCTGTGACATCAACCGCACCACGCGCTCAATAAATGGCCCGCTCTGCCGATCGAGCATGACCAGCACTCCCGGCTTAGTACACATGTGGCCGTTGCCGAAACGCAGCGACTCAGCAAATCCAGTCGCAATCGACTGACCGCGGTTTTCGATTGCACGGGTGGCTAAAAAGACGGGGTTGGTGCTGCCCAGTTCAGCGAAAATCGGAATCGGTTGCGGACGGTTCAGAACCGCGTTAGCGAGCGCGCGGCCACCGCCGGGACTGCCGGTGAAACCTACTGCCGCGATTGCCGGATGCTCGACAAGTCTCCGGGACGTCTCGGGACGACGACAATGCAGGAGGGCAAAGGTGCCTATAGGAAAGTCCAGTTCCCTCACGGCATCGGTGGCGACCCGGCCAAGCAATTCACACGTGCCGGGATGCGACGGGTGCGACTTAACGATTACAGGGCAACCCACCGCAATCGCGGCGACGAAATCGTTGCCGAGAACAGAGATGGCGAGCGGAAAGTTACAGGCGCCGAATACCGCGACCGGACCCACCGGGACGAGTCTCCGTCGCATCTCTGGTCGCGGCAGGGTGATTCCCGGAGCGGGTGAGCGGTTCGGATTGGCGGGATCGATCTGCCGTTGATCCCACCAGGATTGCCGCGCCAGTTCAGCGAAGAGTCGCAGTTGCCCATGGGCGCGTTGGAACTCGCCGATGACCCGCTCCGGCAGGTAGCCCGTTTCGAGCACACAGCGATCGACAATCTCCTGTTTCCGTTCGGCCAGAAGCTTAGCGACTCGCTCGAGCAAATCACCTCGCTGCACCGGCGGACAATCGGCGAGCCATGCCGCTGCGCCGGTGGCATCGTCGGCAGCGGTATTGATTTCATGCTCGCTGGCTTCGGAGAATCCGGGGGAAACCCGCTGGCCTGTGGAGGGGTTAAAGGCGTAGATGAGGTCCGTATCGTTGGGTTTTTCGATCATCGTTTGCTCGTTCCTGAGGGAAAACGCACTGCGAGGAGCATGGCTAGAAGACATTTCCACCAATCGCTGTTAAACTCAAGCCAACACGCTAGCTTTTGTCATTCTATGAAGGAAACCAACCAGTGACTGCGGATTTATTCGGTGCACGCGAACAGTTCGAAACCGGCTCAGGCAAGGCTGCCCTGTATCGACTCGAGACATTGCAGAAACAAGGTTTGGGCCAGATCGATCGTTTACCGTTTTCGATTCGGGTGCTGTTGGAAGCCGTGCTGCGAAATTGCGATGATTTCCAGATTTCGCAGGATGACGTCAGAAATTTAGCGGGTTGGCAGGCCACCGCAGTGGCCCCGCACGAGGTGCCCTTCAAGCCATATCGTGTTGTGTTGCAGGATTTTACCGGCGTCCCTGCAGTCGTGGACCTCGCCGCGATGCGGTCGGCGATGCAGCGAATTGGTGGCGACCCAAACAAAATTAACCCGCTGATCCCTGTCGATCTTGTCATCGACCACTCCGTTCAAGTTGACTTTTTCGGTAGCGAGGGCGCGCTGATCCGGAATGTCGAGATGGAATTCGAACGGAATAAGGAGCGTTACGAGTTCCTGCGGTGGGGCCAGAACGCCTTTGATAATTTTACTGTCGTGCCGCCCAACGTGGGGATCGTGCACCAGGTCAACCTGGAGTATCTCGCCCGCGTCGTCGCGATGTCGAAGGATGAGCACGGCCCCGTCGCCGTTCCGGATACCTTGGTGGGCACCGACTCGCACACGACCATGATTAACGGCCTCGGTGTTTTGGGCTGGGGCGTCGGCGGCATCGAAGCCGAAGCGAACATGCTCGGCCAGCCACTCTACATGTTGATGCCCGAAGTCATCGGTTTCGAATTGACGGGCGAAATTCCCGCCGGGGCGACGGCGACAGATATGGTTTTACGGGTCGTGGAGATCCTCCGCAACGAAGGCGTGGTCGGTAAGTTCGTTGAGTTCTTCGGAACGGGGATGAACGCCATGAGCGTCGCCGACCGGGCTACGATTGCAAACATGGCGCCTGAATACGGAGCCACGATGGGATTCTTTCCCGTCGATGATGTCACGTTGCAATACCTGCGGCAGACCGGACGGAGCAAACAGAACGTCGAACTCGTCGAGCGGTACTGCAAAGAACAGGGATTGTTCCGCGTCGATGATGGGCCCAAACTCAACTACACCAAGACTCTGTCACTCGATCTGTCGACCGTGGTACCGAGCATGGCGGGGCCCAAACGTCCGCAAGATCGTATCGCATTGTCGGACATGAAACGCGAGTTCGAGAAATCGCTGACAGCCCCGGTTGGCAAGTCAGGATTCGGGTTAGAGCCAGCGGCGCTGAAACAGGTTGGCACGGTGTCTGACAACGGAAGCACGAGCGAGATCACCCACGGTGCAGTCGTTATTGCCGCGATCACGTCCTGCACGAATACGTCCAACCCGTCGGTGATGATCGGAGCCGGCTTGGTTGCCAAGCGGGCCGCCGAGCGAGGATTGAAGGTTGCCTCGCATGTGAAAACATCGCTGGCACCGGGGTCCCGCGTGGTGACAGATTATCTCAATCGCGCCGGTTTGACCGAATCGCTTGACCAACTCGGTTTCAATACCGTTGGATATGGTTGCACGACATGCATTGGTAACTCCGGCCCCCTGCCTGAGGCGGTAGCCAGCGCGATCAAGGAAGGCGACTTGGTCGCATCGGCCGTGCTCAGCGGCAACCGCAACTTTGAAGGTCGAGTCAATCCGTTGACGCGAGCCAACTATTTGGCCAGCCCACCATTGGTGGTCGCCTACGCACTGGCAGGGACGACGGACATTGATCTCGTCACCGAACCGCTCGGCCAAGACACTGCCGGAAAGGACGTGTTTCTCAGTGATATCTGGCCGACGGCGGATGAGATACGTGAAACCATCGCCGCCTGTATCAAGCCGGAAATGTTCACCCAAGAATACGACGCGGCCGTCAAGGGCAACGAATTGTGGAACGCGATCGATATCGCCGGCGGCGCTTTGTACCCCTGGCGTGAAGAGAGCACGTACATCCACCATCCGCCGTTCCTCGACCGAGTCACCGGCGACGCAGTACCCGATATCGGGCCGATCACCGGTGCCCGGGTACTGGCGCTGTTGAACGATTCCGTCACGACCGACCATATTTCTCCCGCCGGTGCGATCGCCACCGATGGACCTGCGGGACACTATTTGCAACAGAATGGTGTGCCGGTGCGAGAGTTCAATTCGTTCGGTTCACGGCGTGGCAACGACCGCGTGATGGTGCGTGGTACGTTTGCCAATATTCGAATCCGCAATCAACTCGCCCCTGGCACCGAAGGCGGTGTGACCCGTTATTTGCCGACCGACGAGGTCATGAGTATTTACGACGCGTCGATGAAGTACCAAGCCGACAACGTGCCATTGGTTGTTTTGGCGGGGACCGAGTACGGCACCGGCAGTAGTCGTGACTGGGCCGCTAAGGGCACCATGATGCTGGGCGTGAAAGTCGTCATCGCTGCCAGTTTTGAGCGGATCCACCGCAGTAATCTGGTCGGGATGGGTGTGTTGCCACTGGAGTTTGCCAACGATGCAACTTGGGAATCACTGGGGATAACCGGTGAGGAAACCTTCGACATCGTCGATCTGTCAAACGATCTCGAGCCGCGATCATTGATCAATGTGACCGCCACCAAGCCTGATGGTGAGACGCTCGAGTTCGCTTGCCGCGTCCGCATCGATACGCCGGTGGAACTGCAGTACTACCGCAATGGCGGCATCCTGCCAACGGTTCTGCGGAACCTGCGGGGCTAGTGCACCCTCCCCAGTCGCTCGATCCCCAACGGCAGCATTAATCTCATGAATGGACTTTCGATCCGAGCTTGGCTCGTTCCATTGTCCGAGCAAGTTCGCAACAGCTATTGGTTTGTGCCGTCGCTGATGGCAATCGGCTCGATCATCCTGTCCTTAGTGACGACTTCCATCGACAGCCGCATTGGTGCGGACTGGATGAACGACATCGATTGGCTCAACGCGAACCAGCCCGCGGGGGCGAGAGCGGTATTGTCGACGGTGGCAGGTTCGATGATTACCGTCGCCGGTGTCACGTTCTCGATGACGATTCTCTCGATCTCGTCCGCGACGACGCAGGTCGGGCCTCGGCTGCTCAATAATTTCATGGCCGACAAGGCCAATCAATTCACGTTGGGCGTTTTCATCGCCACCTTTCTCTACTGCCTGATGGTGCTGCGGACGGTTCGCAATGCCGAGTCGCTGCCACCAGGGGCCGACAGCGGAATGGATTTGGCATCCGCATTCGTGCCACATCTGTCGGTGATGGTGGGCGTGCTGATGGCGATCGCAAGTGTCGGCGTGCTGATTTTCTATATTCATCACATTCCAGAAACGATTCACGTCTCGAATATCATCGCGAATGTTGGTCGGCAGCTGGACGTCCAGATTGACGGGCAGTTCCCCGCCCGGGTTGGTCAGGTCAATGACGAGGGCTCGGTGGTCGAACGTGTCGCTTTGCTTCCGCCGATGTTCGATGAATCGGCCGCCCGCGTGCTGGCGGGGAAAACTGGGTATCTGCAGTACATTGATGGCGGTGGGCTGATTGAAATTGCGAGAGAGCATGACCTTGTATTGCATGTACAACCTAGTCCCGGTGACTTCGTCACGTCGTTGACCGTCCTCGTGCTCGCATCACCTCGCGAGCGCATTACCAACGACATCGAACGCGAGCTGGCGTCGATGTTCGTCAGCGGTGCGCAGCGCTCGGCAAATCAGGATTTGCGATTCCTGATCAACCAACTCGTCGAGGTCGCCATGCGGGCATTGTCGCCCGGCGTGAATGATCCATTTACGGCAATCAGTTGTATGCAGTGGTTGCAATCGGGATTGGAATCCCTCGCCGATCGCGAGCTGCCCGCATCGGCTCGTTACGACGAGGAGGGCGAGTTGCGGATGGTCGCCGCACCGGTAACCTTTGCGGCATTCGCCTCGCTGGTCTTTGATCAGCTTCGCCCTTACGTGGCGGCCGACCGCAACGCCTCGGTCAGCATGATGGAAATGCTCGGTAATCTGACCGTCCAGGTGCCCAGTCCAAGCGATCGTCGGTTGATCGCCCGGCACGCATGCGCACTCCGTCGCGCCTGTGAGCAGGCGCAGTCGGACACGCGGACCCTCGCGCTGATCTCGAGCCTGTACCGTGAGGTGTTGTGTTTGTTGGTGGATACCGACCGCCGCACGCGAGCTCGGCAGACAGGTCAGTGGATTCGGTGACGAAGTTTGTCGCATTGGTGCGGTGATTGCACTAAACTGAGCCTATCCAGTTCACCATCATGCGGAGAGTTTCGATGAGTCCAAAGCGTTGCCTGTTACTGAGTACCTGTCTTGCGGCCCTGACGGCTGCTCCTATGCCGCTCGCGTTCGGTCAGGACACGTCGGGTCCCGGGGCACCTCCGGCGAACCCAACTCAGCTCAGTGACTCCAGTCCCAGCGGAATTAGCGACTGGGCATTGGCTGGAGTCGTGTGGAGTGACGCGAGTCTGACCCGCAAACTCGCCGCCGATGCTCTCGGCCAAGCCCAGAGCGACGGCGCTGCCTCACCCACCCAGGAATCGCTGCAGCAACTTGCTCAGCAATCTCAGCAAATCATAAAAGCATTGGAGCAATTCGGTTGGTCGCACAAGAAGAGCGGCGCTCAAGACGCAGCCCCGACTGCGGATCCAACCCCGGCTCCCAGCGTGGCCGCCGAGGCGAGCCCCGTGGCTGACACGCCATCGACCCAAGAGATCATGGCTGAAAAAATGAGGGCTGCTCGGGCGCGCGGCGAGGCCGAAGCGGCGGCCGCGAGTCCACTCAAACCACTCCCGACCCTGTCCAATCGGGTGAGCGAGCGAGATGGGCAAACTCTTTCGGATACGCTGCCCTACAGCGCTGGTTCGATCTATGACCATGGGGACTATCGACCCGGCGGCAGTTATCTCTCCGACGCTCCCGTGCCCGTAGATGCTTCCAAAGTCTACACGGGCGAGCTCGACGATATTGAACGTGAGGTTGATCGCGAAAAATCCGCCGCACGGGCTCAGGCGGAGCGTGAACAGGACAAGCAGCCCAAGGTGGATCCACGCGTCACAGCAGGGTTGCTCCGCCGTATTCAGATGGACGATTACACGACCGCGCCCCAGTCCGACACCGGCGACTCGGGTGACCACGCCGATTCGCGGTGGGTCCAGTTTCGTCTCGAGGCCAATCAGTGGACGTATTCACGTGTCAACGCTAGCCAAAGAATCCCAGCCGCTCGCGCGGCGCTGCGGCAGCTGCAAGCGACAGCGATGACTGCGGGTCGGTCCACTCAGGACGCTCGGCTGAAACAGATTTTGGCCCCCATCATGAAGTTGTCCTTATAGGGATTCTCGGAGCTTGCGGATCGTCGATCAAATCGATGTTGCCGCTGCGTATCCGCGATTTTGATCTACAGCATGCTCGTCATCCGGTACTAACGCCGGAATACTCGCAGCACGGACGTCGCCACCGCGACGACGCCGAAGAGTGGTAGCGCGGCAATGATCAGTTTCGGCTGAGCAGCGACGAGGATAATAGCGATCACCCCCAGAACAGCGAGTCCGGGCGGGAGCCAACGCGCGGGGCGTTTGAGGGAGTCCCAAGCCAGCCAAATTGCGCCGAAAACCAGTCCGATCCGCGTCAGGGAGGCGATCATAAAACCGCTGGTGGAGGCCGATCCTGAAAGGTACTCGAGTCCGCCGGTGAGTTTGGCGATCACCGCACACAGCAGGCACGCCCCGGCGGCCGCGCCGGCGAGGTAGCGGCGACTTGTGCCCCTGGCCCCACCGCCTGGGGAGTCACCACGAGGGGGCTGGGGGCTGCGAATTCGGGATTGCTTGCGATTATTTGGCATTGCCACGCAGAAGGGAGGTTCGGAACAAGTGGACTCGGAGATTATACTAGTCTCTCTGTCGTCACCACCTCGCCCCATTCTCCCGCCTGTTGAAATATGACTTCTCGGTCTCAGAAAACCACTCCATGCGGTTTTCTTCGCAATTTCACGCATTTGCTCATCGGTTGCTCGTTCACCACGGTGACCACCTTGCTCCCTGGGAATGCGTTATCGACGGTCCACGCGGACGATCCGCCACAGGTTGCCTCGCAAAATAAGTCAACTCCGCCGGTTGCGTCAGCAAGAAAGCCCCTTTTTGATGGAAAGTCCATTACCGGGTGGAGCAACCCCTACGAATGGGGAAAGACCGACGTGGTCGACGGCGAACTGCACCTGACTGGTGAGCGAAAGTATTTTTTAGTAACCGACCAAGTTTTCCACGACTTCGAATTCGAAGGCGAAATCAAACTTCCTGAAGGGAAATCGAACAGCGGGTTCATGGCCCGCGGTCAGGTTGAGCCCAATCGAGTTTATGGCTACCAAGCCGAAGCCGATCCGACAGAGCGGCGATGGTCCGGCGGGCTGTATGACGAAGGTCGCCGTCAGTGGCTCAACCCGCTGTGGAAGCAACCCGACGCCCAGGCCGCATTCGATCGTAATCGCTGGAATCGGTATCGCATCCGCTGCGTCGGCAACCATCTCCAGTTTTATGTGAACGAGGTCCCAACAACGGACTATTTCGATCCCGCCGATCTGAGCGGCCGGATTGGATTGCAGCATCATGGCGAGAAAGGCCAGATGGTCCGATTTCGAAACCTAACCGTTCGAGACATGGGACAGCATCAATGGGTGCCTCTGTTTGACGCGCAGACCGCCAGCAAATCCGCCGCTGAGGGCGAAATTATTCCAGGTTGGAAGGCCATCGGTGGTGGTAACTGGACGGTTGCCGATGGTGTCCTGCAGGGCCGCGCTAGCGTTGAAGCGAACGAACCGAACGGTCTGCTGTACTGCACTCGGCAATTTGCCAACGCCACGTTTCGAATCGTTTATCGATTCACTGAAGGCGACAGTGGCTTTTTTGTCCGCAGTAAAATCACCGATGCCAACCCGTTCGTGGCAGGTGTGCAGTGCGAGATCGATGACTCTGATGCCGTCGGCGGGCTCTATCAGACCGGCGGCAAAGGCTGGGTTGCCAAGCCACTGCACTATCTCGATACCCGCTTCCCACCGGACCGCCGCGACGTCGTCCGGGCACAATGGAACCAAGCTCGTCAGGTACCCGCCACCCCAGTGGAAGGCGACACACCAGCTGACCCTGCGGTAAAACCCTGGCAAACGATGGTCGTCTCGGTGCACGGCAAACGCATCGTAACTCATCTGAACGGTTGCCTCGCCGCCGACTTTGTTGTCGACGATCTGGCCGAATCCGGTACGATCGCCTTGCAACTCCACGGCAATCAAAACCTGGAAATCGACTTCCGCAGCATCGAGGTTCTTGAACCCGTCAGTAAGTAACGCTTTGAGATGGGAAATGAGTGATGCCACACGTTTGCTCGACTCAAGCGATAAACGGCACCTCGTTCCACTCCTATGGACCGAGTATCTCGATACGATACCGGTTCGGTGCGTACTCAGTTCTTCAGCATGCTTTGCACGCGTAAGCGTTCTTTGGCAAGGGCCTGGCCAACGACCGGCAATGGCTCGAAGTCGGGCGATGGCTTCAATTCTTCGTCGGCTGCGATGACACGCCAGCGAAGATTGCGAAACCACACGGGATGGCCGTGGTCCTGCAACCATAGCTTGCCACCACGCCCCGTGAGGTCGCCACCGCGGATCGTTAGCAATTCTACCATCGCCGCCCACTTGGGATCGGTATAGTCGAAATCAAGTACCTTTTCGCCGTTAAGCCAGTGTTGGATCACGGTTCCCTTGCAAAGGACCCGTGCGGAATTCCATTCTCCCACTGGACGAGTTGCATCCTCCGATGGCGCCATGCAGAAGAATAGAGAGGCAGCTGCTTGACGCGGATTCTCACCATACGGGCTGCCGATATTATCGAGAACCTGATACTCAACCTGCCCTGGGCGGTAGTAGACACCACTGTTGCAGCCTGGTGATACTTTCCAATCGAATCGCAATTCAAAATCGTCGGGGACGGTCTGCCTGTCATAGGTCAGGGGGCCCCCATCCGCCGCGCGATGGAACGCACCATCCTCGATCTGCCAATTGCCTTTCTGTGACCAGCCGTCAAAGGTTTTTTCGTCGGATAAAGACACAAACGCCTCCGCTGGCGCCGGCTCGCTGAGGCTCTCAGGTGAACTCGATGATGGCACATCGGGGGTCACTCGGCGCTCTTGGCCGTGCACCGTCGAGCTTGTTGTCACGAGCAATAGGAAACAGGCGACTACATAGGAAGAATGCATGGAAGGCAACGCTGGTGATATTTGGAATTCCGTCACCGACAAGACGACATCGATTCTGGAGCGAGTGATTGTCGCATTGCCAGAGGCCACAAACAAGTTCCCGCAGCGGCCATTTTGGGGCGGGGAGCGATGCCAGCGATTGGTCGACGCACCGCGTCGCGCTCGAGGCGTTACTTACAAGTAGTAAACGACGAGTGATGCCGCCAGGAGTGCGGATGCCCAAAATGCCATTGCGTTCGTTGACCACGTGCGACCAAACAGTCCTGTCTCGCAAAACGCAGCCCGCGCGTAATCAAGGACGTCAGTGAGCCCGCTTATGAACGCGGTTCGCACGGCACTGTCAGCGGCAACGATCCCAGTTCGCAGTTTTGCAACCAGTCTAGGAATGGCAATACGGTAGAACCAATCCGTATCTAAAACAGTCGCACGCTGCTCGGCGGGATACCAACCCATTTTCATCAGGAAAACGAACGCCAGTCCAGCAAACATTAATAGTTGCAGCTGCGTGACCACGTGGGTCGTCGTATAGGGATGATAATCGAGAGTGTGCGGCAGCAACCCGTACAGCAACGGGTAGGCCGTTCCCAGAATGATGCACCCCGCCGACGCCATTGCCATCGCTACCAGCATGTTTCGCGGCGCCTCTTGGACTCGTTTACCACTGTCGTGGGCGAAGAATGCGAAGAACGGGATTTTAATCCCCGAATGCTCCATCACACCCGCTGACGCAATTAACAGCACGATCCACACACCCAACATGTGCTGCTCGGCAGCTGCCGAGATGATCATCGACTTGCTAACGAATCCGCTCAAGAGCGGAAAGCCAGAGATCGCGCCAGCGCCAATCAAGCAAAACGTCGTCGTCCAGGGCATCGACTTATGCAGCCCACCAAGTTCGGTCGCTTTGATCGTTCCGACCCGGTACAGCACCGCACCCATCGACATGAATAGCAATGATTTGTAAATGATGTGACAAAACGCGTGAGCCACTGTGCCATTAATTGCTAGTTCCGTGCCGATCCCAATCCCGACGACCATGAACCCAAGTTGGTTATTGAGGCTGTAGGCCAACACTCGCCGCAAATCATTCTCAATCACGGCGAATACAATCGGGAACAATGTCATCGCACAGCCCACCCAGATCAGCGGCTCGAAGCCGGCAAAACCACGGATCAACGAATAGACGGCGAGTTTCGTCGTGAATGCACTCAGGAAAACGGTGCCCGTGACGGTCGCTTTCGGGTAGGAGTCCTGCAACCAGTTGTGTAACAGCGGGAACGCGCACTTGATCCCGAAAGCAACCAGAATCAGCTTGCCCGCCAGCGTCAAGCCTTCATCCGCACCTACGAAGGAAGTGAACGACAGCGATCCCGTCTCGACGTATTGCACGATCGCGCCGGACAGCAGCAGCACCCCCGAGGTGACTTGGATGATGAGATACCGCATCCCGGCCCGGTATGAGCGCTCGTTGTCGCTCGCCCAAATCAGGAACACACTCGAGATTGCCGTCAATTCCCAGAACACGAACAGCGTCAGCAAATCGCCTGCGCATGCGGCCGCGATCGCCGCGCCCGCGTAGAGCGCGCCCGCCACGTGCTGCCGCGGATCACGCACGTGCAGCGCATAGATCGCCGAGATGATCGCAGCCAAATGGAACACGATTGCGAAGGGGCGTGATATCGAATCGATCCGTACCAGGTGCAGTTCGGCCCCGAACAAAGTCAGGTTTCCATGATCACCTGACGGGGTCAGGATAAACAACGCGAGGCTGAGAGCCGACAGTGCAAGGACCGTCCATGCCTGCATCCGCCTGGCCAGCAAGGGCAGGAACAAGGCGCCGATCATCATCAGGAGTCCAGGCGGTAGATCAGCGATCGCGGTCATGATCCTGCTCCTCGCTCTCGTAATAATCCTCGGGGCGTGAAACCAGCAGCCGCAGCAATCGTCCTAAAAAAACGATCACGACGAACGATACGAAGCCAAACCACGCTTGAAACGCGAATGTCGTTTCGATGGGGAAATGAGGGTGTGGGTTGGTGTAAAAGAGGTCTGCGAGGGCTAGGCCAGCGCAGCTGACCACCAACGCGATAATCATATTGCGAATGTTTTGAGGTCGTTCAAACCAACTGGGATTGTTCGTCGAACCGGATGCGTTCATCGCGATGTGGCCTCCGTAGGTTCTTTCATTTCCAGCATTGCCGGCCCACTCTCGGTGATGGGCAATAGGACTTCGTAAAGCCATTGGGCAACGAAGAATAATGCCACGCTGCCAATGGCCGTGATGCACAGCGGCACCACGCACAGTAGTGGAGCCTCCTGCATTTCCGCAAACCAACTGCCGCCTGCCGCTCCATCATCCTCCGGCTGATCCGAACTTGCCTTCATGAATGCGCGCATCGGAATCGGAACGAGGTAGGCAATGTTCAACAAAGAACTAATCATCAGCGCTGCCATCAAGAAGTACTGGTGAGTTTCAACCGTCCCTATCGCTAGGAACCATTTGCTCCACGCTCCGCCCCCGGGAGGCAGGCCAATGATACTGACCGAAGCGACTAGGAACGCCGCAAAGGTCAAAGGCATCTTGCGACCGAGCCCATCGAGTTCGCTGACGTTCTTTTTATGAGCGGCAACGTAGATCGCGCCGGCACAAAAGAACAAGGTGATCTTACCCACCGCATGCATCGCGATGTGCATCCCACCGCCAATCACACTGCTCGGCGTTGCCAGCATCCCACCGAGAGTGATGTAGGCCAGCTGACCGATCGTAGAATAAGCCAATCTCGCCTTGAGATTGTCTTTAGTCATCGCGATCAAGGAAGCAACAACAATTGTGAAACCCGCCACATAGGCCAGGTACAAACTCACGCCACTTTCACGCAGCAGTTCCAGTCCGAATATGTAGACACAAACCTTCAAAACCGAAAATACGCCAACTTTTACTACCGCGACCGCGTGCAAGAGTGCGCTGACCGGCGTCGGTGCGACCATCGCGGCCGGCAACCAACGGTGAAACGGCATCAACGCCGCTTTGCCAATCCCGAATGTGAACAGCCCGATCAGCACACCCAGTCCTGTTTGCGAAATGCGTCCTGTGGTGAATGCGTCCGACAAAATTCCACCCAGGCGAAAATCCAAGGTTCCCGCCAGTGACCAGGTCCAGACAATCGCCAGCATGAACAAGCCAATCGATGTCGACAACAGGATCCCGAGATAGACCCGGCCACCTCGTCGCGCCTCATCGTTGCCATGATGCGTGACGAGCGGATATGTTGATATCGTCATCAATTCGTATGCGACAAAGAGCGTGAACAGATTCGCGGAAAAGGCAGCCGCTAGTGCCGCAAAAATGGCGATGGCGAAACAGGTGAAGAATCTCGTCTGATGATGTTCGTGATGCCCACGCATGTAACCTACAGCATAGGCCGTCGTCAGCACCCACAACCCGGCAGCGACCAGCGCGAACAGCATCCCCAGCGGTTCGACTCGGAAAGCAATATCGAATCCTGGTAGTAGCTCGCTGATTGCCAGTTCCGGACGCTGTCCTGAAAAAACGGAACGCGACAAACACCCAACGGCGATTAACAGCAGGACCGCCACAGCACCCGAGCACCCGTCGCGAATATTGGGCGCTTTGCCAAAGATCACAATCAATGCGACCGCGACAAGTGGTAGCAAAAGCGAAACCCAAATGAGCTGTTCAGAGGTCATTTATGGCGTCTCCCCCAGCAGTGCGATCGCGGCAGCCCGAGCGATGCCAGCTGAGTAGGGCGTCCAAACGCCAAACACAAGCGTTCCGCCAATCAGCAGATAGGTGGGGATCAGCATCCGCAGCGGAGCTTCGGTCGCCATGGCCGCAGCCTCACTCGGTTCGGCGAAAAACAGCGTTTCCACCACCCGCCAAACATAGGCAACCGCTAGCAGTGAACTGACCAGCATCAGGACAGCGATCGGCCACCGCCCGGCTTCAATAATGCTGGTCAGTAGCAACCATTTGCTAATGAACCCGGCTGTCAAGGGAACGCCGATCAGCCCCAAGCCGCCGATCACCCATGCTGTGGCCGTCCACGGCATCGTCCTGCCGGCACCCTTCCAGTCCGATAGTCGCACGCTCCCCAATCGCAGCACGAAACAACCTACCACCATGAACAGTCCGCCTTTGATCAAGGCATGGTTGAACATGTGGACGATCCCACCGGATAAGCCCGTGGGCGTGACCAGTGAGACACCCAGCAGCATGTACCCGACCTGGGCGATGCTAGAGTAGGCGAGCAGCCGCTTGACGTTGTCCTGAAAAATGGCCGCCGTCGAAGCAATGAAGATTCCGACTAATGAAAATAACATCAATTCGGTGTCGAGCGGTAAAAAGACGAAGGCGAATCCTGGTGTAATGATGCCGTAGATCAACCGAATGAAGACGTAGACCGATACTTTGGTGGAAGTCGCTGCGATGAAACACGTAACGACCGATGGGGCGTAGGTGTACGCGTTCGGTAGCCACGTGTGCAGCGGAAGCACCGCCATCTTGATGCACAGCCCCACGGTCAGGAACGCGAATGCGACCAGCACGGTTCGAGGCCCGTGTTCGTGAGGCAACCGAGCGGCGATCTCCGCCATGTTGAGGGCCCCTGTCATCTGATAGAGCAAGCCAATCCCAATCAAGATGAACGTCGCACCGATACTGCCGAGGATCAAATACTGGAACGCAGCCAGCGGTGCACGACGCGTTCGTCCCAGGCTGATCAGCGCGTACGAGGAAAGTGACGAGATCTCCAGGAACACGAACACATTAAAGAGGTCGCCCGTCACGCACATCCCCAGCAACCCTGTCAAACACAGGAGATAGGTGGCATAAAACAGGTAGTGCTTCGAGGCGGGGATCTCGTCGCGAACGCTCAGCGGCGCATACATCAGCACTACGGCGCCGATGCCCGATACGAATGTCAGGACGAATCCAGAGAACACATCGACACGATACTCGATGCCATAGGGTGGGTGCCAATTGCCGAGATCGTAGTGGATCACTCCCGATTCGAGCGTCTCGCCAAGCATGGTCACACTGCACGCAAACGCAAAAATCGAAACGGTCAGCGCGAGCCAGTAGGCGGCTCGCCCATTGCCCAGCAGCACGCATGTGGGCGCTGCCATCAATGGCAGCACGATCAAGAGGATTGCCAATTGGGAGTTAATCGCGTCGATCACCAGGTTTGCCTCAGAGCATGCAGTCTCATTCGCCGCGATCCAGTTGAAGTATCCGTTCCTCGTCGACTGTTCCATAGTCCTCGCGAATTCGCACGACGAGCGCTAGGGCAAGCGACGTCGTCGCGACGCCTACGACGATTGCCGTGAGCATCAACACACTCGGGAGCGGATTGGAGTACACGATGGTGCTCGCCGCGGTGGCGGCTTCCGCGATGACTTCCTCGTGTCCACCGGCACTGCCCGTTAATGCATGCTCAGCACCGGAGTGCCCGCCCTGAGCGAGTGTCTGCGATTGTTGATGGGCGATCTCCGGCGGAATGATGGGAGCGGTACCCCCTTTGACCTTGCCCATCGTGATGTAGAGCAAAAACACTGACGTCTGAAAGATGTTCAGTCCGATCACGGATTTAATTAGGTTCTTTCGTGCCAGGACAATATAGAAACCAGTCATCATGAGGAAGATGACAATCCAGTAGTTGTAGAGTCCGGCGATTGCTTCAAGTGTCATGGATACGCCTTCGTCCGGCAAACGTGTAGAAGATCATCGTCATCACCGACGTGACCGTGATCCCCACGCCGACTTCAACTAGAAAGATTCCTAAATGCTGGCCACTGGGCAAATGCCACTTTGGCATCACGTGGTGCTCGAGCACGCTGTAGTCAAGGAACTTGCCGCCAAGGAACATCGTCAGGACGCCCGTGCCTGCGTAGACCAGGACACCCAGCGCCATTGCCTTTTCGATCACGATGGGGGGAGCCACCCGTTTGATCGCTTGGAGCCCGAAAACGAGACCATACAGAATCAATCCAGATGCAAAAATGACACCGGCTTGAAACCCGCCACCGGGACCGTAATCCCCATGGAACTGAACGTACAGCCCGAACAACAAGATGTAGGGGATCAGCAGTTTCGTAATGATTCGGATGATAGGAAAACGAGTCATGCGGTTTCCTCCGGGCTAGCCGCGTCCGCTGCGGACTGATCCGGCTCGTCACGTCGCAAGATCAGCAGGACGGCAATTCCCGCGGTCAACACCACCGTAGTTTCCCCGAGTGTGTCGTAGCCACGGTAGCTCGCCAGTAGCGCGGTCACCACATTGGGCAGCCCGTGCATGTCTTGAGCAGAGCGTTCAACGTAGGAAGGCGATGGGTAGAGTTGGACGGGAGCGTCGACTGCGCCGAGGTAAGGCATGTCGAGTGTTCCGTAGACCAATGTCGCGCCCGTCACCACCACGATCAGTAAGGGCATCCACGACGAACTGCGAGGGATGTCGGCACCCTGCCCCGTCAACGCCATCGTGCTGAGCATGAGCACCGTTGAGATCCCCGCGCCGACGGCGGCTTCAGTGAATGCCACGTCCGGTGCATCGAGAATCATCATCCAGCTCGCACTGAGGAAACTGTAGATCCCCGTGAACATAATCGCCGCCCACAGTTCTCGCAGGCGCGCGATCACTACCGCAGTGATCGCAAGTAAAGCAAGTAGGGCAAATACGATCAAATTCATTTTGATTCTTCCTGCTCTATCACCGGCAACTGGGCATTCGGCTCGAGATCCAAAACAGGTCGCAAGCCTCTCAGTAAAGCTGATTTCGCTAACGCATGGCAGGAACTTGGGCTCGTGATCGTCAGGAAGAACATAATGACGAATAGCTTAAACGCCACCAGCGTGGGACCTGCGAGCAGGATTAAACCGATCATTACCAGGCCCGCGCCCATGGTGTCCGTGATGCCGCCGCCATGCATCCGCGAGTAGAACTCCGGAAGTCGCACTAACCCAATGCCGCCGACAATCGAAAACGCAGCACCGGCGATCAAGAAAAAGTAGCTGGCAATTTCAAGCAGGATCATGGCGACTCCTCAGGTGGCGGAACATCGTCGCTGAAACTGTTGTACTGCGTGAATCGCAACAGCGCTACCATGCCCACAAAATTGATCAGGCTGTACAGCAACGCCAAATCGAGGAAATCACTGCGTCCCGTCATGAAACTGACCACGCTGATCAGAAGCACCGTTTTGGTGCCGAACATGTTCAGCGCCAGGACGCGGTCGAACACTGTTGGCCCGAGCGTTGCCCGTACCAGTGCCAGGGACATTGTGATCAGCACGCCAGCGGATGTGGTCATCAGGATGCCACTGGTCAGTCCGGAGGGGAGTAAATCAGGTGGCATCGCGGGTCTCCGAATCCTGGGGTGACTGGCTTGCACCGCCGCGATCATCGCTCTCCGTAGCGCATTTGCTACCACACTCAAGGCGGCAAACTCGCTCACCCATTCCACCGGAGATCTGCTCCTTGGTTTCCAGGAGTGCGAGGCCATGCACAAGCACTTCATTGTCCTGTAACCGCACTGAGACCGTGCCCGGGGTGAGCGTAATGGAGTTGGCGAAGATGACCCGTCCCAGTTCGCTCGCCTGATTCGCGGGAACTCGAATTAAGTTACGCCGCAGCGGCATCTTTGGAGCCAGGATGATTTTGGCGGCAACGACATTTGCCCTCACGATCTCCTTGACTAGCCATAGGGCGTAAAGCACCACCCGGACGACTCCGAGATGGGCCGGTGCCCCCTCCTCGTCGACGATTTGCATCCTCGTCGTCAACCAGAGGCACAGCGCGCACGAACCGACGCCCAATCCGATCAGAAACGGATTGTTGAAGTGTCCTGACCACAGGAGCCAATTGGCCAGCAGGGCACCGAAGAGAGCGAGGCCATATTTCACGTGCGAAGCATTCAATCCATGGAAACGCATGCGGCGGGTGAGTGAACCGTGCCCAGAGGAACGGACTGCCCGCATACCTTAAACCGCACGCCCGCTTCCCGACAAGCAGTCAGGATGCGTGTGAGAGCCATCCGGTTCCTGCTGCTGGTTGGCACCGAGCGGAGGGGCGCGCGGTTGCTCGGCAGCTATCGGTGCCTCGTTCCAGTTCAATTGGCGGACTGCCAATCTGAACGAGCAGAGCCCTAGGTGACTCTGGTTCAGCGTCGTAAGGCGTTTCTATGAAAGGGTTTGTGTCGTGTGATTGCGTGTCGGCACGCGGATTGCTCAAGACGCATGAGAACACTGCGTCGCTGCCACATTGGCCAGCCCCGGTGATACATCGCCACAGCGGAGCCCGTGAGGGGTTCCCCCACGCGGTGAACCACTGTCGAGAAGTTTCGGCAGATTGACTCCACGGCCATCCTTCAATTTTCACACTCTCGCCCACGATACAGAAAGGTGTCACGGACATGGCAACTGCCACGAAAAAGGCTTCGAAAAATCGCTTGCAACCCCTCGGTGAGCGCATCGTCATTCAGCGTGAAGAACGCGAAAGCACCACGGCGGGCGGTATCGTGCTGCCAGACTCCGCTCAGGAAAAGCCCGCTCGCGGCACTGTGATCGCAATCGGCACCGGCAAACAACTTGATGATGGCAGTCGTGCCCCCAGCCAGTTGAAGACTGGTGAGCGGGTGCTCTTCAGCAGCTATGCCGGCGAGACCATCGAAATCGACGATGTCGAATACCTGCTGATGCGCGAAGACGATGTGCTCGCCGTCATCGGCTAGGTCGTGTTGATCCGCTTGGTGGTGGCGACGCCCCTGTAACGCGGAGTGCTGCAAGGCACCGATCGCTACCGGCTGTGCAGCCATGGGCGTGCTGCGGTTCACAGGATCCGCAGTGCCGGCCAGTCAGACTGACAACGATATTCTCATTTCCAAAAACCCTACAACTATTTAGTTCACTATGCCTAAAATCATTGCATTCGATCAAGAAGCCCGCGAAGCGATCCGCCGCGGTGTCGGCAAACTCGCTCGTGCCGTCAAAGTCACGCTCGGCCCAAAGGGTCGCAACGTCATCCTGCAGAAGAGTTTCGGCAGCCCCACGGTTACCAAGGACGGCGTGACTGTCGCCAAGGAAATCGACCTCGAAGACGTCTATGAGAACATGGGCGCGCGGATGGTTCGGGAAGTCGCCAGCAAGACCAGTGACGTTGCCGGTGACGGCACCACGACCGCGACTGTGATGGCCGAAGCGATCTTCAACGAAGGTCTCAAGGCCGTCGTCGCCGGTGTCAATCCAATCCAAATGAAGGCTGGTATCGAAGCTGCTGTGGCCGATATCACCGCTCACCTGCACTCCATGGCCGTCAAGGTCAAGGACAAGGAAGCGATGGCCAATGTCGCGACCATCGCCAGCAACAATGATCGCGAAATCGGCGATCTGCTCGCCGATGCGATGAGCAAGGTTGGCAAGGACGGCGTGATCACCGTCGACGAAGGCAAGAGCCTGCAGACCGAACAAGAATGGGTCGAAGGCATGCAGTTTGATCGCGGCTATCTCTCGCCGTACTTCGTCACCGATTCAGCTAGCATGGAAGTCGTCCTCGAAGACGCCTATGTGCTCGTTTACGAAAAGAAGATCAGCAACATCAAAGACATGGTGCCGATGCTCGAGAAGGTTGTCCAGCAAGGCAAGCCGCTCTTGATCATCGCCGAAGACGTCGATGGTGAAGCACTGGCGACCCTCGTGATCAACCGCCTGCGTGGCACCTTCACCGTTGCTGCCGTCAAGGCTCCTGGCTACGGCGATCGTCGCAAAGCAATGATGGAAGACATCGCGATCCTGACCGGCGGAAGTGCCATCTTCGAAGCACTCGGTGTCAAGCTCGATAGCGTCGACTTGCCGCAGCTCGGTCGCGCCAAGAAGATCATCATCGACAAGGACAACACCACCATCATCGAAGGTGCTGGCAAGTCGGCTGACATCCAAGCTCGGATTGCACAGATCCGTCGCGAAATTGAGAACTGCAGCAGCGATTACGATCGCGAAAAGCTGGAGGAGCGATTGGCGAAACTCGCCGGTGGTGTTGCCAAGGTCAACGTGGGTGCCGCGACCGAAAGCGAAATGAAAGAGAAGAAAGCACGCGTCGAAGATGCCCTGCACGCAACCCGTGCGGCTGTCGAAGAAGGCATTCTGCCCGGCGGTGGCGTGGCTCTGCTTCGTGCTTCGGGCAAGGTTACGCCAGCCGATGACATGACCGACGATCAACGCGTCGGATACAACATTGTGCTGCGTTCGTGCCGTGCACCGCTGCACATGATCAGCGAAAATGCTGGTCAAGACGGCGGCATCGTGTGCGAGAAAGTTCTCGCCATGAAGGGCAACGAAGGCTACAACGCTCTGACGGACGTCTACGAAGATCTCGTCAAGGCTGGCGTCATCGACCCCACCAAGGTAACCCGCACCGCCCTCGGCAACGCCGCCAGTGTGGCGACACTGTTGCTGACCAGCGACGCGCTGATCGCCGAAAAGCCCAAGGCTGACGGCAAGTCCGGCCACACCGGTGGCAACGATATGTATTGAGCATCCGCTTCCCCTGGATGACCCAACCACGAAACCCTCTCGCCCATGCGAGAGGGTTTTTTGTTTGCCGCCCCGCACGCTCCTGTTTCACTGGCCTGCTCGTCTCCGCAGCGAGAGTCCGGCGCGAATAATGCCACACACTGGACCTGTTTGGTTTCGTGGCAGGACCAGTAAGGTGCTAGACTGTTGGCCACTCATTTCTGGAAGAAGGACGGGGCGTTCACGATCTTTCGAGAAACGGGCCAAACCGCATGCTTGAAGCAACCTCCTCGATTTCTTTCGCGAGTCTGGTGCGCGCCGAGGCGGAAGGCCGCGCGTTTTCCCCCCGCCTAGCCGATATCGCACGCCGTTCATCCGGTGCGGGATCCAGCGCAGTGGCGATCATTTTCCCCAACACAACGAACCTTCAATATGCAAACCGCACTTAGTATCGCAATGATTGCTATTGGTCTGCTAATGTTTCTCGGCGGATACACGAAATCTGAATCCACCGTTTATCGCATGTTGGTGGCGAGGTCACGTCCATTGTGGGGGAGCAACGTCCATGTATTCTATGTCGTATCGGGATTGCTGGTTGCTTGCGTTGGTGTCCTTATGTCTTTCGGGTTCCTTGATCGTTAGGAACCAATGGGTAGCCTGCCAATTAATTTTGGACGTTTGGCATGCCCCCCGCTGGTCTACCTAAACGGTTGCATGGTGATGCTCCATTGTCCTTCACGGTTGCTTTATAGAATTGGGGGATCTATCTTGGCGATTCTTGATGGCCCGGAACTCATTGCCAACCGGTAATCACGGCCAGATCAATGGAATTTAATAGGTGCTTTGAAATGAAATATGTATTGAGTGTGTTGCTGCTGTCGTCCATGTTTGCCATGACCGGATGCGGTAGCGAGGCGACTAGCAATGTTGCTGAAGACGCCGATGCTCAGGCAATCAAGGATTACGAAGCACAAATGGCGCAATCCGAGAAAGAAATGAATGAAGCCGAGGGTGCGAAATAGCTTTTCGAATGATCTTCAATCGAACACGTTAATAAAAAACCTCAACTCCCGAACTGGGAATTGAGGTTTTTTCGTTCTGTGATTTTGAGTTGTATCAGGATCCTATGTGATGGTTGATTCAATACAGCCAGCCACGCACGCGAATCTCTACTCGATCACTGGGCGTTGTTAGAAGCCGTCTGTAAGAACTTCCCGTGACGCACGCGTGCCGAGGGCTCCCCACAATCCGTAGGGGCTGGGGGCTCCTGGGGCTCGGACGCCGGTCTGGCCGCTGCGGACGTTGCCAACGCTCTGATTGCCCGACTCGATCGAGTCAGTGATGAACTTGACGGCACCGTCGGCCATCACGACGTGAACGCCTCCCTGGTGGCGGCTGGACATCGTGGCCGAGAGGTTTCTGTCCGAACCGCTCATCCCACAGAGTTCTTTATTGGGGGGGCGGATTGTCGTGCATTGGCCAAACAAGGGCACCGCATCCGCCCAGCGGAAGCCGCGCCCATCTGCCGATCCGTTGGTAGGAACACCCCAAAACATCGGGCGTTCCGGATCAATCCCAGGAACCGTGTTGCGGCAATAAAGTGGGTCGTTAAAGAATGGGGCCGTGTTGTTATTACCCGCCAAGCGGCCACCAATGGTCCGCACGTCCTTGTCTCCGAGATCAGTAGCAATCTCTCCCATCGCAATGGTGTTGGCGGTGCCGTCAAGGATGTCGCGGAAACCCGTTTGTTTTCGCATGACAAACGCTCCGCGCATGGATGCGCTAGCGGTATTCGCAGTACCCGTCGATGCCACATAAGGCACTTGGGTGCCGGCGCGGACATTGAGGTAGCCATCGCGGTTGTTGATAGCAGAATCGCCTGTGCATGAGACGTAGTTGGTGCGTCCAAGTGCGGGCAGGCCTTTACCAGGGTCGCTGGGGCAGCGGAAGGCAGCGACTTCAGTGGCCCATGGGGGATACTGGATGTTCTGTGGGGTCGGGCCCATTGCTGGCCACGGAACAGTTCCGCCGGGGTTGTTCGTTGTTGAGCCATCGGTGCGAAGCAGCAACGGGTTACTGATTTGCTGCCATAAGGCTTGTTGCTCCATGAAAGGCAGCATCCCCACCAAGGCGCTCAAGCGCATATTGCTGCTGTTGGTGAGGCCTGACCAAGTGTTTGTGCCTGTGGGTGGGTGCGTGCCAGTACCAAGCAGAGGTAATTTATTGTAGGCCGCATGGTAGTTGTGCATTGCCAAGCCGAGTTGCTTGAAGTTATTGCTGCAACTCATTCGCCGTGCTGCTTCGCGTGCTGCTTGCACAGCCGGGAGCAAGAGTCCAACCAGGACACCAATAATTGCGATTACTACAAGTAGTTCGACGAGAGTGAACCCCGCGCGCCTCGAATTCTGTTGAATCATATTGTTTGCCTCTTTCGTGGGGGATAAGAAACGCAAGTCCGGCTGGCGGATTTGCAAAAAATAGCGATATTTGAAAACTCAAAAGGCTGAGCCTGCCATGAGAGGGCGAGACCCTATAGAGTAAGAGGATGAGCCGTCAAGCCTTCCAAGGGATGGATTGTTTCCGCTGCGACGTCGATCACCCCGCAACAGCGTTAAAATCGTGTGAAAAATAATTTGATTTTGTGGTACCACCGGTTTCTTAAATCACCTTATCGATGGCTGCTATTGGCGGGTGTGGTGGTTGCTGGCTGCTCGAAGCCTGTTAATGACGCCCCGGTAATGGGAGCGCCAGCGGATGCGTATGATGAGATGCAGGCAGCCGCTGCTCGGAATCAATGGGAACAAGCTTGGAAATATGCGGATGACGTGTTGATCGCTTATCCAAAGGATTCCGAAAAACTTGCGAGCGTTGCGGAGGTCGCGTTTCGCTCGGGGCGTCAGAGTGAAGCCGCTGACCTACTTGTCGAAGCCGCCGCCGCTGATGACTGGGCCTCCGAGGAGCGGGTTCATCAGGCGTTTACGGGGTTGCTGGCGGCGGGGAGGCTCCACGACGCCATTGGGCTGTTACGCAGTGCGATTGAACAGACGCCCGATAGGACGGCGTTGCGGCGACTGCTGAGCGATCTCCTCGTCGCGACGGAACAACATCGCGAGGCGGCCGAACAGCGGCGTGCGTTAATCAAGGCGCGTGAATTTGACCTCACGCTGTTGCATGCTGCGTCGTCTTACGATCGTCGGTTCGAGGAGGTCGCATCGCTCCAGCAGATGCTAGAGCGAAACCCGAGCGACCTGCGGCCTCAACTCGGCGAAGCGAAGCAGCGGTTCGATAGCGGATTGATGCAAGAGGCAGCCGATTTGTTGGTGCCGATCGTCAACGAGCATCCTCAATTCCTGCCCGCCCAGATGCTGCTGGGGCGTGTATGGGTGCAGTTGGGTCAATATGAACGACTTGCTCAGTGGTCAACAACGGCATCAGCAGCGGCCATGGCCGAATCCGATTTTTGGCTGACGATGGGGGACTGGGCCATGGAAGTTAGGGACCCGACGGCGGCGATCGAATGTTACGGACAGGCGGCGAAATTGGGGCCTGATCGTGTCGCTCCATGGCAAAAACTGGCTGCCCTGGCTACCGACGAACCCGCCCTGGCGATCGATTCCGATGCGATCGGAGAGCGGGCAGCCCTCCTGATGCGACTCCGTCAGAACTACGCAGAGTCGACCATCCGCGGCGTTGAGAATCCAGACTCGATCTTGGCCCTGGCTCAAACAACGATGCAGTTAGGATGGTTGTGGGAGGCAGAGGCCTGGGCGGCCATCGGGCTGACGATGTCGCCGTTGGATTCGCACCAGAAATCGCAACTGGAGTCACTGCGGCAGTCAATCCTTACGCAACTGAAACGGCAGACCCCGTGGGATACCCACCTTGATCGAATTAAATGGGATTGGTTGTCGTCGGTTTCAGCGCCCGCCATGATTGCCAGGTTGAGCGGCGATCCTGATTCGGAGAACCGAGCGACGATCGCTGGGGGGCACGGAGCAGGCAATCATTTCGGCTCACGGGGCCAGGTGGCGATCGCCGCAAGTCAGCCTTTAGCGTTTGCCAACGAAGCGGTGCAGCGCGGGCTGACCTTTTTCGGTCGCTCAGCCGACGACTTGAGCGAACCGGGGGTGCTGACTTCGCAGATGCTGGGGTGCGGCGGCGGGACAATCGATTTCGATCTCGACGGTTGGCCTGACGTGTACCTGGTGACCGCTGGGGGAACGCCGCCTCTAGTCGACTCCGCCCCCAACGCGATGTTCCGCAATCGGGGTGGCCACTTTCAAAACGTTTCGGCCTATTGCGATGCCCGCGATCATGGGTTCGGTACGGGCGTCTGCGTCGGTGATGTCAATGAAGATGGTTTCGACGACTTGCTGGTATTGAATTACGGCCCTAACCGGATCTGGATCAACAACGGAGACGGGACGTTCACAGATCATTCCGAGCAGCTCCTACCTCCTAATTCGGTGTGGTCGACCAGTGCGGCGATAGCGGATTTGAATTCCGATGGGCTCGGTGACCTCGTGATCGCCAACTATTGCGTGGGGCTCGAGCCGGCCACCCTGGAATGCCAATTGGGCGACGCTGCTGGGGTGCGTTCCTGTTCCCCCAACCAGTTCTTAGCCGAGCCAGACAATTTCTACGCCGCAACGCGTCGTGGTACCTTTCGCGATGTTGGCGATCAGTGGGGGGCAACTCCCGCGATTCGGGGACGCGGATTGGGTGTGGTTGCGGGAGCCCTGGACGAAACATTGGGCACCGATGTGTTGGTTGCCAATGACATGACGACCAACCATTATTGGACGTCGGTCGATCGAGATCGTCCGGCGAGTGATTTGTTTCAGCTCGCCGAGACCGGCACGCTGGTTGGGTTGGCAACCGATGCGCAGTCACGCTCTCAAGGCTCGATGGGCATCGCGGTTGGTGATTTCAATGGTGATCAGATCGCGGACTTCTATACGAGCAATTATGCTGATGAATACAACATGCTGTCGATGTCGCAGGCTGGTCGTGGTTGGCGAGATCGCACCGCGAGCGAAAAAATCGCTGAGCCGACGATCGCGATGGTGGGCTTTGGGACGCAATCGATTGATTTTGATCACAACGGAGTGGACGAGTTGATCGTTACCAACGGGCATGTGGATGATTTTCGTGTCGTCCGGCCCGAGTCCACATACGCCCAGCCACTGCAGTTGTTTCGGCAGGCGACTCAGGGGGAGTTTGAGGAGATTGGCGCTAACGTAGCGTGCGAGTATTTTCAGCGATCGCACATTGGTCGAGCCTTGTGGACCATTGACGCGAATCGCGACGGTCGCGTTGATGTCCTCATCACTCACCAATCTGAGCCGACGGCCTTGCTCGTCAATCATACAGAAACAGGTTATGCGAGCATCAGCTGCCGATTGGTCGGCCGCCATGTTAGTCGGGGGGCAGTGGGCAGCGTGGTTACGATACGCCAGGGTGGAGGGCCAGCGACGAAGTTCGTCACCAGCGGAGATGGGTACCTCTGCAGCAATGAACGATGCACGCGTTTTGGCCTCGGTGGAAACTTCTCGGATGTTGAGGTAGAGGTACAATGGCCCAGCGGCAAGAAACAAACTTGGCCATCCCTCGGCGTTAATCGTCAATGGCTGTTAGTTGAAGACGACGACGCTTTTGAGTTAACGCAAACCAGTGAATAGTTTTTTTCTCTCCTCACCGATCCACGCGGCTACCATGACGGTTTCCGTTCTGTGCGCGCTGATCGGGGGATGTCAGCGCAGCGAGTCGGTGTCGTCCCGGTCAGTAGTTGCCGCACCGACGAGCGTCAATGCGATCACTGAGTTCTGCTCGGATTGTCATTCATTCCCCAATCCGGCGAGTTTCGACAAAGAACGTTGGCAAGAGGAAGTCGAGCAGGGCATCCGCATTTATCGGCAATCCGGCCGAACTGATCTGGTGATTCCCGATCTCGACGCGGCCGTCGAATTCTTTCGGGTCGATGCACCAGACCGAATTGTCATCCCGATGCCCGCACGCGTCGCCAGCGAACGGTTTGCCGAACAACAGATATTGTGGCCTGGTGACAACAAACCAGCATCGATCTCAAGTATCCGCGTGCTCAGCGGCGAGCGTGAGCGTCCTCGATTCTTGCTGTCTGACATGTGGACCGGCGCATTAACATTGGCCGAGGCGACCGAGCAAGAATTCCAGGTTACCGGACTCGGCGATGTTTCGCATCCTGCTCACATCGAACCTGTGGACTGGGACGGTGACGAATTTCAAGATTACCTGGTCGCCGACCTGGGGACGCTCAACCCGCAGTCAGAACACCAGGGCAGCGTGTGGTTGCTGCGTGGCCAAGCCAATGGGGCACCGCAGCGACATGCGTTGAAGTTGGGGTTGTCGCGTGTTGCCGACGCGCGAGCTCTCGACTGTAACGGTGATGGCGAGCTCGATCTGCTCGTTGGTGATTTTGGGCTGCATTTTGTCGGTTCGATCTATTTGGCGACGCATGCAGGAACCAGCGAGGGCGTTCCTCAATTCGATTGGCGAGTGATCGATTCGCGACCTGGCACGATCTCGTTGCAACCGATCGATTTTGACCAAGATGGTCTGATGGATTTTTTCGCGCTCGTTGCCCAGCACCACGAGTCGGTTGAATTGCATCGAAACTTGGGTGATGGGACTTTTGAAAAGCGAGTTGTCTTTCATGCAGAAGATCCTGCATCGGGATCGAGCGGTATCGAACTCGTTGATTTTGACAAGGACGGTGACATTGATGTGCTGTACACCAACGGCGATACGTTTGACGATGGTCTGGCCAAGCCCAACCATGGAATCAAGTGGCTCGAAAACGAGGGCTCGTTTCCTTTTACCGTTCACCAGGTGGCTGCGATGCCAGGTTGCTATCGCGCCGTCAGCGGTGATATTGATGGCGACGGAGATACCGATATCGCGGCGGTCGCATATTTAGCAGCGGAGGAGGTCGCGAAGTACCCCGTCGACACCTTTGACGGTGTCGCGTGGTTCGAACAGCAGGACGACGGCAGTTTCCTCCGGCACTCCCTCCGTAAAAACGTCTGCGAGGCCGCAACCTGCGTGTTGATTGACTGGGACGTTGACGGTGACCTCGATTTACTCGTTCCGCCGAGCACCTCCGATCATCAACCACAGGCTGCACTGCGACTGTATGTGAATCAAGAATGAGTGCACGACAACGCCCCAAACCATCCCGACGCAAGTCGGCGGCACCGCGCCACGGAACTTCCGACAACCCCACGAGTATTCGTGTCCCAGCGGATGTGCCAAGCGACGAGACTGCGGAATCCGTGCATAGCGGCGCGGCCCGCAAGGGACATGTACGGCTGATTGGGATGTCGTTGGTGTTGTTGGCTCTAGTTGGAATCGGAGTGTACTGGGGGGTGCCGACGTACTGGGTCTACCGCGGCGAAGTCGCATTGAAAGCGGGGCGGTACGCGGAGGCAGACCGAAACTTTGAACTGGCCGAGTCATGGCCTGCACAGCGAGATAGTGCCATCTTGGGGCGGGTTCGCGTCGCTCGTTTTTCAGGGGAGCCCACCCGGGCGATCGCGCTGTTGACGACCGCGCGTTCCCGCGGGGTCGCATCGGATCAATTGGAGTTTGAGCGCACTTTGCTTGAGATTCAGTGTGGAGGAAATGACGCCGGCATTGATGAAGCCCCTGCGTTGTTGGTTCGATTTCCTGAGCGTGGCTCGGAGATCATGGAAGCGGTCATCAATCGCGATATCCGACAAGGGCAAAACGAGCGGGCTCTCCATCATGTCAACGAGTGGATCGAGGCAGCGTCGGAGAACCCTCGAGCGATTGCCTACAAGGCAGAGTTACTCGCCACCGCGGGGGACATGGACGCAGCGGAGAAATTGTTTCGAACCGCGATCCGGCAGGATCCCGCCCTGCGACGGGCCCGTCATGGTCTTGCTAAGTTGATGAAGTATGTGGGCAAGTATCAGGAGGCTGTTGAACAGTTCGATATCGAAATCGCAAATGAACCCGACAACATAACCCTGCGGTTGCTGCGCTGTGATGCCCTCCTACAAATGCAACGCAGTGACGAGGCAATCGAGGGTTTACGCGATGTGCTCGAGCTCGACGAGCTGAATTTCCCCGCTCGCCACTCGCTCGCATCGCAGCTTGCCAAACGCGGCGAGCATGCGCAGGTCATCGAGGTGCTCACCCCACTAATGAACAGGTTCGCTGACGATGCCTCGCTCAATTACCTGCTCGCGTCGGCGTATTCCGAACAGGGCGATGCTGAGCGTGCCGATCAGCATATGCAGAAGCACTTAGACGGTCGCAAACGGCTCGATGAACTCGCGATGATCACGAAATCGCTGTCCGATGGAGAGCCCGATCAAGACGCCCTCTTGATGATTGCCAGAGACTATATGAAGTATCAGTGGGACGTTGCTGAGCCTTGGATTGTCCGAGCGATCCAGAATTCGCCCGATACTCCGGATGCTTTTCTGGTGATGGCGGATTTTCAGCGTAAGAAAGGCGATCTCGAACAAGCCAGCCAATACGTTCAGGCGGCTCGTCAGGTAGGCGGCCAAGCATCGCGGAAATGACACCTGCGTCGTATAGCTGACCCCCGGTGCGCGGGAATCAGTACATGATCAGGTTGATTCGTGAATTCGGCGTGCGGGGAGTGGCTTGTTGGAGCCGTCTGACTTCGGGGTGCGACCCTTGGTCGTGCCAGCAAAGTAGGTCACAATCAGAATGGTCGCCGTAATCGCTGCGCTGTATAAAATGAAGGTTACGAAGCTGGTCATGGTTCTCTCCAGGATGTGGATTTCAGGTGTCTGATACCACTATCGCACCGGCGCCTAAAGTACTGCTGATCCGAAGATAAAGCTTTCTTTAGGTGGAGAAAAAAATGCTTGCCGCCTTCACTTGCCCTGTTTGAGAGTACGCAGGTAGGCGACCAGATCACGGACCTGACCGGCTGAGAGCACCGCTTGCATCTGAGGCATCAGGGATACTTTTTGCTCGACCTGGTCTTCGATCTCGTCAGGGTCAATCTTGATCAGCTTGCCTGCAGCGTCGGCGACGATAATTTCGTCGTCACTTTCGGACTGAATCACACCGCTGAGGACAGCTCCCGAGTCGAGCACAAAAGCGGTTGTCTTGTACTTTGGTTCGATGTCCTCGCTTGGAGAGACGATCGCGCGTAAGAGATAGTCCGCGTCCCGCTGGGTTGCGATTTTCGTTAGCTCGGGACCGATATCGCTTCCTTCTTTGCCGATCCGATGGCAGCGTACGCATTGGGCAGCGACGTTGGTATTGAAGATTCGTTTGCCATTCTCAGCGTCGCCGCCGTCTCGCGAGAATGCATACTTGGCATTCTCTGGATTGTCTTTTGAGCGGGCAGCCGCCAGCTCCTGCAGTTGCATCGTGCTTCGTGCGATGGGGCTGGCATCTGCACTGCGGTCCTCGTGTATTAACAAGGCCTGCTGCAGCGACTCGAAGACATCCAGGGAGAGCTCGGACTCCAGTTCACCGGCGATCGCCAGGTCAGCTAGTCGAGTGAGCCAAGCATCACTGTCGGCTTGGCCGAGCGTTCCGGCAGCGCGGATGCAGGTCTGGCGCACACGCAGAAATTTGGTTTGCTCAAACGATTGCTTGATCGCGCGAAATGCTTGGTTGGGAAAGTGATTCGCAAGCAGTTTTACCCCTTCGAGCTGGAGTGGTTGATCAGGTGAAGCCACCGCCTCCAGGCAAAGTCCGGCGGCATCATCGTCTGCGGATGCCACGAGCGAGCGCAATGATTCGATGCGGAGCGAAGTGTCGAGTGATTCAGTATGGAAGATCCCCCGCAAGGCTTGGGTTGATAGCTTAATCCCAAGTTTGGTGGCCGCCGCGATGCTGGCTGATTGCACGCGTGGATCGCCGCCGCTGGCAAGCGAGGCAAGCTCCTTTTCGGCGGTGGGAGCGTCGATCGCCCGATGGTCGTTGGGGAGATCTCGCCGGCGACCTTCGACACGGTCGAGCACGGGGGGCTGCAGCCAATTGGCAACAGCGTTGCAAGCATCGATTCGAACTTCGGCACGGGCGTTCGTTCGTGATGCGAACGCCAGAACGCGATCGAAGCACTCGGCGGTACCGAGTCGGTAGTTCGCATTGATGCTGCGTCGCCAAAACGCCTCGCTGTGGGAGGCGTCTGTGGAAAGCGCTGCGGCGAGAGCTGGCATCGCCTCTGCGATCGACAGGTCGTCGTGGATGGCTCGCGCCGCAGCGGTTGCGACCCAGTCGGATGGATCATCCAAGTACTCCGCGACGGCCGGACTGGCTTGGCGGCGCAAAGCGAGCACGCAGCAGAGTCGTTGCATTTCATTGTCACTACTCTGCTTCGCCACTAGGTCTGGGCTGGACGCGCAGGCTGCCAACGCAGCGACGATGGCGTGTCGGAGGTAGTGCTGATCCACGGACAGATTGCTGGCCGCTTCCAGCAGCTCGCCTGCCGCGTGGGGGCTGGGGTGTCGGGCGAGTGCCAAGGCAGCATTGACGCGGACATGCAAATCATCGTCGCTCAGAAGCGGGATCAAGGCGCTGCCATCATTGGTGTTTGATTCTCCCCAAGTCTTGGCCGCTTGCCCACGAACGTGCGCGGATGCATCTTTGAGGGCGGCTTGAATGCTCCTGTTCACTGATTGGTTGCCCGCGCGGGAAAGTTGCCCCAGACCCCAGACGGCATGCAGCTTGGCTAGGGTGCTCGAGTCGTCTGCTTTCAAGATGGTTTGGAAGACCTCCGTGTTGCCACGGTTTGCTAATTCAAACTGCGCCGCTTGGCGGATTCGCATATCGGGATGGGAGAGTTGATCTGTCAGGTCTGCGATCGAACTTTCGTCCACTCCTTTGGCCAAAGTTGCTGCGACCTGTTGCCGCAACGGATGACGCATGGATTTTTCAACATCAATCCGAATGACGGCCCCTTTTTGGTCGAGAGGGTAGCCGCCGTCCCAGTCCGCTCCGTAGAGTGCCCCATCGGGGCCGAACGCGAGGCCCACGATCGCAGGGCCTTTACCAATGAGATGATCATTCAGCATTCGGAATGAGTCACCAACGGGTTCGACTTGGAAGGCATATTGATTTCCGTTGGGCGCCGACGTCAGGAAAAAATAGTTTTCGTACGCGGGCCCCAACGCTGTGCCTGGGTTGAACTTAAACCCGGCGGGTCCGTCGACGTAATGTTCAATCGGAGGGACAATGTAAGCGGGGTGCTCGTCACCAGGCAGTCGCCACAGGTTCTCATTCGTCCATGGGTTGTATTTATCGCCGCGGAATTGGTAGTGAGACCTCCATCCCGCGTCCATCCCATCGACGATCGCAACGAATCTTTCATGCTCGTCTTGTTGGTCGGCATCGTTGTCGACGCCGAACAGATTGCCGTATTGATCAAATGCGATTTCTTGCACGTTGCGCAGTCCATGGGCGAAGACTTCAAAGTCGGTGCCATCCGGATTGCAGCGCATGACGCCGCCCTGGTTAGGATAAAAATAATGTCGTCCTGATTGGCTGGTGACGTTGATGCCTTTGTCGCCGATGGACCAGTACATCTTCCCGTCGGGGCCCATGGTGAGCCCGTGCATGTCGTGGCCGGCATAGGCAATGTGCAGACCAAAGCCGGTGGCAATCACCTCGCGGGTATCAGCAACGCCATCATCATTGATGTCCGTCAAACGCCACAGGTCCGGTGCGATGGTCGCGTACACGTCATCGCCCCATGCCATCACCCCAGCAGCGATGCCGGTGACCTCGGTTTTGAAATCGTCATCGAACACGACAATCTCGTCGGCTTTCCCATCGCCGTTCTCATCACTGAGACGATAGATCACCTCACCGATGACCGTGAGATCTCGCCAGTCATGCTCGCCATCGCCGTTGACATCCGTCACATGCTTGGACTGGACGGCTTGGTCGCCTCCGATGGCTAGTCGGGAGTGGTAGAAAGACTTTTTGTCCTCGATGCTTTGCAGGCCGATGTCGTTGGCTATCCAGTCACGGTTTTCGCGGATATCGAGATCCTGAATTTTTCGACGCCGGGTCTGAGTGACGAAAACTCGGCCGCGATGGTCCACGCTGATCGCGACGGGGTCAGGCACGTTTATCGAGCCGCTCCAGCGATCGTATTGCAAGCTGGGGTGGTCTGATTGAGATTGGGCTGGTTTGGGCTGGCTGGGTTTGGGCCGTTCATCGGCGGATGCGAAACCCGAGACAGCGAGCGTGATCGCTGCGGTAATCTTCAGTGCCGTGTGCGACAGGCGTTTGATGGGCATCCCAGTCGGGGAGCGCCAAGCGGGACGGGAGTGGGGCATTCGAGCACTCGTCATGCGGGCAACGGCATTGTGGGAAGGCAAACAGCAAAGAGCACGAGAGTATAGATACTTGTCGATGGGCATGTTTGGGGTTATCTCGATCCAAGAGAGAATGGATCGGCTTTGTGGTCAGGAGCGCTTCGCCGCGATGAATTCGTAAAAATTCAGGCTTGGCGACTCGCTCCCCATCCACACGCGGTCGCCTAAGGTGGATTTCTCGAAGGGGAAACCCTTGGGACCGCGTTGTTCATTCTTCACTACGTCACTTCGGTATCTTCTTCAACGGCAGTACGTTTCATCACATCAATCACCCAGGGCGACTGCTCCGAATCACGGCCGCTGAGAATCCACTACTCAGCGAGTGAGACGTTCTCAGCGCAAGGACCCTTGGGGCCCCGGCCTTCGGTGTAGGTCACTCGTTGGCCTTCGCGGAGGTCATCGAAATTAACCCCTTGAAGACTTGACGAGTGAAAAAACAAGTCTTTGCTGCTTCCAGTGTCGATGAATCCAAATCCCTTGTCGGTGACTCGTTTGATCGTACCCTCTGCCATCTGTTCATTCCTAAAAGGTGTCTTGTAGACAAGCCCAACGACAGTGCGCCGTCGGTACTCAACTACTGGCGGAGAGTATATCGCCGAATACCCGTTTTGGCGATGGTTGGGCGGCAAAGACGTGTTTTCCCTTAGCCAGAAAGATTCGATTGGCCCCGCAATTCGTGGCGAAAGTGAGGCGAAAGAAGTTTTGTAAAAACTTGCTTTTGTAGGCCGCCTTGCGGTATCTTGCCGCCCGCCGAGATCGATTTACCGCTCAAGAGGCTCTCCGGGCCGGTACAGCGGGCATTCCCGTCGGACGAACATTTTACGATTGCCTTGACCCACGCTTATGTTCACGCCCGAGCAACGACTGTCGGTACTGACCCACTGGTCAGCCACATTGGAAAGTTCGACGATTGCGCCGGTGACGGCCGATCCAGTGATGCCTCCCGCGCACTTTCGCACGACTCCGATTGGGTCAGGATTCAGTGGCGGGGCAGTTTTCCGCGTGGATGTGGCCGCGGAGACTCGTTCGCCGGGACGAGCCGAACCTCCCCCCTCGTGGGCCCTGAAAGCGTGGTCGCCGGCGACATCGACACCGCAAATTATGCGGATTGCTGCGATTGTCCAAGCGGCCGCACGCCATTGTAACCTGCTGGCACCGCCGCTCATCCGTGCCGACGTCGACGCCGCGCAATTGCACGCCTATGGCCGCGTTTGGGAGCTGGCGCGTTGGATTCCAGGCGCGGCGCTGCCCGCTGAGACATCGGCACAGGCAGTCGCCGCTGGAGGCGAAGCGATCGCCCGTGTTCACGCTGCGATGAATCGAGCAGATTGCGATCTTGCGGGGTTGGCACGCTCGGCGGCGCCAGGTGTGCCCCGTTGCCTCACGGATCGCATCAGGCGGCTGCAACAGCTCTCACCGCTGATTGACCAAATCACTGCCGTCATCCCCGCTCAGGACGAACTGGCTAATCAATTGACTTGCCAGTTGACCTCTGAGGAGCTGCACGATCCAGCTTCAGTATTGCGTTGTCGCGAGCTCGCCAAACGATTGGCGCAGTGTGTGGGTTGGCTTTCTCGGGAGTGGGCCGTGATCAGTCCACAGCTAATCGAACGACTGCGGCAGCATGTCTGTGATTCGCAGCACCTGACATCGTCTTGGGTAATCCGTGATTGCCATCGCGAGCACGTGTTGTTCAACGACCGAGGGCTGGTGGAAGGAATTCTAGACTACGACGCGATTGATTTGGATTCGCCGGCCGCCGACTTGGCTCGCTGGGCGGGGGATTTTGACGCCGCACCGTCAATCACCCGGGGGGCCGCGTCGGAGCCTGGCTCACCGCTCGCTGCGGCGGTGGCGGGGTATCGTCGGATTCGACCATTTTCTCAATGCGAGTGCGAGCTAGCTCAGACGCTGATCGAAGTCAATCGCGTCGGCAGTCTGGCCAATTGGCTAGTCTGGCTGATTGCGGAGAATAGGCAGTTTGCCGCGAGTGCTCAGCAGATCCAGGGCCGGATTTCTCATTTAATCGCTTCGGATTGCCGAATCTGTTAGAATTGCGATCACCCTGCGAAGGCAACTTCGGATCTAATTTAAGTTCTCAATCGAATCTGACTTTCACCAAGCCCTACGCTGATGACGACTCTGCAAATGACCCGGTCGAATGTGAAACAAATGGCACCGACCCTCGGCTCACAGCGGCGGTGTCAACCGCGCGATAATCGTTCGCGGCTCCTGGTCGGTGGGTGCGGCCGAACGATCACGATGGCGGCTGTGTTTGCGCTGTTGGTCATGGCGGTAGGGCCAATGGTGTCATCGGTACGCGCCGACGTTGGTGACACCACGGGACTGTTCCCCTCGCTGTCATTGGGACGCTACGGCCAAGCGGATCCGAGTGGGTTGGGCCAGCAGGAGCCCGCTGTCGTCAAGGCGTCCTTCTATGCAGTCGCCGATCAGCCGCAACTGGTTGTCGTTCAGGTCGATGTTGCCCTGGAATCACCATGGCACATCTATTCTCTGACGCAGCCTAAAGGCGGACCCCTGCCAACGAAAATGAGTATCGTCAGTGACGATGTGTTGCAGATCGTGGGCGAGTGGCGTGCCGATGCGAAGCCGAAGAAGAGCATTTCTGAAGAGTTCGGTGGTATCACGGTTGAGGAACATGAAGACGAAGTCAAGTTCTTTGCCGTGGCAAAGATCCAGCAGGCTGATCAGACGGCCGAGTCTCTGCCGGAGATCAAGGTCGAAATCAGTGCCCTGACATGCATGACCGGCGGTGCCTGCCAACCGCTCGATGAAACACTGACAGCCAGTTACGCCGGTCTAGCCCCTCCCGCGCTAGCGAAGTCCGCGATGGTGGGGATCGAAGCAAAGGGAGCTGCGGACACCGAGTTGTCGGCGGACGCGGGGACCTCGGCGAACAGCGAGCAAGTCGACACGTCAGCGATTCCGCTCTTTCAGGACGAAGACTACGCAATCCGGTGGCGAGCGTATGTGACACCCGCGTCGTTGCGACCCGGACAGCAAGGCAAGCTCGTTTTCACGGCTCTGCCTGAGGGCGAGTACCACACATATCCTGGGGTTGTTGGTGACGACCCGATGTCGACGAACTTTGCCGTCGAAGATAAAGCGGGTTTGAAGATTGCTGCTCCGAAAACGGATGCGGAGATCATCAAAGAGGAGCTCGTTCCTGGGCTCGTCAATCAATATCACGACGGTGATGTGACGTGGACCATGCCGATCGAAATTCCTGCGGACGCGAAACCTGGCAAGAAAACCATTCGAGGCGCTATCGGCTATCAAGCCTGCACGGCCTCGAGTTGCTTGGTGCCAAAGGCGGTTCGCTTCGAGGCCGTTGTCAATGTCGTAGCAGGCGATCCAGCCGAGAGTACCGGTGGCGCGCAGGCCGCTGCGATGACACTGACCTCTGCGAAGTTCGGCGATGTCAAAAAGCTGGCGGGCAACACGCAATGGGTGGACAAAATCACTCCCGCAGCGGCGATTTCGAGCGTGCCGAAACCGCCCGCAGCAGCCGGTGGAAATGCGTCGGATGATGCGACCGTCGCGCCGCTGGTGATGGAAGATTCCTCGGGTACATCGATGACGCTACCGGTGCTACTGGGGTTTGCATTGCTGGGCGGGTTCATCTTGAACTTCATGCCCTGCGTGCTGCCGGTTGTCGGTCTGAAGGTGATGAGTTTTGTCCAGCAGGCAGGCTCAGATCGTCGGCGAGCGTTTTTGCTGAACTTCTCTTATGCCGCTGGCATCATGGCAATCTTTGTGTTGCTCGCCGTGCTGATGGTTGTGTTTTCGATGGCCTGGGGCGAGATGTTCACGCACCCCGAAGTCCGCATTGCGTTGATCGTGTTGATGTTCGCGATGGCATTAAGTTACTTCGGTGTGTGGGAGCTACCTGCTCCTGGAATGGCCTCGAGCAAAGGAGCTCAGGAACTGCAGCAACGTGAAGGCTACACCGGTGCATTCTTCAAAGGCATGTTCGCTACCGTGTTATCGACACCCTGCAGTGGTCCATTCCTCGGTGGCATTTTCGCATTGATCGGCGGCAAGCTACCACCGCTGCAATCGACGATTGTGATTCTTGTCGTAGGTCTAGGGATGTCCGTTCCCTACGTGATCATGGGGATTTGGCCCAAGATGATGTCTTGGCTACCCAAGCCCGGACCGTGGATGGAAACGTTCAAAGAGTTCTTGGCATTTTTGTTTTTGGCTACCGTTGCGTTCTTCTTTTACACCTTCGATGACGCAGATAAAATGTGGGTCTTCGCGGCCTTGATGGGCGTTTGGTTCGGTTGCTGGATCATTGGTAAAACGCCGTCGTGGCAAACTGCCCAACGTCGCCTGATCGCGTGGGTCTCCGGAATCGGGGTGGCCGTGGCGATCTCCCTTCTGGCGTTCACGTATCTCGGTCCCGCCGCTCCAGATCAGCAGACGAAGCAGGAATTGCTCGCTTGGGAGCCGTACGATGAAGTGCGTCTGCAAGAACTGCATGCCGAGGGCAAGACGGTGCTGGTCGATTTTTCTGCCAAGTGGTGCCTTAGCTGTTTGGTGAACCTCGGGGTGGCGATCGACACGCAGCCAACAGCCGACCTGGTGGAGGAACTCGGTGTGGTGACAATGTATGCTGACTGGACCGATCGGAGTCCTGAGATCAAGGCCAAACTCGATGAGTTACAGAGCAAGTCGATTCCGCTGCTGGCGATCTATCCGGGCAGTGACCCGAGTCGCCCCATCTTGCTACGCGATCTCGTCACGCAGCAAAACGTACTTAACGCCTTGCGACAGGCCGGCCCGAGCCAATCGGGACCCCTGGTGACGCACAAGCCGGAAGTGCCCAAGACGCTCGTCACGCGGTGACGACGACTTTGTCCTGGGAGATGAGGTGCCGCCATCCGCGCCGGCATTATGGCGATGAGTGAGCGCTCATGTCGGTTTCCGAACATCATTTGTCGGTAGTCGGTTTTTGGTTACCAGGGATCGCCCAGCCAGGAGCGGATCTCAACGTTGCCGGCGGCATCCATCCGGACACGTATCGCGCCATCGTCGGCGGTGACGTGAACACCGCCGCCGGCGGCGGAAAGCATCTGGGTGACGGCAGGCTTCGCAGCCCGTTTGCCACCGCTGACAATGGTCTCACGGGGGCGTGCCCACTGCAGCACTGCACCCGCATCCATCCGCAGGCTGCCATGATGGGGTGCCATCATGACCCCGCCCGGTCGCGGCCGAGGTGTCGATATTAAAACGGCGGTGCCCGGTGGTTCTAGATCTCCCGGCAGTAACAGATAGCGTCCGCCGTGATCGATCTGCAGCACCAGTGAATTTGCATTGTCGCTCGCATCGAGTGGCACAGCAGGAGGGTGCAATACGTGCACGTCGCGCAACCAGAACGGCGGTTCAGCAAGCTTCAATCGCTTCGCGAGCGAACCGTCACGATCGATTTCGTACACCGGGATGTCGTACTCTTGGATGACGCGACGTGTGCGCGCGAGCATCGCACCATCACCGGACAGCATGTCCGGAGGAGTGATAATGCAACCGATCGAGAAACGCTTTGCCAATCCCGGCAACGCATTGAAGTGGTCAGCATCGGCATGGGAAATCACGATTCCCTGCAGTCGCGTCACGCCCATCGACCACAGCACATCGTCAACCTTCTGACTGCTTTGATGGAAGTTCCCCAGCCACCCGCAATCATACAGCCAGATATCATCTGAGCGTGGACGCAGGATGGTCGCGGTGCCGTGGCCCACATCGACAAAGGTTGCTTCGTAGGTTCCAGCGGGCAACGCACTGGGGGTTGTGGCCGTCCACCATGCGGTTGCGAACCAGGCGATGGACCAGAGAACGATCGGCACTCGCCTGTGGTTGCATGCACGCGCCGCCACGATCAGCAGCAGCACCGCGTAGAACATCGCCACCCAGAGTACCGAGGGACTCGGGAGCCATGCATGACCCCCTGGGACCTTTGACGCCTGCTCAATGACCCATCGCATGACTGTTAAGACCTCGGAGCAAACCCAGCCGGGGATGACAGCGAGAGGCGTGAATACGCCGGCTGCCAAGACCGTCGACACACCGGCAGACAATGCGACCAGCATGAGAGGTGACAGCACCACATTGACGAGCACGCTGATTGGTGAGACGACATGAAATTGATTCCAGACGATTGGTAGTGTGATCACAGATACACAGCCGCTATACCAAACGGCAATCATCAATCCTCTGCTGGACCACTGCAGATACCGCCGAAGGCGTCCCAGAGATTGGCGCGCCAATTCATCGAATTGATGTTCCAGTTCAATGCTTTGGCTGGCGAGGGTATGCCCACGGCTCCGCGGACGACCACAGCTCAACAACGTCGCCACGGCGAGAAATGACAACTGCATGCCGACACTGAAAATAGCGGCAGGCATCCACCCAGCGAGCACGATCGCGGCGAGGGAGAGTGAATTAATCGGTTGCTGCGGACGAGCCATTGCCGTGGACAAAACGACCGTCGATAGCAAAATGGCGGCACGTAACACGGGCGGTCGCCCACCTGTGATGGCGACGTAGAACAACGTTACGCCAACCAGGAAAACCCACTGCAATTTTAAGGGAAAACGCAGCAGTCCAGCGATGATTCGCGCTAGCACCAGCAGGATACCTAGATGCAGGCCACTGACCGAGAGCAAGTGCGCGGTGCCGGTGACGAGCAGGGATTCCGCTGTCGTGCGATCGAGCAAATCTCGCTGGCCGAGGACGAGTGCTAGGGCGAGTCCCTGTTGGTCCGGGGCAATCTGTTGCAGGATCGATTCTCGAGCAGACGCGGCGAGCGACGCCACGATCCGTCCGCCACGCTGCCAGATGGTGTAACGCTGTCCCGCTTCAGTGCTGTCGGGCCTGCTCACGCCCTCGAGACTATCGACCTGCAAGGTGCACTGTAGATCGTTGCGGGCCGCCCATTCCCGCATGTCGCGCTCGCCGGGATTCGTCGGCGGAGTAAACAGTGAGATCTGACCCATTAATTTGACATGGTCCCCTGGCAAGAGAGAGACGCAATCTCCGTCAACCCGCACCAATGCCCGCCCGGTGAAAGGTTCCGGTTGGAAGCCAATCCGCAACGTTCGGATTGAGACCTGCAGGATTGTTTGAAACTTGCTGGTCCCGCGCAGGCCGCTCGCTGCGTCATCCCGCCAGCTTGCCGCCACATCGAGTGGGTCTCGTTGCATACGGGCTGGCCGATCGACTACCCCCGTTAGGATCATCGGTTCCGCTTGATCCTGAAGGACGTCAAAAACCGTCGCTGCAGCATACTGGGACGTCACATTGTGATGCCGCAGTGCGAATAGGCTGATTATTAACATGCCGATTATGGGAATCCGCAACCGGTTCAAGTCGGGTGGGGGCAACCGTGAACAAATCGGCAATCCAATCGCCGAGCAGACCAGCAGCGACAGCCATAGTGACTGAGGGAGCTCTGTGGACCGGTCCAGCAGCACGCCTAGCCAGGCAAACGCAGCGAGCAGCGTCAGCGGCTGCTGCCATGCCAGCGACTGCATGCGGTGCATGACATTGATCGCGTGAAAATGACGTAATTTGGCGGGCAGGACCGCGAGAATCGTTACAGGCCGCAAGGTCACTGCTCCGCACTTGAGGAATTGCCGTCAAAGTCCACCAGGCTTGCCTCATGCACACCATCGCCATGCTACCTATTGATGACCCAGGAGTTTCGATCCGTCAGATCGCTCTCCCAAGTAACATCCTATCGCACGAGGACCCTTCATGTCTGTTTCAACCGCCGACGTCGCCGCACCTGTCAATTCCCCGATCGCGAACACGCTCACGATGGACCGTCGTCGTGAGGATCGTCGTGGAGGCGCCAACTGTGATAGCAGCAAGGCGCCCGCGACATCACGCCGTAAAAATCAGCGCCGCCGGCACATCGATCCGACGACCTGCGAGCGAGACTACTCCGCCGGGGAAGTTGAGTTCATGAAGGCCATGGACGAATACAAGCAGAGCTCCGGTCGGATGTTCCCAACCTGCAGTGAAGTGCTTGAGGTCCTCCATGGCCTTGGCTACGTCCAACTCAACGATGAGCAGTTCGCCCAGTTGGGGCTTGACGAGGTGGCGGCGGGCGGCGAGACGATTGCCGACGATCTCGATAGCGACTGGCAGGAATAGATAGCGGATAACGGCATCGGATTTGCAGATCACCTGGGATCAATGTCACTCTCGATCGCGGCCAAGCAGCGGCTGCTCTCGGGCCTGAACCGCACATCCCATCAAGGAGATCTCAATGTTCCACCGCCTCAACAGCCCCTCGTTTTTGATCATCGCCAGCGTCGCGTTCATGACACTCGGGTGCGAAAAATCGCCGGATTCAGCTGCCGTGAATCCAGCGAATTCTGAAACGACATCGCAGAGTCCGATTGCTGGCACCGCCTCCGACGACGTCGAGGACACGACCGGTCAGAGCGATGTCGCGATTTGCCGGCTTGAGCAGATCGGGGGCAGCGGCGTCACCGGTACAGTGAATTTCACGCAGTTGGGGGACAAGGTGACTGTTACCGGGGAAGTGAAAGGATTGAAGCCTGGTAAGCATGGATTCCATGTTCACGAGAGCGGTGATCTGTCCGACAAGGAAACAGGCAAGTCTGCCGGAGGACATTTTAATCCGACCGGACAAAAGCACGGCAAGCCTACCGACGCGGAACGTCATTTTGGGGACCTCGGCAATATCACCGCAGATGATCAAGGTGTCGCTAAAATCGAGATCACTGACAACGTGATCTCACTGCGCGGTCCGAATTCGATTGTGGGCAAGTCCATTGTGGTGCATGTAGGTGATGATAAGTTCACCCAACCGACCGGTGACGCAGGTGCTCGGGCAGCGTTCGGATTGATCGAAAAGAAAGTTGCTCCCTAATTGGCGCGACCGCCTGCGAGTCCCTCTGCAGTCAAGCATCGGACAAGAATGACTTTGCAAAAATCAGCCGTTGACTGCCAGTTCGCGGTCCCCGCGAACTCGACGTTTCTGTCGCGTTGCTACTGATGACATTCAGGACAGGCCAGGCGTCTGGCCTGCTCCCAAATTGTCAATGCGGATGGCATCATCGGCGATCAACGTCGTGATGTTGTCGCGAATGGGATACAGGCGATTTCTAGCGGTGTTGACTACCCCTGCGTCGATAGGTTCGTCGACACGCGCGTCGAGTTGGTCGCGGGCGGTGCCGTCGCTGATAGCCGCATTGACCCTCTCAATCAGCTGCCGATCGGCCAGTACGAGTGCTCCTCCACCGGCGGGGCAACGCAGCATTTGCAGAATATTCGGTGTGATAATCATCCGTTTCTCGGCCCGGGAGGGTTAGAGGGTGATGTATGGGAGGAGAATGTCCGATGAACACTTCCATTGTCTTCTCTTCTTGAACAATCGCCAAGCGGACTCGGCTTTGGTGAGAAGTTTTCACGCCAGAACAGGGATTGTGATGCGTTACATCGCCAGTTTTCGCAAACAAATGTTCACTCCATTGGTTGCTACGGTAGCTGCTGTCGCCTCTCCTTCGGCTGTGCTCGCTGAGGATACGCCGGGATACTACACCAACCCGGACACCGGAATTGTCTACCGCCAGGTAATACGTACGATCGAGCGGCCAGTCGTCGAAACAAAAATGATGGAGCAGCAGCACACCGTCTACCAGCCCAAGACGGTGGTCGAAACCCGACCAGCGACACGCCGGACCTATACGCCTGTTACCGAGTCACGCTGGCTACCCCGTGTCGAAGGCCGCTGGAACCCGTTTCGGCAGCCCACCGTTGCGTACCAGCATGTGCCCGAAATCCGTTGGCAGGCTCGCGATGAGGTCGTCTCGGAAACCACGACCCAGGTGCAGTGGGAAGCTGTCACGCAGACAATCCAGGTTCCCCAGCGTTTGACCCGGATGACGCGGGAGCAAAAGGTTGATTTCGAGCCGGTGGGCCGAGTTCCTGCTTCGTCGGCCAGCAGCCTCGCCAGTAACGTCTCACCGGAGGTTGCCGCCAAGCTGCAGCCACTCGCCAGCAAACTGCAGCCGCTCGGTAGCAACGTCCAATACCAGCCTCTCAATGGCGGCGTCAGCCCTGCTAGCAGCCTGGCTGCCCAAGGAAGCCGCTCAACACTGCAGACGGGCTTGCGAGCAACCGAACTGATGCCGCAGTCACCTCCATTGAACCATCCGGCCGGCATGACCAATACCAGCAATGTCGCGGGATTAGTGCCGCCGAGTATTTGGCGGTAGGGACCGTGCCGTGCTCGCGCAGCGTTCTCTGGCCAGCATGGACCTCACGCTGGCAGCATCGTGGGGGGCCAGGCTGGGGCTAAGCCGTGGCCTCCCGGGAGGTTTTCGGAGTCAGTCGTGAGGACAGGAAAGCCCACTTTTATTCATGTACCCATGAACAATGCTGGTTAGAGAAGATAGACTGGGGGGCAATCCGAACAGGGGTTTGCACCGCTCCGGTCATCGGTCCGTCCCGTTTCGGATTAGAAATCGTCGAAAACTCCTACCTGCACTAGGTTGAAATTGGTGGACCTTCAAAAGTACTTTAGCGGCGACATGCCGCCGCGTGACCATTTCGTGTCGATTCTGCGGCACTGGGAACAGGCTCGATCGGATAACACGGCATTTTCGTTCACCGACGGCGACGGCAGTGAAGAGTCGCTGACCTATGCGCAGTTATGGGAGCAGGTCCGCGGATTGGCGGGATATCTGCAGGGCCGATGTGGCATTCGCCCAGGGGACCGAGTGTTGCTGCTCTATCCACCGAGCCTTGATTTTGTGGTCGCGCTGTTTGCGGTGTTCGCTACCGGTGCTATAGCCGTTCCGGCCTTCCCGCCGAGGCGGAATCGCAAGGCATCGCGGATTCGCTCGATCGTCTTGGACGCCGACGCACGATGGGCTCTTTCGACGGGAGCGGTGATCGAGCAACTCTCCGGACCCGAGTTGCACGAGGACTTAGTCGGTGTGCAATTACTCGGCACCGATTTGCCCGAGCATCGCGATGGCTCGTATTGGCGTTGTCCGCGACTTCGCAACGACGCACTGGGAGTGTTGCAGTATACCTCCGGATCGACAGGTTCGCCGAAAGGAGTGATGTTGACTCAGGCGAACTTAATCGCCAACAGCGAATTGATCCTCCACGCTTTCCAGCCCTCGAAATCCATCATTGGCGCTTCATGGTTGCCGACCTATCACGACATGGGATTGATTGGCGGGGTCGTAATGCCGATGTTCATGGGCTGTCCCAACGTCTTGATGAGCCCAATGGCATTTCTTCAGCGTCCTGCTCGCTGGTTGCAGGTCGTCTCTAAGTACAACGTCACCGTTAGTGGTGGGCCCAATTTTGCCTATCAACTCTGTGTTGACAAGATTGATGATGCGGAAGTCTCTGGCCTTGATCTTTCGTCTTGGGAGATTGCCTTCAATGGTGCTGAGCCTATTCGCGCCTCCACCCTGGATGCGTTCTCGCAGCGGTTCGGAAAAATTGGGTTCCGTGCAACCTCGCACCTGCCGTGCTATGGCATGGCCGAAACGACGCTGATTGTTACTGGCGGCCCCCAGGACAACGGGGCGGACCAGACCCGGCCAGTGCTGCAGTACTTTGATGGTCCGGCGCTGGACAAGAAAACCGTTCGGCCCGCTTCCCAGAGTGACTCCGCTCGTCAACTCGTTGGCTGCGGTCGTATTCTTCCGGGGGAGCGGATTGAGATCGTTGATCCGGATACCTGCGGCATCTTGTCAGCGGGTTCGATTGGTGAGATTTGGGTGCAGAGTCCTTCCGTCGGCCGTGGCTATTGGCAGCGACGTGAGGAGTCCGCCAAAACTTTCGCAGCGATGACCGATGACGACCAAGGCCCGTTTCTGCGAACGGGTGATCTCGGCTTTCTGCACGAGGGCCAGCTTTACATTTCCGGTCGGCTCAAAGACATGATCATTGTGCGGGGCGTCAATCGCTATCCGCAAGACATCGAGGCCACCGTGGAGCGGGCCAGTGAAGTTGTTCAAGCCGGCTCGGTAGCGGCCTTCGCAATGACCGATAGTGATCGGGAACAACTCGTCATCGTGGCTGAAACGATTCGGCGCCGCGATCTGGATTGGGATGAGCACCTGCAGGCAATTCGCCGGGCGGTTACCGAAGAGCACGACCTGCCGCCCGATGCGGTTTATCTCGTTCGCAATAGCAGCGTTCCCAAGACGAGCAGTGGCAAAATCCAGCGTCACGCGTGTTTGCACGCCGTCCGCGATAATGACCTGAAGGTAGTCGCGCAGTGGGTGCGAGGTGAGGAAGCTTCGCAGCATTCCTCCGCCACACGCGGTGAAACGATGATGAAGGCGGCCGCAGGCAGCAGCGGACTGAACGCTCCTGCCGATCCGATCATCATCGATGCGATCGAAATCCATGTTCGTCGAATTGCCGGTGAGCGAGCCGGACAGATGTCGACCGATACCAACATCGTTTTGGATCTCGGTTTGGACAGCCTCGAACGGCTCGAGATCGCGCGTAATCTCGAACGCACCTTCGGCGGTCGATTTCCCGAGCAGGTGCTCGACGAGATCGAAACGATCGGCCAGATCGCTGCAGCGGTCGAGCGATATCTGCCCTCGGGGGCCCGCCGCCGCGCCGAGTCGTTCTTGCGCGATCCCAACGCTCAGCTGGGGTTGAGCGATGATCAGGTCGACGGCACCGACCTGCGGGCGGCCGTGGGGGAAGCATCCGGGGATGGATCCGCGACCCGCTCGATTCGCAATGTGACCGTGGACCCTGAAGACGATGTGACGCAGTTCACGGAGTATCGTCGACTCAAAGCGACCATGCGGCAGATGCAGTTGACCGGTTGTCCGAACCCTTTCTTCACCGTCCATGACGGCATTGTCGGCGATACCACGACCATCGACGGCGAGAGCTACATCAGCTTTGCCAGCTACAACTATCTCGGCTTGAGCGGCCACCCGGAAGTCTCTGCCGCCGCATCGGACGCGATCGCCCGTTACGGAACGAGTGTCTCGGCGAGCCGCTTAGTCAGCGGAGAGAAGCCGATCCACGGTGAACTCGAACGAAAAATCGCGGACTGGGTGGGGGTCGATGCCGCCATCACCATGGTCGGCGGCCATGCCACGAACGAGACAACAATCGGCCATCTCGTGGGGCCGGAAGACCTGATCCTGCACGATGCTTTATCGCATAACAGCATCGTGCAAGGCGCGCTGCTTTCGGGCGCCAAACGACGTCCGTTTCCTCACAATGACTACGCCGCCCTCGATCGAATGCTGACGGCCTTGCGATCTCATTACCGCCGCACGTTGGTAGTGATCGAAGGTGTCTATAGCATGGATGGCGATTTTTCAGATGTTCCCAAATTCGTCGAAGTCAAGAAACGCCATCGCTGCATGCTGATGGTCGATGAGGCTCATAGTTTCGGTACGATGGGTAAGACTGGCCATGGTATTGCCGAGCATTTTGGGCTGGATCCTCGACAAATCGACATTTGGATGGGCACGCTGAGTAAGTCTGCGTCCTCGTGCGGTGGATACATCGCGGGCTCGCAAGCTCTCGTCGAGCTGCTTCGCTACACGGCTCCAGGTTTTGTGTTTAGTGTCGGGATGCCACCGGGCCAAGTCGCTGCCGCGATCGCGTCGCTGGAGGTTCTCGAGCGTGAGCCGCAGCGGGTCGAGCAATTGCGCCACAACAGTCGCTTATTCTTGTCGCTGTGCCAGACGGCGGGGCTCGATACTGGTGACAGCGGCGGGACGCCCGTGGTCCCCGTCATCACCGGGAATTCGCTCGTCGCGCTGCGGCTGAGTAATCGGCTCAAGAAAGACGCCATCAACGTGCAGCCCATCCTCTACCCAGCCGTAGACGAGTCTGCGGCCCGCTTGCGGTTCTTCATCACGAGTGCGCACACCGAGGAACAGATCCGGTTCACCGTCGACCGTACGCAGCATCACTTGCAGGAACTTCAAGAATCCCCACCGGCAACCTTGGCGGAAACAGGTTAGGCATGCCTCGCACTCTCCTCCTCGGCGCCGTGCTCGCCGGTGGACGTTCGATCCGGATGGGGCGTTGTAAAGCAGAACTTCCGCATGAATCTGGCGGTACGTTTCTCGATCACGCCCTCGAGCAGCTTGCCGCCTGCTGCGATCATGTTGCGTGTTCTTTAGCCGCCGATGCGGCGGAGCCCACCCGGGGCAGCGTTAGCAGTACCGGCGGGAACATCGCTGATCGCTCCACAATCAGAACAAGGGATGGCGAATCATTTCAAGACATAGGTTGTTCCGCCAATCCATTGCCACCCGGCGTGGTTGTGATAGTTGATGAGGTACCGGATCGTGGGCCTGTCGAAGGCGTGTGTGGCGCCGTCGAGTTGGCGAACTCACTCGGTTGCGCCGGAGTTTTGGTGACCGCAGTTGACATGCCCGCTCTCAACGCTACGCATCTCCAACACCTGATCTCGGTATTCAGCGATGCACCCGACCGTGTTGTCGTCGCGATCTCCGACGATGTTGCGGTGAAGAAACGCATCCAGCCGCTCGTAGCGATCTACCCGGTTGCGCTGCAGGGTGACCTGCAGGCACTCGCAGGATCAGCGCATCGCAGTCTGTATCGCTTTCTAGAGGGTGTGGACTGCTGCTTTGTCGAACTTCCCGCCGGTGTGCTGCACAATGTTAATTCACCACACGACCTACGCGTATGACTCCCTACCGATTCGATTGCCTCGACGATGCCATCGCCGCGCTCGCTGAACCCCTCATGCCGGTCGAGGTTGAGTCTCAATGTCGTGAATGTGTTGGCCGGGTGTTGGCCGAACCGATTCAGGCCGACCGCGATCACCCCGCCGCTGATGTGTCGGCCATGGACGGATATGCGGTGGCTCATCGAGACGGCGGCACGCTCAGCGATCTTTTTCGTACCGACGAGATACCGGTTACCGCGGAGAGTGTTCCAGGATCACCGCCACCCACGTTTTCGGCTGACGGTGTGATTCGCATTTTCACCGGCGGCATCGTTCCATCGGGCTGCGACCGTGTGATCCAGCGAGAACACACGATTGAAAAATCGCCCATGCCATCTCTGCCGCTCGGAGCGATTCAGTGGCGAGCGGAGGCCAGCGGCAGTACGGAGGGTGCGAATATTCGGCGGCAAGGCGAGAACTTGACGGTGGGGGCGCAAGCTCTAGCCGCAGGGATTGTGATTGATTCACCGCAAGCCGCTGCGATGGCGAGTTTTGGTGTCACGATGACTTCGGTGCACCGTCGGGTCCGCGTTGCCATTATTACCACCGGCGATGAACTCAGTGGCGGGCCCCATGTGGAAGCGGAGGTGCCGAGCGGACCGCTGCCAGCGTGGAAAATCCGCAATAGCAACGCGCCCGCCCTCGCCGCGCTGCTGGCAAGGCGCCGCTATCTTGATCAGCCGACTTTGCTGCATGCCGGCGACGATCCCGCTCAACTGCGGCAAACGCTCGCGCACGCGATCCGCGGCCATGACATGGTTTTGTTGACCGGCGGCGTGTCGATGGGCGACCACGACTACGTCCCCGAAGTCGTCCGTCAGCTCGGTGCGGAGACGGTTTTTCATAAATTGCCCCTGCGACCGGGCAAACCCATTCTCGGCGCCATCCACGCTGAGTCTCCCGGGGATGTCGCGACGCCCATCATTGGGCTGCCAGGCAATCCAGTCAGTGCGACGATGGGGGCCGTTCGATTTGCGTTGCCGCTCATCGACAAACTCGCCGGTCTGACACGTTGGCAATGCGCGCCCCCCAGCGTCGAACTCGACGACGTGGGGCAGAAAACGCTCCCCTTGATCTGGCTTCGCGCCGTTCGCATGACTCGACCGGGCCGAGCCGAATTAGTGATTGGAAAAGGGTCAGGAGACCTCGTTTCGCTAGCGGCCAGTGACGGATTTATCGAAATGCCGCCGGGCGCGAACCATTCTGGGCCCTGGCCCTTTTTCGGCTGGTAGCCTCCAATTCGCCGATTTTAGTGGGAAAATGCTCTCAAAAAGGGCACAGTGGGTGGTCGCTGACGGGTTGATTGGCGGCATTCTGACGTTCTTGGCTTGGTTTGGCTTTTCAAAAATCCCCCCAGCGGCAAGAATGCCGGTTTCGCCAGCACCCGATTTGGGATGTTGGACGTTTGCCCCCGCCTATCTCGATCGGCCAATAATTTCGTGGATCGCCGCTTTTCATCCTTCCTTCTCGCCTCGACCGCCTTCTTCCTCGTCTACATGTCGTTGCGGACCATGTTCGTGCCGCCGCCGGTCCAGCCGGTCGCCCCAGACGACACGCTCGCCGAGGTCGCCGAGTCCGAGCGCGATGCCGCTATCGAGCCGTCCAACCCCGATGCCACGACAGAGTCCGAAGGCTCCTCCGTGGCGTCTGCCGATATCGAGGATGTCCCCGAACGCCCGGAGAATCCAGAATGGCGGACACTCGGCTCCATGGATCCGGCCAGCGGACATGTCATGCTCGTCACGCTCAATAGTCGCGGCGGTGGTATTGAACGGATTGAGCTGACGGAGCGAAAGAAAAATGGGCGATTGAAATATCGTCGGGTGGACGTTCTCAGCGGATACCTGGGTTATCTCGCGGCCGACCCCACCGCCACGGTCGAGGGGGTCGCAGTGAACGTCGTCGGTCCCGGCACGCCTGCCGCCGCCGCGGTTTCTACGACCGCTGGTGTGCCCAACGGACTTCGTCCCGGTGACCGGATCGTCGCCGTCAATGATGACCCCATCAGTAATACGGACATGCTCAGTGGGTGGCTCAACGGCACGAAACCAGGCGACAAAGTAACTCTCGATGTGATCCGGGAAAATGACAAAGCAATCCAGTTCACTGCGGAACTGACTGAGCATCCGCTGGACTTGGTGCGGCTAGCGGACAAGGGCGGTGAAGATCAAGTCAAAGGTAATCTCACCCGTCTATCGTCGCTGTTGACGGTCAGCAAAGTTGGTCGCCGCGAGATTGCCCCCGGCAAACGGGCGCTGCCTTCCTTGGGGGACCCTGGCGATTTCATCTGGAACGTCACGCCCGAGGGTAAGCTCGATGACGCCGAACAAGGCGCCGGCCAAGGGGCTGATGCCGATGCCCAAACGGTGTCGTTTGAATTGCGATTGAGTGAACAAGAGATGCAGGATGCGGGCGGTCACGCCGTTGGGCTGCAGCGTTCGTATTCGCTACGTCCAGGTAGCTATGTGCTCGATATGGATGTGCAGATTGACAATCGCTACGACAAGTCTCAGGAGCTCGCTTATCGGCTCGAAGGCGTCAACGGGATCACGCTGGAAGGTTGGTGGTATAGCAATAAAATCAGCCCCAACTGGGGCGGTTCGGCCGCTCGCGACCTGGTCTATAATACGACTGCCGGCGGGCATGAACTCGTCTCAGGTTACGGCTTGCTGAAACGTGCTCGCAAAGATGCAGTCGCCGATGACCAAAATCTGTTCTCACCCAATTCCGACGCTGCTGCAAAAGACCTGCAGTACATTGGCGTCGATGCCCAGTATTTCACCGTGGCTTACCTCCCGCCCGCAGACGAGGACCGCCTTACCAATTTCCGCCGTGCCATCGGCACCCTGGCTGCTGATCCGGCTGAAATCCCAAAACATCAAGAGCGCGCCGTCAACACGACGTTCTATCTCGACAGTGCGGTAGCCAGTGTTCCTCCGGGGTCAAGTTTGAAACAAAGTCTGCGTTTGTTCGCTGGCCCCAAGCAACCTGAACTCTTCGATCAATACGGATTGCAGGACTGCATTTACTACGGATGGTTCTCGTGGCCAGCCAAGCTGCTCGGCAATCTGTTGCACGTGCTTTCGGGGATTGGCAACTATGCTCTGGCCATCGTCTTGCTGACGATCATCGTTCGTGGAGCGATGTTCCCGTTGTCCCGCAAAGCGGCTGTCAACGCGCAGCGGATGCAGGAACTCGCCCCTGAATTGAAGAAGATCACCGAGCAGTACAAAGACGACATGGAAGGCCGTGTCAAAGCCCAGCGTGAATTGCAGCAGCGGGTTGGGTTCAATCCACTCTCAGGTTGCCTGCCGATGTTCTTGCAGTTGCCGATCTTCATGGGGCTGTATCGATCGCTGTCGGTGGACATCGAGTTGCGTCAGGCTGCCTTTGCATCTTGGACAACGTGGGCCTCCAATCTCGCCGCTCCTGACATGTTGTATTACTGGGGGGATTGGATGTGGGATTACCTTGCGGGTCGAGGCACGGGCTGGTTGGGGCCATACTTCAATATTTTGCCCGTTATCGTCATGGTATTGTTCCTGGCTCAGCAAAAGATGTTCATGCCGCCTGCGACGGACGAGCAAACTGCGATGACCCAGAAGATGATGAGCTACATGACCCTGATCATGGGTCTCTTCTTCTTCCGAGTGCCCGCAGGTCTGTGCATCTACTTCATCACGAGTAGCTTGTGGGGGATTGGCGAGCGGATCTTGGTCAAGAAGACGTTGCCAAAAACGCCTCACTTCGACAAAGCCGTCTTGGAAGGGAAAGTCAATCATCGCGGCGGATCCAATGCCAAAGGCGCCGCAGGTAATCGGCTGGCTGCGCCAAAGCGACCCGGGGGCCCTTCTGCAGGTGAGACGGCCGAGCCGACGTGGGCTGATCGGCTGCGGCAGCGGATGAACCCGGAAGAGCCGGCGGCGCCGCTGCCACGAGATCGCAAACGCCCCAAAACCAACAAAAAACGCGGTTAATGCTCGGTCCGCGTGGGTAGGCACCGACGTGGGTTAAATCATGCTCGTGTTGCCACCGTCGCCTGATGATGGGACGACATTCACGCTAGCCAGCATCGCTCCGAGGTGGGAATTGTAGGCGGCGCACTCTGCCCGTTGACGGGCGAGACAAGCTCCGCCGATGGCTCGGCGGAGCTCTGATTCGCAAATTAAAATTCGGCGGGCAAATTAGGCTGGGTCCATACCCATCGCCCGACGCCAGGCACTGAGTTGGCCAAGGTGCATCATCACGTGGCCACCTAAGTAAAACGCGTGCAGCGATCCGATGGTTGGGAATTTCGCGCGCATGCGTTCCAGTGGGGTTTCTGCTGGGAACAAGCTGTCATCGCTCGCTCGCAACGTTTCAATCGCGGCCCGTTGAGCAGTGAAAAACTTTTCGGTGATCTCATCCATGGCGGGATAGATGGTGGCGTCAGGATCGTCCACACAGCTCGCCGAGGGCGAGAAGAGCGACTCGTATTGGCTCGAGGGGTTGATCGCCTCTGCGTTTCCGCCTAATTCTGCAACCACACGGCTCGGATAGAGGCTCAGATGCCCGATGATGAAAGCGGGGTGGTTGGAGTGGATCGTCTGTCCATTTACTTCCGCAAACCGACCAAACTGCGATGCGGGAATGCCCTGGAGCAGCCGCTCTGCGTAACCCATTCCCATGGTGGCCGAATCTGCGATCATCGATCCAATCATCTTAACTCTTTCAGTTTAATAATAATGTATTGTCCCAGGAGGGACTTGCTGTGAACTTAGCGGGTCAAGTGAACCACAAAATACCAGTGGTATCAATCACGGGCGGGAAAGCGAATCCAAATCTGTTAGGCTACCGTGCATGACACAACTCCAAGATCACTTAAATATTGCGGTGGCGGCAGCTCGGGTAGGCGGCGCTATTCTCCGTCGATACTTCGAACAGGGCGTGACGATCCGTGACAAGTCGGCGGGGGGCGGAAGTACCTACGACCTCGTCAGTGACGCCGACATAGAGAGCGAGCGAGCGATTGCCGCATTTTTGCAAGATGCCTACCCAACTCACGAGATGCTTGGTGAGGAATCGCTGCAAGGTGGCAACGTCGATGCCGAGCATTTGTGGATTATCGACCCGCTCGATGGCACCAATAATTTTGCTCATCGAATTGAGCACTTTGCCGTTTCCATTGGGTACTATGAACGCGGCCGAGCGATGGTGGGGGCGATTTACCAGCCGATGCACGATGAGCTGTTCACGGTTATCCGCGGCCAGGGTGCCTTCCGTGGTAGCGAACGCGTGCACGTCAGCAAAGCCGATTCGCTGAATCAAGCCATGATCGGTTGCGGGTTTTATTACGACCGCGGTGCGATGATGCGATCAACGCTGGCGGCTATCGAGGAATGCTTTTCAAACGATATTCACGGCATACGGCGGTTTGGGACCGCATCGCTCGATCTGTGCATGGTCGGTTGCGGCCAGCTCGATGGATTTTTTGAATACCAACTCTCACCATGGGATTTCGCCGCCGCTGCGCTCTTCGTTCAGGAAGCGGGCGGGCGGATCACCGACGCACGCGGTGCCGAATTGCCGATCGGCAGTACCAGTGTTGTGGCTAGCAATGGGCGACTGCACGACCCTCTGGTCGAAATCACAACACGGCATCACGCTTAGTTTGGGACCAAGGTCTTGAGTAAGCACGCCACCTCGGACGGGGCGATGTGCCGGATTGGTATCAACGCACTAATTGCTCCATCCAATCTCGCAACAATCCTCGATCGCCTGGCCCGCTCAGATTACCCTGAGCATTGATAGCGCCTCGCGGCGAGATGGTGTTGTCGAGTAGTGAAAACTCTACTCGTGTACCAAACGTTGCACCTGATCGACGGGTGGCGGGAGGAACGAGAACGAGATCACGGCCAACTAGGTTTGAGATGGAAAAAGTACGAGTCTGCAGTTCAGTCAACGTTGCCGTCTCCAAGTTCAGACCATCAAATTGTCCCGGTAGCGAGAGTTCGATTCCAGCGGCCCCGAGCAGCGTTGGCAAGACATCCATATGCGTCGTGCGTTCGCGAATTTCGCGAGAAGATAGGTGCGGAGCACAAATCATCGCGGCCGTTCGGGTTTGAACCCGTGACAACTTGGTGCCATGGCCAATCGTGCCATCATCGAGAAATGACTCACCGTGGTCGCCCAGCATTGCGATAACGGCGTCGCTCTGGAGCACTTCAGCCAATTCCGCATCGAGCGAGCGGGCGGCGTTGCGGTATCGATTCCACACGCTGCCCCGCCATGATTGGGGGTAGGGAATGGGGTAGTCGGCCGAGGCCGCCGGTTGATCCCTCGCGTGGGCGTCCGCAACGTCAAACGGCGTGTGAGTGCTGTAGAGAAACAACACCGCCAGCCGTGGAGGTCGGGCATGCGGGGATTCAGGTTTTCGAAGAAACTGGACTGTCTTGGCGATGGACCGTCGGTCCGACGCCAGCCAGTCCATCGGTTCGGTCTCGTAGCGATCGTATTGCCGCGGCGATAGAAAGGCGTCCATTTGAAACGTACCCCAATCATCATGCCCTGCAAAGAAACCGAGTTCGTAACCTGCTTGGCGGAAGAGTCGGTTGAGGGCAGGAGCGAATCGAACCTCGGATCGATAGAACCAAATTGATTCCAGTCCGCTGACTAATGAAAAAATACCGAGACTCGTGGCGTTGCCACCGGAATAGTGCTGCCGCAGCCACCATCCTGACCGCGCCGCTGCGAATGTGTGCGGCACGATGTCCGGAGCCAGCATTTCGCTCCGCAGCGACTCACAAATGATAATTAATACATCCGGTCTCGGAGCGGGACCGGTATCAACCGTCGGCTCGATAACGACGTTCATTCGCATCTGCCGCATCCGACTGCTTACGCTGTCGGAAAAGCTGGCGAGATCAAACGTAAAAGGTTGGACCGACTCGGCGCCCCGCTGATCAGGATCATTTTGTTCGCCAGCCTTGCTAGGAATGTCAACATTCAAACCAAGGAGATTGAAGGGATGACGCGTGATCTGGGCGTGCGTGGCAGCAAGCATTTCACTGCGCCCTTGCGAAAGCCACAGCAGCGAACCACAGACGATCGCGGTGCAAGATAATGTAGCTGTGAACGACAACATGCGGACAGCCAGCGGATTCTCAGTGAGCCACCACGTTAACAGTTTCGACAATCTGATACCGATCGCGACATAGACCGCGATCGCGAGTAGCGGCACCAACATTCCCCACGAAAAGAACGCGATCAGTCGCGGTAGATGCTCGCGAATTGCCTCTCGAAAGTCACTCGAAGCCAAATGCATTCCGCTGCCGCGAAAAACGAGCACGGCGACCGCGAATCCTATCGGCATCAGTGCAAACAAGCAGGAACTGTGTCTGACCGCCGCTCCCGGACGCTGCCAGTACCAGGCAACCGCAAGTAACAGCGGAGTGATCTGTAATAGAACACATTCTCCCGCAACCCATGCCATCTCCGAGAAGGAGAGTGTCCAAGCGTGCATTCCGAGTGGATGCGACACCACCAACAGAAACATCCAGATGCACCAACACCACCATTGTAAGAATAGCAATTGTAGTGAGTATGAGTGGGCAGTCGGTCGCATGAAATCAGTTTGTAAAACGTCGCTCGTCTGGCGGGATCCACGCAATGGACCGCCCGGAAAGCGATCTCCCAGACTTGCGTCTAGGGCTAACGCATGCCATGACTTCGTCTCGACAGGCAACAAAAACGGCGGATCTTCATCGTGGGCAGTTTCCTAATGGTTGACATTGTCCTGCTCCGGTGGAGAAACCCAACACCATGCCAATACAAATAATCCCGCGAGCGAATATCCGATTACGTACTGCATCACCGCTGATGAAAACTCCGCGGGCAACGCCAATGGGCTTCCCTCGCCGACCAGGAATGGGATGAACAAGCGGTTACCTTGCAGGGGTGAGTGCATCACGCCAATCGATGTCAACGCGGCGCAGAGAAACAACACGCCAGCGGCGAGTTTGAGTTTGTGGTCAATCATAGAAGCAAGCATCCACGCCCATAGTAGGCCCGTGATGATGAATCCATTGCTCAGCATCCGCAGCGTTTGTAAATCTTGACGCAGCGACTCACTTGCAAGATTTCCGATTGACATTTCTGCGGTGAACATCGCCGCATCACCGAAGATCCGATCTGGTAAACTGATGGCCAGATACGCTAGTGCCGGCAAGCAGGCAATCGCCACCGCAGCATAATGCCGGCGGGGCGTCGCCAAGAATGTCTGGGACGTGATTTCCAATCCCACAAAAACCAAGATTGGATAAACCGCTGGAGCGGGAATCCATGCGTTCAGCCAGGCAAAGTAGCCGACCGTGCCTGCCGTTCCGATCAGAATCGCTGTCGCCAACGTGTATGCTGCCCGGCCGCCCATCGCTTTGTAAGCGGGGTGCCCAATGTACGGTGTCGTTTGAATCACGCCACCGGACAAACCGGCAATCAGTGTCGCGATCGCTTCAACGCCGATCACGACCCGGGCATCGTATTCATCGCCCACCGACGCGGCACTCTCGGTGCAGTCAATCCCGCCGACGACCGTCACCAGCGCAAAGGGCAATACAAAAGGCAAGTAAGCAATCGCAGCGGGTAAGGCCTCGATCCATCCGCCTCGCCAAGCATCCATCCATTGCACCGAAAACCATTGCACTTGGACGGCGTCCGGGAATTCGTAGCCAAACCACCCCAACCCGCACATGATGTAGTAGACCGCTCCGGCAACCACGAGAGCACCGAGTGTGCCGGGGGTGCGCCCAGGTAAGGGAACGCGGCCAATCAATGTCCCCAGCACAATCACCAACGCCAGAATTCCTGGGATAGGCGAGCCTAAAATATGAGTTAGGGGGAAGAAGCTAATCAAGACGAGTGCGATCGCTGCCAGCGAGCCGAGCAATCCCGCACGCGGAACCACTGATCGCACCCACTGTGAAAACGGTGTGCAGACTAGTTTGACAATGGCACAAAAAACCATGCACCAAATCCCAATGTGCCACGTGTGCAGCGCGGCCGCTTCCACCTCCATCCCCGCCGCGCGTGCGGACGTGAACGAGGGACCGAGGACCAGCAGAATCATCCCGAATGTCGATGGCGTGTCCAAGCCCAACGGCATCGCGGTGACATCAACGCGATGCTTCCGGCGAGCAAGCGACAGGGCGATGAAAAAGAAGGCCAGATCGCCAACGAAAACGCCGATTGCCGTCCCGGGAACCATGTGCGTTACCACGAACGAGGCGGGCAATCCAAACCCAGCCAGCAGCGCCACCATCAACAGCAGGCCCGCCAGGTTATCGAGCATCAGCCCAAAGAAGGCATTGATGTCACCTGTGGTCGCCCACCACACACGCCCTGGCATTTTGGATTCGTCGATCATGAGGTCGGACCGGGTTTTTCAAACCGGTACAGGGCTCTATCGGTGCGCAAAATCAACGCGTTGTCGATCGCGGCAGGAGATGCCATGATCTGCCCCTCAACTTGATTCGTGTGGACGATTTCACTGTCGGCGCCCAAGGTCAACACATAGACTTCACCCTCGTGATTGCCGAAATACAGATGCTCACCGGCGAGCAATGGTGATGCAGAGAACTTGCCTCCGAGTCGTTTCTTCCACACCATGTCGCCACTGGCGGCATCAAAGCAAACAGCGACGCCGTTGTCATCGACGAGATAGAGCAAATCGTCATGCAGCAACGGTGACGACTTAGACGGGATACCTTTTTTGACCGTCCAAACGACATGTGTGGATGTGACATCACCGTCACCGTCGATCCGCCCAGCCCACAATTCTGGTTTGCCAAATCCCGTCGCAAAGAATACGACGTCATCCAGCACCACCGGACGCGGCACCACGGAAAAACCCTTGCCGTGGTACAGTCGCCAGTATTCTTCACCGGTTTGGGAGTTATACGAGACCATCCACTGCGATCCCATGCACAGTAATTGCTCCCGGCCAGTCGAATCGGTGGCGACGACGGGAGTGCAATACGATTTCTTCATATCGCCGGTGGGCGCCTCCATAGGCGGTCGCTGCGTCGTCCACAGCGTCTCGCCTGTGGCCGTATCCAACGCGGTGACGTACTGTTGATCCATCCCATCTTGGATCAAAATTAAGCGACCGTCATGAACGATCGGCGAACTGCCGGGGCCGACACCGTGTTCGAGTGGCAGAGTTCGCTGCCACACAATTTCACCAGACCGGCGATCGACACAGAAGGTCCCGAAGGTTCCAAAGTGGCAATAGACAAAGTCACCATCGATGAACGGGGTGGGGGACGCATAGGAATTGGTTGCGTGGATCGCGTCGGGTGTTTCCACCGTCGCCAAATCTACGGAGCCGAGCAGTTCACCAGTCTCCACATTCACGCTGACCAGCTTCAACTCGATCGCTTTGGCAATGGCCAGACTTTTGAACTGTTTTTCGTCGGCCTTCGTGTTGCGGAGCAATGCGTCGCGTTCCTCGGGCGTGGCCGAGCGCTCGATCGCGGTCGTCAACCATACCACGCCATCAGCGACCACCGGCGACGACCAAGCCTTGCCGGGGAGTGCCGTCTTCCACTTCAGGTTTTTACCTTCGCCAAACTCCAACGGCGGAGTTTGATTGACTGCGATGCCGTCGCCGGCGGGACCACGGAACTCCGGCCAAGCGTCGGCGGCCAATATCGATGAAGTCAAACTGAGCAATAGTGCGAATACCGAGAGGCTGGCGACCAGGCTAGCTGGAACGGGCGGTAGTGGGCGGAAGGACATATTGGCTGGCAGCGATCGAGGTGGGAAAGCGGGAAAATTCCGCTGGGAGGGGTACGCCATAAGATACTCGATGCGAACTCTCTCCACAAAGAACGCTTCGCAAAGTCTTGCGGGCAGACGATCCGACGACGATGAGCGACTGGTCCTTCCGATCTCTCGCAGCGAATTGCTGGTTCTGGCGATCCAAAAAACGGGCAGGCCGCCGACCGGACGTTGCGATCCGCTGGTGGGACAAACGGTTCTATCCAGCAGTCTCATCAAGCCAGGTTTTCTCCGGCTATTGAGTGAACACCTGGCAGAGCTACTCGGGTTGCCGATCGATGGGTGCTCAGCGATAAAGTCCGCGGAAACATTGCTGTTGCGGTGGAGTGACCCGATCTCCAAGTTGGCGTCCAGCCTCCGGGGCTCTACCCAATATTCTGGAATCCTATTTAACGCCCTACAAAGGACCCTTCTATGCCGTCTGCTCTCGCGATTGCTGCCCATCCCGATGACATTGAGTTTCTGTTTGCAGGAACGATGCTGTTGCTCGCCGAACAAGGGTGGGACCTGCACTACATGAACATTGCTGACGGATCGCGTGGTAGCACGACGATGGACCGCGAAACCTGCGCGGCGACGCGGTTGGCAGAAGCACGAAACGCAGCGGATCTGCTCGGGGCGACCTTTCACAGTCCCATTTGTCACGATATGGAAATTGCCTATACCACTGAAAATTTGCAGAAGGTGACGGCGGTCGTCCGCCAGTCCAATGCCTCCGTCGTGCTTGTCCATTCACCGATCGACTACATGGAGGATCACGAGGTCGCTTGTAAACTCGCCGTCAGCGCGGCATTCAGCCATGGCATGCCCAACCTCGAAAGCATACCGCCCACCGCGCCGTATTATGAGCCTGTAACCGTGTACCATGCTCAGCCGCTGGGCAATCGCCAGCCTACTGGCGAATTCGTCCAGCCCCACTTTTTCGTCAATACCTCCTCGGTCATCGAGAAGAAAACTCAGGCGTTGGCCTGTCACGCCAGCCAAAAACAGTGGCTCGATGAGAGCCAGGGTATGGAGAGCTATCTCGAAACGATGCTCGAAGATTCGCGTGGAGTGGGCCAACTCAGTGGCTCATTCGAACACGCCGAAGGCTGGCGGCGGCGTGAACATCGCGGGTTCTGTGGTGCTCACGACGATCCCCTCCGCACGGCATTGCGTGACATCATTGTCGAAGCAAAACGGTAACACTGCCGAATCGATATCCTGTTATCCCCGCTGGCAGTTCAACCATGCGGCGCGATCGACGCCGAGTGATTAAGTAACGCGGCGGGTCGACGGAGTCGGCAACCGCTGAGGCGAGCCAACTCGAGATCGCGTCGCGTCCGATTCCAACTCCTTGAACTCGCTCACCCAAGCGATAGGGACCGCTCGCGACATAGCGTAAGTATTCTTCCGTCTGAGGGTCTGCCACCAGGGTCGGTAAGCCATTTTGTTCGATTAAGCCTGCGTCGATCCAGACACGATCGCCATCGACTGCCAATTTACGCACCAGTTCTATCGCTGATTTCCAGTTTTCACTACGCCGTGCCACTCGAAATTCACCACGGCGCCAGGTCGCGAATGTTCCCTGTTGATACATCAGCAATCCGATACAGGCGATTGATAGGCCGACGGCAAAGAGCGCGGTCCGCCAATGGAAGGATGTATCGATCGCTCCGATGAACCAGCCCATCGCCGCACACAGCAGTGGCAATGCGGCGATCAAGTAGCGTCGATGCCATAATGGGATACCGGCATGCGCGGTCAGCACGTAACAAGCGAGCGTCGAAGCGATGACTCCAGCCAGAATCAGTGTGGCAGTGGTGACATTGTGTTGCCCATTGGGCGGACGCATCGCACCTCCTCGTCGTTGGCGTCCCATTGCCCAGCCGGCGACAGGCATCGCGGCAAGGGGCCCCCAAGGCCACATGTTCCAGATGTCGTGCCAGCCGTCGGCCGTGGCAAAGAAATTCCATTGATCCCGCGATTCCCACAGGTCAGCGTGTGAGTTACTCCAAACCGTCGCCCACGCAATCCACGCCAAGCCGACCACCCCGTGCGTGAGCAAGATCACTCGGCGGCGGTGGGGGACCGCCCGAAGTCGCCAGACATCGCTGATCGCGAAAATCATCATTTGTGGTGCGAGTACGATCAGCGAAGTGATGTGAATGTCGGCGGATAACAGTACGATCGCATGCAGAGCGACCCGCGGTACCACGTCTCGAAACCGCATCGCGGGTGCCGTCGCGTCGAGGGAAGTGGCGTTCACCTGGCTCAACCGATTGGCCAGAGCGAGGGCTGCCGTCGTGAGAAAAATGATCGCGGAGTAAGGCCGCAGTTCGGTCCCAAAAAAAATCGCATTGTGTTCAAGGGCCAGCCCCAGTCCGGCGGCAATGCCACCGATTAGCATCACCGTGGGGACGCGGCCGGACGTTTGTCGGTGTTTCGGCTGGCCGCTAACGATGGCCACCAACCAAGCCGCTGATGCTGCTGTGAGGAGCACACTCGACGCCCGCAATGCTGCCTCGGTACCATACAGAGCGATCACGCTCGCGGGCAGGCAGAACTGCCACAGATAGAGAGCGTGAAAGTAGGTGGGTTGCTGATTACCAATCGCTGCGCGATCTGCGACTTGGTCGAGCGAGTCAGCGATGCACCACGCAGTGTGCAGCTCATCCACCCAGAAACTCTCACCACACGACGGCCATCGAACAGCGACGGCAATCACAAACACCCCCGCAATTGCTGCCAGCCGAATCATGAACGGCCTCTGGCGGCGCTCAGGACGGATCGCAGGATGTGACAGGCCTGGTCAATTTGATCTGGCGTTACGTCCAAGTGCGTAACGAATCGAATGATTTGATCTCCCATGGCGAAACTATCCACCCCTGCGGCAAACAATCGAGATTGCAAATCAGCCGCTGAGCCCCACGCCGGATCCACCTCCAGCATCACGATGTTGGTATCGACCCTTCCGCCACGCACTTTTACCGCAGAGTGGGCCACAGCGGCATCGGCGAGTTGTTGGGCCGCCTCGTGATCGAGCCGTAGACGATCACGGTGATGCTGTAACGCGTACAAGGCGCCAGCGGCAATGATGCCGGCTTGTCGCATCCCACCGCCAAACAATTTTCGTGCTCGGCGGGCGTGATCGATGAATTCGTTCGTACCGACCAAAGCGGAACCTACCGGCGCCCCGAGCCCCTTGCTGAAGCACACGCTGATGGAATCAAATGGAGCGACCATTCGCGATAATTCCATGTTTGTTGCCACCGCCGCGTTCCAAATCCGCGCCCCATCGAGGTGTGCTTTCAATCCGTGCTCGTGTGCCCACTGGCAAACGGTGTCAATCGTTGCTTGAGGTATCACGCGTCCGCCCCAGCGATTGTGCGTGTTCTCCAGGCACAGCAAACGAGTCCTCACCATGTGATCATTTTCCGGGCGGATCGTCCCGCGGAGATGGTCGAGACCGAGCACCCCTTCGTGGCCGGCAATGGGTTGAGCTACCAAACCCGATAATTGGGCAAACGCTCCTTGCTCGTATTGATAGATATGGCAGTCTGTTTCGCATAAAAACTCACTCCCCCGATCGCAGTGAATTCGCACGCCAACCTGATTGGTCATCGTGCCGCTGGGCATGAACAATGCGTTCTCCTTGCCGAGCAGAGCCGCCGTTTCTCGCTCGAGCATCTCGACGGTAGGATCGATGTCGATCACACCATCGCCCACCCGAGCGTGGGCCATCGCGTGGCGCATTTCAGCGGTGGGCTGGGTGAGCGTGTCGCTACGCAGGTCGATCATAGTGGGAGAGTGGGACAGGAGGAGGGAGTGCGCCTTAGCAAACCAGGATGGCGTCGTTAAGATGGTGCGAGTTGGAGAGCCTGCTGGACGGAAATACCGATCGGTTATCGACGACCTACTGAGCGGGTGTCGATCGCGTGCCGCCCGTGGGACCCGCTTCGATCCTTAGGTTATCGCACAGAATCCAGTTCCTCCGCCACCACACCACTTTCGCCTCCACAGCCCAATTTTTCATGATGTCCGAACGAACTGAATCTGTGATCCGATACGTCGATGCACGTGGTGGTGGCGACGAGGTACTTGCCGAACTTCGTGAAAAGCTCAGCCCGCGTGGTGACTTAGTGAGTCCGCGTGGACGAGAACTCACCCAAGCGGTTTTTGGCAAACCACTCACTCCCGTGGAGGTGGTTGAAACGATTTGTCGGGACGTGTTGAGCGAAGGTACCCCTGCGCTTCTGCGCTATACGAAGGCGCTCGATGGGGCGGAGTTGACGGCTCCGAGCTTGCGTGTTCCCGCCGCGGACTTGGCTGCAGCCCACGCGGCGGCCGACCCTGAGTTCCTTGAATCCATTCGGCGAATTCGAGACAACATCGTCCAGTTTCAAACGGCAATTCGTCACAGCGATGTAACGATTCAACCTCGACCCGGAGTACGTTTGACACAACGATATGTGCCGCTGCGGCGGATTGGGATCTGTGTTCCAGGAGGCGCCGCAGCGTACCCGTCTACAGTGCTGATGACCGCGGTACCTGCCCAGGTAGCCGGTGTCGGAGAAATCGCGGTGGTCGCGCCGCCCACGCCTTTCGGTGCTTACAACAATGACATGCTCGCGACCTGTCACGAACTGGGGCTCACGGAAGTCTATCGCTGCGGGGGGGCGCAGGCAGTCGCCGCCATGGCGTATGGCTGTGATGCTTTGCCCGCAGTGGATAAAATCGTCGGCCCGGGCAACCTGTTCGTCGCACTGGCCAAGAAACATGTCTTTGGAACGGTCGATATCGATTCGTTCGCAGGTCCCAGTGAGGTTATCGTGCTGGCCGATGAGACCGCATCCGCTGCATTTGTCGCCGCTGACCTGCTAGCCCAGGCCGAGCATTCGCCTGGATCGGCAATCTTGATTACCTGGCACCCCGATCTGATCGAGCAAGTTCAAATAGAACTGTCCTCTCAACTTGCCGAGTTGCAGCGAAGCGATCTCGTACGGGATGCACTGGCGGATTTCGGTGCCCTCATTCTAGTCCGTGATGCCGATCAAGCCTGCGCCTTGACGGACTCGTTTGCTCCAGAGCACTTGCATATCCAGACCGCTCACCCCAGCGTACTGATCGAGAAGATTCGCAATAGCGGGGCTGCGTTTTTGGGCCACCACACACCGGTTGCCCTCGGTGATTATGCTGCCGGGCCGAGTCATGTGTTACCCACTGGGGGAACCTGCAAATGGGCCGAGGGGCTGTCGGTGAACAGTTTCTTAAGGTCGGGCAGCGTCACATCGTTTGCGACCGAGGCTACCCGTGCGATCGCACCCGACGTGATTCGATTGGCTGAAAAAGAAGGTCTTACCGCTCATGCCAATAGCGTGTCCATCCGGTCTCAAGCCGAGTGAGTTTCGGCACCTGCTTCCAAACGCATCCGCGTTGATCAACCAGCAGTGGTGACGAAGCTGGGTTCGGGTTGCCAGAGGTATAGAAATGTTGGCATCTTCGCACGATCAAGTCCTGGGATACTGATTGGTAACAGCGAACTCATTGGCGAGTTGGGAGTGACATCAAACTCACTCAATGCGCGATCGTTGTCGCGCCGCAGCAGCACCACAGGTGCATTTACTGGTAAACCGGCCATGCGACCGGCAAGATCAATCGCGTCGTCGAGATACCCCGTGCTATCAACCAAACCCTGTTCCACCGCTTGCAATCCAGTCCACACACGACCGTCGAAAATTTGATTGGTGTCGCTGGCTGAAAGGGGTTCGTGGTCGACTGCTTCGTTATCCCGCTTCTGATCGCTCAGGCCGAGTGCTAATGGTGGTAGGGTCTGTCGAAGTTTGGCACCTCGCGAACGTTGGACTTGAGCAATGAAACGTTCATGAAATTGGTCCGCCATCGCTTGCAGGATTTCTCGCTCCGAAATCTTCATCGTCCGCTGAGGTGACCCCAGGTCGATTTTGTCGCCGGATTTCACCGGTACTGGGATGATGTTGTATTGGCCCAGCGTGTCTTCCATGTTGTAGCTATTCAGGATCACGCCAATGCCGCCAACGACTGAAGTCGGGTGGGCTACGATTTGATCGGCATGAGTGGCGAGGTAATAACCACCCCCGCAACCAGTAGTCATTAAACAAGCGACGACTGGAATGTCTCGGCACTGTTTCAGTCGAGTCACATCATGGGCGAGAATGTCCGTGGCCGTCACACCGCCTCCGGGTGTATTGATTCGCAGTACCACTGCAGAGATTGAACCGTCGCATTCGATGCGTCGCATCTTCTCCCGGAACAGTGCAACGGGGTTTTCACCCATCGAGTTTAAACCGCTGAAATTGCGGTTGAGGATCAAACCATCTACATCGACGATCGCAATGCGGCCTCCAGCATTTTCAGCTCGACCGTCGATCACGACGCTCTGAATGTGGGAGGCAGTGTTGTCGCTACGGCTGATAGTCACCATTTCACCGCTCATTCTGACATCGCCATCGATGCCCATCTTGCCGGTGAGGCCCATATTGCCGCCCACCAGCGCTCGGATTGGCGACTGGCATCCGGCAACCACGACTGTGAGTGCGATGAAGGCGAAGAGCGGTGATGCAAGTCTGCGGGAACAGGCGTGTCGGCGAGCTTGGTAACAATCGGTGATCAGCGAAAACATCCGAGTCCATTCGTAAGCGGAGAGGGGCTTATCGAGGTCAACGTCGAGTTCCTTGCCCATACGTGGTTAAACATCGGCCTCCTGGGACAACCATCCGAAGCTGAACTGTCAGTTCAATTCCGACCGCTGCATCCCTATTAACCTGATTTGCTGGCAAATTACGCCTATCCGACACACCTTCGACAGTTCTCAGGCGGGGCGATGCCACTAGCGATCCAATCCACTGCAAGTGGCTATACTCAGATTTCAGCATTTTTTCCCAACCGCAGGTTTTTCCGCCAACTCAAAGACTGCACCATGGTTCACACACTCACAATGACGCTGACGTTTAGTCTCGCATTTGCCATCAGTCCACTGCTCCGAGCGGACCAAGGCTCGGCCGCACAATCCAACGCGGGTGCCCAGGCTGAAACGAAAACGGGCGAATGGGCGACCACGCCTGACCCCGACTTGCCCAACGTATTAATTTTGGGCGATTCGATCTCGATTGGATACACGCTGCAGGTCCGAGACGCTCTCACAGGCAAAGCGAACGTCTATCGTCCGCATTCACCCGATGGACGTCGACCTGAGAATTGCTCGGGCACGACCAAGGGGGTTGCCGACATCGGTCGGTGGCTGAAAGGGCCTCAATGGGATGTGATTCATTTCAACTTCGGCTTGCATGATCTTAAACATGTGCGTGAGGCCGATGCATCTCAGGCTTCGAACTCCATGGACGACCCACGCCAAGCGGAGCCTGAAACGTATCGGAAGAATCTGACTGAGATTGTTGAAAAACTCAAAGCCACAGACGCAAAGTTAATCTACGCCACAACAACCGGTTACCCCGCCGGGGTTAGTCCAGCTCGCCTGCCTGCCGACGCAAAGGTGTACAACGAGATCGCCATCGAAATCATGAACGCCAATGAAATCGAGATCAATGATCTCTACGCACTGTGCCAGGATCGACTCGACGAGCTTCAGCTGAACAAGAACGTGCACTTCAACGCAAAGGGCAAGGCGGTCCAAGCGAAGCGGGTGGCGAGGGTCATTGCGAGGGGTCTGGAAAGTCGTGAGCCCGCCGCGCCGAACGCTTCCAAATGAATCCGTCGAGCACGTAGTGCGTGATTTGAGGAACCGCGAGCAAGGGGGCCAACCAGTTTGCGCTGGCGAGTGGCCCGCTAGCAGAGTGCGCGTCTGGTGAGCCTTGGATATCCGCCCAACCGAACAGCCAAGGATGTTGATGTGATAGGCCGCAATCCCAAATCAATTCTTCGGCATAAGCAAGTATCCAGATCACGCCCAGGAATAGCGACAGGCGACCCAATGAGGTTTGCCAGCGCGAGGGGGGCGTGTCCTCACCTCGACGCCAACGGTACCAATAGATCAATACCATGTAGGGTACCCCATGAATGATCACATTGGTGACGGTGAAGGCATAGTCGGAATTGAGCGTGATGATGCCGACATACCAACACAGTACTGTGCTGATCACGACGATGTCTTTGCCCGGATTCCAATTGCCTTGTTTGAGGCCGCGATATGCTGACCGGGTCGCATAGACCAATAACGCCGACCAATAAATAGGCTGCAGGATGACCGCTGTGATCGGTGGTAACGTGACGAAGTCCCCTGCGGTAAACCAACTGAAATTACGCGGCAGGTGAGCGTGCCAGTATACGAGTGGATAGATCGTAGCAAGGTAGATCGTCACCGTATCGACCCACCATCCCCACCGTTCATGGTCATTCTCGCGAGATCGGTAGAGAGCGACCCATCCGTACTGTTGGCGAACGAAATGGAAAACCGCCAAATAGGCTAACAAGCTCCAAAACAGAGGCACGCTTTCACTGTAGACGGCGACACCGACGGCAAATGCCAGTAGAGGTGTGAGCGCGTACAGCCAAGGTCGGCGACGCAGCTCCACAGGGTCAAAGTAGACACGAAAGCCGGTCGCATAGACGTGTGCCACGTCGATTAGCAAGATGGCGGCAACCCAGGTCCAGCCGGAGGTCTCGTCATGAAGTATCCCCAGTGCAGCGCCGATGGGCAGCATCATCAAGGCAAGCACCGCACTGCCGCCGAAAGTCAGTAGGTCGACTGTCGGCGAAAACAGAGTCGGGAATCGAACGCGAGCTCGTGGTGGATTGGCGGATCGCGGAAGGCTGTCAGAAAATGACATGGATGCTGATCGTTAGGGATCACAGGCGGGCCAGAGTACCACATTTCCATCCCTACCCGCCGTCATCATGAGTGATCCGTCTGAATTGAACTCAATGGAATTCACGCCGTCGCGGTGCCTCACTAAATCGAGCAACTCTCGTCCAGTCGGGCCCATCGGATAAGTGTCGTCGGTGCCCGAGGACGCGACGCCAAATCGTGGATCCCATACTCGAATGCTGCGGTCGTGAGAGGCGGTGAATAAGCGTAGCGTCGATGGACTCGAGGCCGCAAGAGTTTCGTCGTGTTCACCACGGGTGGAGCTGTCGTTCGAAACTCTGGCGAAACCATTGGGGCCGTCTGGGTTGGACCGATTCGCACTCGGTTCCAATTCGTCGAGCTGCGGGCCAGCGACCGGAGCGGCACCGATGAGTGCCACACCATGAATGGCCTCGGCATGTCCCTGAAAAATGGTATCCGGTGGATCAGCAGGAACGTGTTGTTTCGAAAGATCCCACATTCTCGCCAGTTGGTCGTCGCCTCCAGCGGCCACGAACCGTCCGTCGGGTGAAAAGCATCCTGCAAAAATACTGCCAACGTCGGGATCCGCGAACAACACCTGTTGGGTTTGTTCGGTCAGATTATGCAAGATCACGTGACCACGATCCGTTGTCGAGAGCAGCTGGCGGCCATCAGGCGAGATCGATAGTGACAGCGGAATTCCCATTTCTCCCACGCCTACTGACTCAACCGAGGAGAGTTTGCCGAGTTCAGTGAAGCTGGGCGTGTCGCGTTGGAAAGCCCATCGCCGGATCGAACCGTCGGCGCCGCCCGTAAAGAAATCATGCGGGGCTGTATCGCCGACAAACTCGATGCACCGTACTGCTTTGCCATGCGGCGACTCCAGTTTACCGAGGGCAAGACCGGTATGCGCATCCCAGGCCTTCAAGCTTTGGCTTCCGGTCAGCACGATTTCTCCGTCAGGCGAAATTGCCGCGACGCTGATCGCTCCATGAATGCGGTAACTTACCTCCAGACCACGCGTGGCCGTGTTCCAACGATAAGCCGAGTGCCCATGCAGCGTGACTAATTGGTCGCTTCCGGCAGGGGCGGCGGCTGAGACATCGCCGAGACGCTTGGGCAAACCCATGGCAATTTCTTTGGTGGACTGACGAATGTCATCAGCGGCTCGCCAACGCTCGACACGTGCAGGGGCATCTCCGGGTGGGTTGACCGCGATGTATGCGTGCTCACCTGATTCATCGATGGCGACCGACGCGATGCCAGGACTCCCTCCGGACCGAGTTCGGTCATCCGTTTTAACGTGTTGTGTAAAAATCGTCTGGAACGCCGCGGGTTTTGTTTCCAGTGGCAGTTGCCACAGCACCGCATGATGGATGGTGGAGTCAACTTTTTGCAGTTTGGAAGAGGTGACCGCACGGCGGCCATCGCCGGAGAGTTTCACACTCGTGACGATCCCATCGTGATCCAATCGATCAATCAATTCACGAGAATTCAGGTCCAGTTGGGAGAGCCGCTCGTCGTCCGCCGCGACCCATACAGTGTCTCCGTCTGGCGCCACCGCAATGTCGTTGATCCGCGTCCCTAGCAGCAGGTCGATGGGCTTTCCAATCGGCGTACCCGTTTGAACATCCCATAAGATGATCCGCCCGGCGCGGTCCGCGGTCAACGCTCGCCGTCCGCCTGCGTCAACAGCAGCTGCGGTGACGGCCTCCTGATGTCCAGCGAGACGATGTTGGGCGACGGCAATGGACGTTTGCGGATCAAAACGCCACAGGATCACCCGCGTTTCTGGATCGCTCGATCCCGTCAAGATCACACGGCTGTCGTCCGAGACTGCTAGGACCTGGTTCAATCCTGTGCCCGAAATCGTACCCGATTCAGTTCCGCGTCCCAGATCCCAAATGCGGACGACCGCATCCGCCCCGCCAATGAAAAGTTTGTTCGCTGAACGATTGATATTCATCGACATCGCTCGGAAATCAGTGCCTTCGTCCAGTGAAATGATCGGCGACTCGGGAGCGTTCGATGACGTGCTGGCGCGAGTCGGAGCGTCAGCGGTCTCAATCTCGACCGCAGTTCTCAGCTGCAGTGTAGACGGATCAATCGTGAGCACTCGTGCGGTGCGATCACGACTCGCCGTGACGACTTGCTGTCCATTCGCCGAGAGGATAGCAGAGGAAATCGAATCGTCATGGACGTGGGAGAGAATGGGGTCGTGCACGATGAGTGTCGCACAGAGGTCACTCAGTGCATCACTTGCTGTGATCCCCGGCGGAGCGTGTCCGGCGGCCTGTTGGCCAACTAGAACGCTGGCACTGCTCGGTGCCGAATCGACGCCGGAGCGCCAGAGGCGAATCGAATCGTCCTTGCCAACCGAGAGCAGCTGATCGCCATTGGGAGTCAGGAATCTGGCATCTGTCACCACACCGCCGTGTCCGCGTAGGGTCCGTTGGAGGCGAGCAGCGGGAGGCGTTGTCGGAAGTTCAATCGGTTCCATGCGCCATAGCTGAATCAAGTAATCATCACCGCAGGTGAGTAGCGATTTTCCATCGGCAGAAAACTCAATATGACGTACACTCGAACGGTGCGCTGGTGCAGGCGGTGACGTTTCCTCGGACTCCGGCGTTTCGGTCTCCGGATTGTTGAGTTGGGTAAACGTCATCGACTCCGAATCGCTAGCAGTAGGACGAGTCGTTTCCAGCGGGCCGTTAGCAACGGCCTCGCTCACCGCGTCAACCGCCTGTTTGACGAGACGCTCGACATCTCGCTGTTGAAGTTGTGATACCGGCCACAACATCACACGACCGTCGACGTCTCCAGAAGCGGCGATCTGGCCGTCGGGAGAAACTGCGACACTGGTCACGGACTGGGGGTGTTCGGTGAAGACGCCACGCCGCTCGGACTGCAGTTTCTCTCCTGTCTGGATATCCCAAACCACTACTCGGCCGAGAGCTTTGTCTGCCACACCGGCAACGATGCGGAAACCATCGGGGATGTTACTGCAGGCAATATCGACGACAGATGCGATGTGCCATAGGATTTCACGATCGGTAGGTTGATTGAGGTTCCAGATACGAACGGTGCGGTCATCCGATGCTGACACGAGGTAATCCTTGCCAATCATTTCGATGGTGGTCACGCGTCCGCGATGCCCTTGGAATCGACGGAATTGCAAATCGGCGGACAGGGTAGCCTCACCGAGTGCGCGGGGATCGAACAGCAAAATGTCGCCCTTCTCCGTGCCCGCTGCCGCGAGAGTTTCATCGTCGTTGATGGCGATGCAGGAAGCGTGCTCGCCGTCGGGCAAACGAACCGGACGCGGCGTGTCCACAACGATGGGCTGGTCAGCGTTTGCCACGACAGTAATCGCTGTCAGAGTTCCATCCTCCAGGCGAATGATTGCGGGAATGCCGGAGACAGGTCGACCGGGGTTGCCGGCAACGGCCAGTCCGCCCACTCCCGTCGTTGTGCTCAGGGATCCAGTCGACTGATTGGCGAGCGATGAGAGATACCGCAACTCCCACGGGACCTTGCCGTCTCCCTGCTGGGCGATCAGTTCCTGGATCAGTCGCCGCGCTTCGGTAAACTCATTGCGATCAATGCGGGCCTTGGCAAGGCCGACCCCGGAAACATACGCTTCGTATTCGGCTTTCGCCTGAGCCAACTTTGCCCGCTCGGCATTTTGTTGTGCGGTAACTGCGTTGGACTCCGCAATGCGGGCATTATCCTCGGCGATATCAGCGTTCTCGTCCGCAGTGCGAGCATTGCTCATCGCGATGCGAGCGTTTTCGTCGGCACGCTGTTTCTGATCCATCGCCGCCGTCCGGGCTTGATTGATCACCACGATCGCGACCGATCCACCGATCAAGATGAACGCCAGCAACGCGGCGGCAACTTTTTTGAGCACCGCAAATCGTGTTTCTCGCTGCCGTCGTTGCTGCAGTGATAACTTGAGGCTTTCAACCAATTCGGTGTGTTGTGGATTCTGCTCGTCGAGCAGTTTTAGGCCCAAGTCATAGTCTTCGTTTTGATGAGCCGCTTCGGCATGCGAAAATTTGGCTTGTTCAAGGCCACTTTGGGCGGCCTCGTTACCAGGCCACAACGCGAGAGCCTCCTCAAATCCGAATTGAGCGCGGGTATAACTTGTATAGGACCGTTCCTTGCAGGCGATGCGCAGGTCGTCCTCCGCTCGTTTGACCAACGCGATGCTCTCGGCATGAGAGCGGTACTTCCGAATCGCGTTTTGAAATTCCGTGGTCTCAGCGTATCGGTCGGCAGGATCGAGGGACATCGCTTTGAGTGCGATGTTCATCAATTCGCCCTGATGTTTTGGATCGAACTCACAGATGTCGTTGTTGGCAACGGCCCGCAAGCACTGACTCACATTGGGTGCATGATGAGGCGGTTTGCCTGTGACGATCATGAACAGCGTCGCCCCGAGCAAATAAATGTCGGCAGCAGGTCCTACCTTTTCGAGCGGCCCCGTGGCCATTTCGGGCGCCATCATGGAGGGCGTGCCACCGAGACCTGTCGCGGGCGTGATCGAATCAAGCTTCTCAAAGTTTGGCTTGGCAAGGGCGATGCCCCAGTCCATCACCATCACGACGCCGAAGTCGCCCAGCATCACGTTCTCAGGTTTGATGTCGCGGTGGACGACACCTCGCGTATGGGCGAAACCAATCGCGTCGGCAACCTTGATGAGAATCTCCAGGTTCTCTTCCTGTGTTTTCTCTCCAATGACGTCCGACCATGGCGTGCCGATCACGCGTTTCATGGAATAGAACAGCGTGCTGTCACCCGTTAACGCCACGTCGTGAATGGGCACGATATTGGGGTGGTCAAGATCTCCCGTGACGACCGCTTCCGTCAAGAATTGTTGACGTCGTCCCTGTTCGACGCTCTCAAGTTGGCCGTTCTCGGCGAGCTGTTTGCGTTTGGACTCGTCCAGCGGCCGGATCACCTTAACCGCGATCAGTCGATCCAGTGATCCTTGACGGGCGACGAAAACGTTACCCATCCCGCCGCGCCCGAGCAATCGCACGAGCCGGTAGTCAGCAGCCTCGCCATCGCTATGGATTTGCGTGGCGACCGTTTGACTGCGAAGTTGTAGCTTCGTTTCAACAATCGTCCGGTCGACCACGCTGGGCTGAATGGTGGGATCGTTCGGCGAGGTGAACTCAGCCGACATTTCGGCCCAGTACTTTGCCTCGGCGGAGGAGAGGGCCCGAGGATTGATGGTCTGGTTGAGATTAGAATCATTTAAAACAGAGCCGCTACCCTCTTCGCCTGTACCAGGAGCTGCACCCAGATCGATTGAGAAATTGCCGGTGGCCTCTATCGTGGCATTCGCATCAAAAGTACCGGAGTGCTCGATCGTAGCGTTAGCGTCAAAGTGATCATCCACCTCCAGGGTGGCATCGGGGTCGAATTCATCGGCCTCCTCGATGGTCGCATTTGGATCAAATTCGACTGTTTTCTCGATGGTCGCATCGGCGTCGAAGTGGGCCGTCTTCTCGATGGTCGCCCCTGGATCTAACTCGGCGGCATCCTGCACGGTTGCATTGGGGTCGATGTTTGCTGTTTGCTCGATAGTTGCATTCGGATCGAACGCATTGGCATCCGAGATCGTGGCGTCCGCATCAAAACCAGTAATCTCGTTAATGGTGGCATCCGGGTCTTGATCGGGCACTTTTTTATCGCGATCCATCATCCAACTCATTGGCAGGCACCGTATCTAACATTTCGATCTGGCCCGGGAGATCGAGCACTTCAAGTTCGAGTGGGGCACCCTCAATCTCGTTCTCGACGATGATGGCTTTGCCGCCGCGGAGGTCGACCCGTAGGATCAGTCGCTCCTCGCTATTGCCAATCACATAATCGATTTCGTAGGCGCCATCAGGTAGTTCCGCGAATAGCTCATCCAAGCGATCTTCCGCGAGGATACTGTCGGGCAGTCGTATCGGCTCGATTAAATCTTCGCCGTTTGGATCCGGCGACAGGGTGCGCAGTTGAAAATACTCGTCGCGGATTGACGGTGGCGATGCGGATGATTCGACCGTATCGACTACGACGCTGCTGAGCTGAACAGAGGAAGTCAAAATCACCGGCGGCGTCGGCTCGATAGGTTCTGGCAGCACATCGCGGACGGGAAAAAATGCCATGGGCACATTCACACGGGGGATCACGAAGAAAGCTCGACCGCTCTCAAGTGGGGCCGTCAGAGGATTATCGGTCGACGATATTAAGCGTCCGGGAACCGAATTCTGTAATGTCGGTCCGCCTGCGGTCGCAATCTGGTTGGCCGGCACGGTCTGCTCAACCGAGTCGCCGGTGACCACGATGGACGCATGATGCGAGACGGCAAAACGGACGGCTAACGGATCGGTTGCACTGCCGCGACCGTTGAGTGTCGAGTTCAAAATATCGGACTCGAGATAGACGTGGGATACGTCGACTCGGGTATGGTCGCCCGGCAAGTTGTCGAGTTGCTCAAAGCGGTTGGAAATCCCGCCCCAATCAATAAAGAGCGAGAGACCATTTTCGCCGGCGGCGCCAATGTCAATCGAAAGCACCCCCGATGCATCGTTCTCATTCGCCTGAGTTAAAATATCCGTCTCGATCGATTCCACATCATAAAATGCGGTTTCAATTTTGACGTAGTTCGGATTGGTGGGGTCCGTGATCACTCCTGGATAAACAGGTTGGATCTGGCCGGGAGCGACGACAGTGAGTTCAGGCCGCGGCGCAAACCGGTGTGCGATACCGACCCCATTGCCGGTATTGATCTCAAAATCGTTGCCGATCACCACGCTCGGAGCATTGATGCGCACCGCTGCGTCGCTGACTTGGCTCGCGTAGATTTGAATTGAATCACCGGCGATCCATGCATTGCCCGCCGACATCATCAATCGCCCGTTGTCACCACCTGCAATGATTTCGCGATCTCCTCCACTGCCATCATTGACGACGCCTTGGTCCAGGATGCGAATGTCGCCGCTGGCGACAATATTGATTTCTCCGTTTTCTGTATTCAGGACGTTGTCATTACCGATGGTCGTTGAGACCAGATCTAAAGAACCGGTGACGCTAATATTGATGTCGCCCCGCGCACCACCGCTGGCGGTTTCAATCTGGTGGACTGTCAGTGTCGCCCCTGGCAGTCCGTTGACGTTACTATGCACATCGACAGTTCCCCCACTGACGATTCGGTCGACAGTTCCGATCGAATTGCCGGTGCTGGACAGATCCACGTCGCCGGCGGCGTAGATTGACACGAGATCCGCTGAGATGCCGGTGCCTGCCGCCTGGCTAATGGCGTCACTCACGGGTGCGCCGACGTCTCCGATCTGGAGTGAACCATCAACGACATCGATCTCACCGAGCCGGATCTGATTGGCGTTGTCGATCGTGATCAGTCCACCGGCGCCATCGGAGAGGAGCGTACTGGTGGCGAAATCAATGTCATCACCACCGCCGTCGACATGAATGGTGTTCGCGACCAGATGGATGTTGCCGTCTGCTACACCTGAGACACCGGCATCGAGAAAGAGGTCAATGGTGTCGATTGAATTGGCGGTGCTGGACAGATCCACGTCGCCGGCGGCGTAGATTGACACGAGATCCGCTGAGATGCCGGTGCCTGCCGCCTGGCTAATGGCGTCACTCACGGGTGCGCCGACGTCTCCGATCTGGAGTGAACCATCAACGACATCGATCTCACCGAGCCGGATCTGATTGGCGTTGTCGATCGTGATCAGTCCACCGGCGCCATCGGAGAGGAGCGTACTGGTGGCGAAATCAATGTCATCACCACCGCCGTCGACATGAATGGTGTTCGCGACCAGATGGATGTTGCCGTCTGCTACACCTGAGACACCGGCATCGAGAAAGAGGTCAATGGTGTCGACTGAATTGGCAGTGCTGGACAGATCCACGTCGCCGGCGGCGTAGATTGACACGAGATCCGCTGAGATGCCGGTGCCTGCCGCCTGGCTAATGGCGTCAGTCACGGGTGCGCCGACGTCTCCGATCTGGAGTGAACCATCAACGACATCGATCTCACCGAGCCGGATCTGATTGGCGTTGTCGATCGTGATCAGTCCACCGGCGCCATCGGAGAGGAGCGTACTGGTGGCGAAATCAATGTCATCACCACCGCCGTCGACACGAATGTCTTCTGCGGTGAGGATCAGGGTATTGCTGGATAGGTTGGATGCGTCCGCGTTGAGCGAGATGTCGAGCGAGTCGCTGCCAATTCCGCCATCGGCACTGACATTCAGACCGACGGGAACATCGATCCGCAGCGAGTCGTTGCCGGCACCCAGGTTTGCCGTCAGCCGGTTGGAAGTGATTTTGCTGGGGTCGAGCGAGTTGGTCGTAATCGGATTGCCCGCTCCGTCCGTGCCGATGCGGATCGGCACGAGGCCGTTGGCATCAAAAATCTCAATTTCCCCGGCTGTGTTGAGCGTCACGTCCACGACATCGTCAGTCGCATCGCCCGAGATGAGCAAGTCACCTGTGCCCATCAATTCCGCCGTTGCGTTGAGCACGATCCGAGGTTCGAGCACCCTCACGCGTGGGATCCATGGCTCGTGGAGAGTCGAATGCGACTGGCGGTGGTGATCATGCTGCTGAGGGGATTCGAGCAAACCCCGACGCCAGTGACCGCGCACGGCATCAAAAATCGAGCGGAATCGGTATGGCGAGCGGAATTTCATACAGCATCAGTGCGAACGGAGAGTGCATCTGCCCTGCAATTCTACTCAAATCGCGCCAAGTAAGCGATTGCGACCGCTCTTGTTCATCATTATTTAGAACGGCGCGTCGTCATCTTCCCCACCCGCTTCGGCGAAGGCGTCGTTTGCTGAACCGCTTGATGTGGGGCCATCACCGACGACCTGGTAGGTCAACGCCTCGAGATTGACGAAGAATTTCACTTCGCTGTCGGCATCCTTCTGCCAGCGACGGCCATTCAGACGATAGGTAATCTCGACTTCATCACCTTTTTTCAATCCATCAACAGTATCGCACGCGTCACGAGTGAACTCGACGGGAACGTAATTCGTGAAGCTGCCTTTATCCTGCTCTAGCACGACCATGCGTTTACGAAACCCTTTCTGACCATAGGTCTTGGTCTCTTCAATCATATGGACCACGCCACGTACTTTTGCGTCACTCATTGTTTACTCGATCAGTTCGTCAGTCAGGATTATTTCACGCTCGGCTCGCCGCCGCCGTTTGCACCTCCAGAGTGTAAGCCTTTCGGCTGCGAGACTAAAGGGCGTCCCTGATCACTGATCGTCACAGTCAGTCCGATCGATTGATAGATTCGATTGAATTCCTCGACAAACGATTCGGTCTCGGTCATGGGCATGACGAGCGGTCCGACGGGACGCTGCCCGTGACGAACAACCGCGGGCGAGGCAATGGGCGGTCGGTGGCTGCTCACGATTGATCTCGCGTATCGTTTTGCAGGCTGGGGTTGCTAACGGTGGCAGCTGAATTTGGCGAGACCTGAGCGGCAGCTCCCGCCACCCGGTACGAGACACTGGGGTGCGGGAAACCGAGATTTTTGTCAACGCGATTAAACAGGGGATCGCCAGCAAAATAACGCCGCAGATTGATACAGACGAGGTCCGTCGTGTCGTCCACACGCCGGATGGATTGGGCACCAACGTGCGGCGTGATGAGGACATGAGGGTCCGTCCACAGCGGGCTGGTCGGCGGTAACGGTTCGGTTTCAGTCACGTCGACTCCCGCACCCGCCAAATGTCCCGACGCGAGTGCCGCAACGAGCGCCGCTTCGTCCACCACCGGTCCGCGTGCGACATTGATAAAATATCCCCCGGGCTTCATCGCAGCGAATTGTTCGGCGCCGATACAGTGGTGTGTCAGTGCGTTCAGCGGCAGCGTCAAGATTACGATATCGGCCGCGGCAAACAGATCGTTGACCCGCGCCGCTGGCCACAGCTCAGCGACTTCTGGCGGTTGACTCTCGGGATAGAAATCTGTCGCCAGGACACGCACTTCCCAAGGCCGCAGCATTTTAGCGATCTCGCGGCCATTTCCCCCCAGGCCGACGATGCCCACCGTCTTGCCCCTCAAATCGTCGGTCGGACGCCGTATGAATTCTGGGATCTGGCGCGCCCGTTCGAATAACCCGATCCGCCGTAATAATCCCATCATCAGTGCGAAGGTTTGCTCGGCGACCTGGGGAGCAAACAACCCCGACGCGCTGCTGACGACGATCTGCGGGTGGGCAATGACGCCGGGCACGAGGCAATGGTCCAGCCCAGCGGCAGACGACTGAATCCAACGCAGCCGATTGGCGGCGAGGGCTCGGTCCCAATCCACTGGAACCTTCGCATGGCCGATGAAAATATCCGCCGTCGGCAACAGTTCATCGATGCGCTCCTGCCCCGCATCAACAACTTCGATGCTGTGGTGCAGGGGAATCGAAGCATCGTCCGTCAATTCTGCGAGCGTTCGCTCGATCTGGTGTCGATGGTGTGCCTCTACCGGATAACACAACACGATGCGGCGAATCGATTCAAAGGGCTGCGGCTTGATCATGCCAATGAAGAGTTTTACTAGAAGGGGTTGGGGCCGCGGCAGACATCTCTTGCAGCGATGAAGAGACAGGAATGGACTCGGGATGTGGGACCGAGCCGGGACCTTCATCAGGTGTGTGCATGCAGGGATCTGGTCGCGGGTGACGGCTGCTACTCAGCCGGCAGCTTAGGACACACTCATCGATCGCTCAATCACAGGTGTATCACTTATCGCGCCATCACACATGGTTTGCCGGAGCTAGACCGCCTCTCGATGCACGGGGCCGATGCACGGGGCCACAGCGATGCACGGGGCCACAGCACTCAGGCGATGGTTTTCGCGATAAAACTAGTCCGCTGGTGAAACGGACCCGCTCAATGTGGCCGCGTTACCGGACCAAAATCAGGGCCCGCGTGATGACATCGTCACCGGCGCTCGACGACGACTCGGGTTGCTGCAGATCCTTACTCGATGGAATAGCCTCTAGCGGCAGAAATGTCTGTTCGCCCAGCAACTCGCGAAACGCCGCCAGCTCTTCACTGTCGTTGCTTTCCAGTTCGAAACTCAGCGGCTCGTCATGCTGAATTTTGGTGGCGTCGACACGAGTCAGCTTGCCGACCATTTGCAACATGGGAGCATCGGTGATCAGTGACAACCCAACCGCCTCTACCAATCGTGGTTCCTGCTGCAAACTCAAGAACAAGCGATCCACTTTCTTTGCGGAGGCCTGCAAGAAAATGACTTGAAATTTGGCCTCCTCATCAAAAGTATCCGCCCGCTTTGCCGCCGCGATCACGTCACGATTGATCGGTAGGCGAGGTGCGTCCTGCAAGCCGGCCTGACGCATCGCGTCACTGAGTACGTCCATCTGGCGACCCTGTGGACTCAGGCGTACCTCGTAGACCATCATCGCGCCCGTGAACGGCGAGTCGACTAGCAAGGAGGCGTCATCGCCGACGGACACCGTCGGTGAGCGATCCATTGCCTCGCTGGGAGTTGGTAAGGATACGATTGCATTCGGTGATGGACGGCTCGGTTCATCAATGCGGTTTGGTTCGCTCGGTAGTTCACCTACGGCCGCCTTGGGAGCATCCGCCGATGCAATCATCGGTTCAGGCTGGGGGGCAATGGGTTCAGTGGGCCCATTGATCTGGGCGGTCTCAATGTCGACCAACGGCCGCTCTGGATCAGCAGCGGGCTGCGGCTCGGATGTGGCGGACGGTTCATGCTGTGCGATCACAGGAGCGTCCAGTTCATCTGGGGAGTTCAAAGAGGTGATCAGCAAGACTGCAGCGGCGGTAGCTACCAAGCCAAGAATCAGCGACACGCGACGCCGATTACGTGCATCGATTGGTTGCTCACAAGTTAGCGATGTATGCGTTTCACCGTTGTTGTCGGCCGTCTGATCGCCTTCCATAGCCAATCTTCGGCGACGACTCTCTGCAAGCACGCGAGCGGCAAAGTCCCTCTTCAAGTGAGGACCCGTCGAGTGCTGCGCAGCAAAGAGTGCACGTAGATCCTCGCGATCTGCACGCATCGCATCGAACTGCGATTGCAAGGCGGGGATCTCCTGCATGCTCTGTTGCAGCATCTGCGTATCCGTCTCGTCCAGCTGGCCATCGAGATGGTCGCTGAGGAGTTGGTCGAAGTCGGGTTCGGGAGCTGACATGCTGTCGGGATCTCAATAGAATCAGGGTGCGGCGAGTTGTTGTAGAGCGAATCCGTTTGCTCAGACTCGTCGCGTGGCATCCGTGGGGAGAATAGGTCGTCCAGTTTGGTTGACAAAAGTGAGATGACTTGTACCCAGAAAAAGTTCCTAAATTAAGCGAAAACGACCCGAAACTTCTACAACACCGGTCCGTAGGGGTGAAAAAAGGCGGATTTTCGCCGTCCTACGCCCTCATTCGCCTTCCTATCTCACTCGCACTCCCCCCCCTCACCGACGCAGGTTCCCTTGACCGCCGACCGCGAAACACTCCTCCGGGCCAATCGACAATGCTACCAACAATTGACGGCAGCCGACTCGCCGCTGTGCCGAATTGTGTCGGATGAAGAGCTGCAGGATCCACTGCACACCGTCGATGGCATCGGTTGGTTAGGCGGCAATATTCGCGGTTGGAACGTGCTTTGTCTGGCCGCGGGTGGGGGCCGGCAAAGTTGTCTTTACGCCGCCGCCGGAGCGCAGGTGACGGTGGTCGATCTGAGCCCCGCGATGTTGGAATTGGACCGCCAAGCTGCTCAGCGACGCAGGTTCAACGTGCGCTTGATTGAAGGTTCGATGGACGATCTTTCCATGCTGCCGCGGGCCACATTTGATCTCGTTGTTCACCCCGTCAGCACCTGTTATCTACCCGATATCGGGGCCGTGTATGCGCAGGTCGCGGCGGTGACACGACCGGGTGGATTGTACATCAGCCAGCATAAGTCGCCGATCAGCCTGCAGGCTTCGGCCCATCGCCGCGACGGACAGTTCGTCTTGTTGCATGATTATTACCGAACCGATCCCGTACCAGCCCCTGAACCATCGACGGCCGTGTCGCGACGCTTGCGGGAACCGGGCGCAGTGGAATTCCTGCACCGTTGGGAGGAACTTGTCGGCGGCATGTGTCGGGCTGGTTTTACAGTTGAGGACTTGATCGAGCCGAAACATGCCACCAAGGACGCGGCGCCCCATAGTTTCGCCGACCGAGGTGCTGTGATCGCGCCCTACGTCCGCATCAAGGCTCGCCGACGTGGCGGCAGTAGCGAATCACGACCATCGAAGCAATCCGAAAAATCCAACCTGTGGATACCCTCCTGACCAAACGTGTCCACCCAGTGGCCAAGACTACTGATGTCGGTCATCGATTCGTTTACCTCCAGGGGGCTTTCCATGAACAGGTCATTCATCACCTATTACCGCGGCAATAAGCAACTCCACACCAGCAAACTCAATGGCTTCCCATTCGTTTCTTTCGGTGACCCGGTGGGCGAGGTCAATGGTGCGACCTGGTTCAATAGTGTCACGATCACGATTGGAGGCAACCGGGAGCGCGTGGTCACCAGCAAGGACTTCGATGGCCCAGTCGCGATCTGTTTTGAAACCTGTGGTCAACCCCCGCGATGGTTTGGCTTAGCCGATACAACGCCCACTCATCTCAGCACGAAAGAGACCGGCAGACGTCAGGAGACCTACGCCCAAGAGACGTCCGCTTGAGAGCGGCGTCTCTCCGCGGCGCGGCCGCACTGCCATCGCTACACCATCCACTGCGGCTGTGACTTCGCGTCATCGCCGAACCATCCGCGACGCTTGCCCGCATCGACCAGTCGGGCCGGAGGGCGGACGACGAGAAGAGTGGATAGCATGATGAACACGATCCCAAGCACGGCGAGCGGACGGCGCAGATCCGCGATCGTGTACACGCCTCCCTCGCCAGGACGGATGGTTTCGGTCGAGCAGATCGGCAATCCGTACACATCTGCCATCTTCACCACGTTGATCATGTTGATCACCGGCACACCCGAGGCCAGGAATCTGGTCGCGACACAATCGGTCGCTGTGCCTGCAGAGGATTCACCGGTCGGGTCGTCTTCAGTCGCCACTCGCGCTGTTGCTGCGGCTGTTTCGCGGCCGATGCCCAACAGTCGCCGAGGGCTGAGTTTCGACATGGGGCGGATCAAGCCTTCGCCGAGCACGTCATTGCCGATCGTGCCGCCGACTGACGCATCTCCACCGCCGACGTTGATGTAGACCGTATACGTTTCATCCTCCACGGCCTGAGCGTAGACCAGCATGCGGCGTTCAATCGCATCGTCATCGCTAGTACTATCCATTAGCGGCAGGCCGCTGCGATGAATAGATGCGTCGAGCAGCTCCAGAGTGTCTTTGCTCATCCCCGCTGCGCGATCTTGGAATCCACCTCGCGAAATCATTTCACTGCGATGTTGAATGATGCCCTGCTCGTACAGCAATTTTTCCATGTCGGGCCACATCATGTCTGGTGAATTGGCACCGAACTGGCTCGAGGCTGCACTGCTGATAATGACGGGCCGTAGGTCCATCGCTTCCGCTGCTGTATAGACCGCGATGTCCAGCGCGGGAAACGATCCGGTGCAGCCGATCGCGATCCGATCACCGGGGCGGACTCCAGCGTCTACCAGCAATCGTATTGCGACGGCAGCAAAGTTAGGGTTCACACTCGTGAGCTTGGCATCCAAGTGACCCGGCAAACTGGTCACCATCGACATGGAAGGACCAATCATGCCTGTGTTCGCCGGATCATGGACTTTAAGCATCTTGTGACCGAGCGAAACCCGCTGGCAGTGGATCGCCTCGAAAGCTTGTGCTGTCCGCTCAGAGGCTCGCAGCATGCGTTGCTCAAGGTCGGGGACATGCATCGCCTTGCCAGCTAATCGTTCGAGTCCCTGTGAACGACTGGGTGCATGCCGCAGTACGATCACCACGGCAATGGAGAGCGCCGCAAGAAATAGCAGGGATGCTGACGATATTTTTTGCGGCCGATAGTAAAGCTTTTTCATGGTTCGTTAGTGGGGAGCGGAGGCCGTTCGATGCGGTCAAGGTTGAATTGCGGACAGCGGAACACATGCCGACGCATCAGACGCCGGACAATGCTCAGGCGAGGTGGGTGACTCCCATCGCTACCAATGTCAGATAGACGAGGGACGTTGCGATGATGAGTGGTGAGAGCGTTTGCACAACGCCGCTCCGGGCGATCCACAAGGCGACCAATCCAGGGATGACAAAGCCGATCACAGTCATGCTCTGCATCCACGCCAGTGAACTTGCTGGATCAATGACCGCGCCACCGGCCATCGACGAGCTGACGCTGGGCCACACCATTTCCAGGGCGCCACGTAGCGTCGCTGCAACGGCAAATCCAAAGACCATCGTCAGAACCACTCGGCGACGACCGAACAAGATCGCGTACCGATCGACTTCATGAACTAACCAGGCCGTCAACAACGCAGCCAAAATTGTGGCAATAATGGTCAGGGGTTGATCGAACGAGAGGGCCAAATAGCCCGGCACAATCATCCCCCCGACGCTCAATCCAAACGCTTCGGTGAACAGCAAACTAACGACCAAACCAATTCCAATCGACAGAGCGAGCCATTCCATTTCAAACCATCTCCAGTACACGCGTGGGGGCTGATTGGGGAAGTGCGTATCGCTCCCAGCCTTCCTTCTGCTCGAAAAAGTCTGCCAACGCCATCCCCGGGCCAGCGATATTGCCGACACCCATTAGCAGCATGCCAGTATCTGAGTTTTCAGCGACGGCTGTCTTCTCAGCGACCGCCGTGGTCGCTCCTGCGCCGCTGTGCTTTTGCGTGCGTGCGGCCGCTTCAGCGGCGAACGACTCCAATAGCATTGTGACGACTTCGTCGCCGGAGGCATTGCCCAAGCAAAGTATGCGATTCTGGTCGATACCACCCTTGAGCAACCGACGCAGAAAGACGTCGGTGCCCGATCCGATAATGACGACGCGGTCGTAAGCTCGCCAGTTAACACAGGCATTCGCCATGGTCACTGAGCGGTCGATGCGGTCGACCCGGCAGTTCATGACCAGCACCCGGCGTGACACGCCGGGGAAATATTCGTAGGCAGCATCCCAAATACGAGTCGTTGACTCGGGGTCGTTCGCGGCGAAGGCGTTGACGAAGTGCCACGAGTCGCCTCGCACCGTTTGTTGGTGGACTCGCATCGCACCTGGATCTGGCTCAGCCGCCCACATCCCCTGGAGCGCAACATCTCGGGCCACGCCGAGTTGATCGCAAACCGCGAGCGACAAGGCTACGTTTTCAGCGTGCTCCAGGTAGGAAAACTGCGCGAGCTCTTCTGGCGTGATCATGGCCGAGTCAGCGGCGGTAATGTTTTTCAGCGACGAACCCCGGTCCGCACAAGCTGCGCCCATCACCTGCAATGAGTCAGCGCGGTCTTCGGCCGTCAATAGGGTGCCCCCGACTGGGACGGTTGCTGACAGGGCGCGGGCAACATCGAGCCGCGTCGGCCCCATCACATCGAGATGGTCGGCACGTGCATTGGTAATCACGCCGTGAGTTGAGCGGACTAGCTTCAATTCGCAAACCGATTGCAACAAGGGCTGCAGGGCCATGCACTCGATTACGAGTGCTTCAGCACCCTCAGCAACCGCGGTTTTGACAATGCGTTTCTGCTCGATCACGTTCGCGCGATCGGGGCGGAAAATCGGCAACTCTCGGCCGTCATCGAAAATCATTCGCGCCAACGTCCCCGTGGTCTTGGCACAGGTGCGTATTCCACCAGCCCGTAATCCTGCCGCGATCAACCGTGTCACCGAGGACTTGCCCCGTGTGCCGTTGACGTGAATCCGATAAGGGATTTTTTTGAGTTGACGGTGGTACCACCACGCTTCCAAAAGGGCAACCGAACCAACGATGGCGGCAACTGCCACCAATGCTACCAAGCCGTTCACTGACCGTTCTCTTTCAATTTGAGGAGAAACCTTGCCGCTCGATTCATGCCGGCATCGGCATATGGGGAAAGCGAACGACTATTTGCGCGACAGATCCGATGATCATGCTGCCATCCAACAGCTGATCCCTGAGTGGTTTGAATTAGCGCCGACCTTCGTCATCACAGCGCTGCTGGCCAATCTCGTCTGTCCATCACGCGATGGATAAGACTTCGATCGACACGCAAAAACTGGGCCGATTGGAAGGGGCGTCTTTTGATTGCTGGGAAAAGGTCGACGAACTGAGTCAGCAAGGCTCCAGCCATGTACGTCGATATCGTGAAGATTATTCCCTGTGTTCGGTTGAAGTAAAGAGTCATCCGCAAGAATTCTCTTTCAATCGAGCAAAGTTAATCTCTTTTCCGCTGCAGGCCCCCAATGGTGCTGGATGGGTCGCAAGTGCAGCGGTCTACTTTCAGGGACAGCCGTCCACTGATGTGAGTCTGATCACCTTGATGCCCCAAGGCAGCGATCGATCAATTGACAATCGGCGGAGCTAAAAGAGTCACCCGGCCCGGCAAAACCTCGATCTCGACCGGGAGGCGTCCGGCGTAGTCGCCGTCGAGCTGGTAGGGTACCCGCAGTGGGGATGACCAGATTGCGGTTCGAAACCGGCGGCGATCGACGTCGCGGTGGCGCAAGTGCCAACCCAGCTTAATCCGCGTCAGGTAGTGCAGCCCATTCCAAAGCAAACCTTTATGCAGTGAAATGCGGTCGAGCATGCCATCGGTGCCATTGGCACCGGGTTCGATGTTCAGCCCGCCACCATAGCAGGGGAGGTTGAATGCCATCATCCAGCATGCCGAACGGGTGTATGTCTCTCCCTCTCCCGCCGTTTCGCGCGACGTGATCGTCGGGTACCCATACTTGGAGAGGGCTCTCAGAATGGGGCGAGCATAGCTCCAACGCGTGATGTGCCCGCGTCGAGTCAGGTGCATGCCGCGAACGACCTCTGCATCCATCCCCGCGGTGACCATCACTAGGAATAATCGCCCATTGGCTAACCCGGCGTCGATTACTAATGGTTTGTTCCGCTGGATGCTATTGCCGACCGCCTCAGCGCTACAGGTGTAACCGAAGTGACGGGCCAGTAAGTTTTCGGTTCCCATTGGCAACGGAACGATCGGGATTTCCCTCGGCAGATTTTGCGCCACCAGTGCTAAAGTGCCATCACCGCCCGCTGCTACAACCGCAAATCGTCGGGTCGACCGGGAGTGATCAGCGATGCGATCACGCAGGGCCCCCATGCTATGGGTGACATGCACGTCGATTGCATCGCCCCGCAAACGCTTGACGAGCAGGTCGATCTCCTGACGCCCCTGACCGCGGCCCGCCTTGGGGGATGCACAGATCCAGACTTCGTCAATGCGATTGTCCACCTCAGCAGATGTGGTGCGAGGTGGATGCGGTAGCGTCATGGTTGACATCATACACATGCTTAGCGATAGCGACGGAAAGAGGGCGTGCAGGTGCGTTCGCCAAAAGGCCAAGCTCCACTTTTCAGCGACGATAACTACATTCGAGGGGTATGGTTTTTGTCCTACTATCGCTTAGAACTGCAGCTGCATCCCCAGGCTGAGACCATGTGCATAATAATCGCTTTCGACGAATTTGAACTGGGGGCGGTGAGACCCTGTCAACGGGTCCACGGGCGGTGCGAGCAGATTAGGATTGACGTCCGTGTCGATTTGATCGCCTGCACGAACCACCCCGGGTAGGTAGACGACCGTGTACCCCGCCGTGGCGTGGAGACAATCGAAAATTCGTACGCCGAGCGTCAATCCGATCTCGGGAATCATGGTGAATTGGTTGCGTTCAAAAGTTCCCGAGTTGAATCTTTGCGCCAGCAGTCCGCCGGGGTAGTTGGTCGTCGTGCCAAATTCTGTTAACGCCGTCGATCCGGCGATCCCCACAGACTGCTTGTTTTGGCCAACGGCGACACGCAGCAGTGACTCTAGCCAGACGCGTTTCATGTTGGCTTGGTAGGCGACCCCCAGCTGCAAACCGTTGAATTCGTTTTTGGTGTTGAATTGATCGCTCAATTGAATCGTTCCCAGAGCACCGGGGACAAAGGATTCTGCTGATTCGGAAATCACCAGTTGATCCTCCAATCGCATGTTTCGATATCCGACAATCCAATCGACGCGATCAGAATTACGACACGAAACGCAGTTCCCGCCACAGGTCGGGCACAATGCGGCTCGACCTGCGAGCATCGCCGAACGCAGGCCGGTCGAGGACGTGATCGCAAGGTCACCTTCGAAAACGTTGGGATAGTTAATTAACTGAGCCGTTTCACGGTCATTGGTGGTATCGAAGAATGGCCTCGCGAGAATGTCGTAATCGCTGCCACCGGAGAACCCATCGTTTTGGTCGGCCAGCGAGAAGTACTCGCCTTCGATGCCAAATGCTGCGGAGGGGGTGAAATAGAACCCGCCCTTGAGACGCAATCCGTTGGTCGCACTGCCATTGATGCTGCCACCGCCGAACAGCACGCTCGTCGAATCAAATCCGAGTATGCCCGCTTCGTCCTGAGGTGTCCCGGTGGGACTGGTCGTGGCGAGTGCCGGCGTGTCCATCCCCTTGGTTCGCCAGTACAGGTATTCACCGCGGAACCACAGACGGTCACTGGGGGGGCCACCGATCGCCGATCCGAAACTACTCGGATACCCGGCGCCGCTGGGGGAACCGATCCACATTGGCGGTGCGGTGAAGACATTGGTCGTCCCGGCCGGGTAACCACCGGTCGAGTAGGGGTCTGTCGAGGGAGCTTGCGCCGCCGCGCCGGCATGCCACATAGTTGCAAACAAGCACACGGTGATAGACTTCACCAGCACTTGCAGCAGGCGGGACATGGGGGGGCTGGAGTCGAGGATTGAATTTGGCACCGGATCAGACTTTGGAGTTTTTTTCAAGAATCACTCAAGATTTTCTTCGTAGCTTCCGCAGCATTCGTATTTTTGACGACCGGTGTCAAGATCATTTACCGCTGGCACGCCCGCAGGCGGGGGCCATGAATTCAGTCCCGAAAGAAAGTAGTGTGAAGGTGTCCGGGAATGATCCTCGCTGGACGGTCCGGTAACGCTCTCAGCGAGACCAGCGGGCTGCTCTGTCTGCGGAAGGGGGGGGCACCTTGCGAGCACGGGGCCGCCACCCGTATTGCGCTAGGTCGCGGGCTGACTCGAAGGCACCGGATCTTTTTCTGGCAAATCTGCCTAATGAACTCGCTGCTGAATCGTTATGTTGAAAGCACGTGTCCGTGTGCATCTTTTCCACTTCTCGTCTCCCCCACGAAAAACCATCCATGAATGCTCGCTGTGGTCTGATCGGCACCTTCCTCTGCTTCGCTCTTCTACTCACCCTGCTCGCTCCCGCCCAGCTCATGACTACGAATGATGCCCAATCACCGGAGCCTGCAGCGTGGCAGGCGATCCAGGAAGCGATCAACCAGGGCCTGCCGAAAACGGCAATGGAGGAGATCGAAAAGCAACTTCCCGGAGCGATCCAGCGGCACGAGGACGGACTTATCGTTCGCCTGCTCGCCACCCGAGCGACCCTGGACGGACAACTCGAAGGCCGCGGGGAAGTTCACCGGATTGTGAAGTTGCAAGCAGATCTGGAAACCGCACCAGTGTCAACGCAGCCTATCCTCCGCGCCATTCTCGCTAACTGGTTTTGGAGCTACTACACGCAGAACCAGTGGCGGTTCCAGGATCGCACTGAAATTGATCCGCAAATCATCGACTCCACCGAACCGGTGGTGATCAAGTCATCTGAAGACATCACCACCTGGACTCGCAACCGCATCGTGAGGCAGTCCGCCGCCTTGTTCGAGGCGGCCTTGAGTGCCGAAGACGGCAGCGAAAAGACGCTTCAGCAAACTCCCATTGCCGACTACAACGACTTGCTCGTCCAGGGCACCGCGCCCGATAACTACCGTCCGACACTCTACGATTTCGTAGTCGCCGAGGCGATCGAGTTCTATGCCGACGCCAATGGAACCTACGCCGGTCCCGCCGATCGTTTTGAGCTGACTGCTGATTCGCCCGTGTTTGGCGATGTCGATTCGTTCATCGCTTGGGAAGTGCCAGACTCCGACGCAGGGTCACCGCTGCGGCGAGCGACCACTCTCTATCAGCATTGGCTCGAGTTTCATCGTGGCGACGATGATACGGCTGCGTTCATTGACACTGACCTCACCCGTTTAGAGTTCGCTCACGAGCATGCTATTGGGGATGACGAAGGCAAAAAATTCGCGGCAGCACTGCAGGCATTTGTAAAGCGAAATGGTGGGAACCCCATTTCGACTCGAGCTCAATTTCAGCTTGCGACGCTCGTTCGGCAAGACAACGAGTTGGTTCGCGCTCACTTCATTGCGCAGGCCGCGATCGATGCCCACCCCAAGAGTCTGGGCGCCTCGCAATGTCGCGATTTGATCGAGCAAATCGAAGCCCCTTCGATTCAAATCGCCACCGAACATGTTTGGAATTCTGAGCTGGATGAATCTGCTCAACCCCAGATTGATGTGAAATATCGAAACACCACCAAAGTGTTCTTTCGCCTAGTCGCGTTGGATTACGAAACGGTGCAGAAATCAGGCCAGCAGCCCAATTACCTCGACCGCCGCCAACGAATTAACGTGCTGGGACGAAAACCGGTTGCCTCCTGGTCGGCTAATTTGGCACCGACAAACGACTACCGTGATCGCACCGAGCATCTTCCTGCCAACACCCGCGTGCCCCGCGGTGCCTACTATCTGATCGCGAGCACCTCTCAGGATTTTCCTTTGGAAACGGAGTTCACGGCACTCACTGACGTGTGGGTCAGTGGCCTCTCGTTGGTAATGGAAACGCGATATGACGATCAGGCAATGGTTGGTTACCTCGTCGAGGGGCGCAGCGGCGAACCCGTCAGCGGTGCTTCGATCGATGTCTGGGCACGCAAGCAAACGAATCGCGGTCGCGAAGATTTAACGAACGTCGTCACATTGAGCACGAATGCGACAGGACGTTTCGAATTCGACAGCGGCGAGCTGCGAGACATCAACTTTTTAGCCAAGCGAGGTGAAGATCGCCTATTGTCGCAGACGTACCGAAACTACCGCTATCGACAAGCCGGCGACCATGACAACGATGTCACGCGGAGCCACTTTTTTACCGATCGATCGATTTATCGTCCCGGTCAAACCGTTCGCTACAAAGTGATCTGCACGCGATCCAACCAGACGACGAACGATTATCATGTTTCTGCTGATGAACAACTCACTGTCGAGCTACTCGACGCTAATGGCAAAGTCATCCAGGCCACCAAGCATCAATGCAATGAACTCGGCAGTTGCCATGGCAGTTTCAACTTGCCCAACGGTGGATTGACCGGCCAGATGACGCTCCGCACGATCGGCCCGTTTGGTGGTGCTGCATCGATTCGCGTCGAAGAGTACAAGCGTCCTAAATTCGAAGTCGAAATCGACGCGCCCGAAGAGTCGGTGCGATTGGGCGAGGCCGTGGTCGTTAGCGGGCACGCGACCGCCTACACCTCAGCGCCGATCGATGGTGGCAAGGTCAGCTACCGGGTGGTTCGTAAAACACAGTTCCCGCCGTGGTGGGGATATCGCTGTTGGTGGTTCCCGCCATCGCCCCTGCCCGCCCAAACAATCGCTGAAGGCACGACCACGACTGACGAAATGGGCGAGTTTTCCATTGCGTTCGATGCGATTCCTGACGCATCGGTGGATCGCCAAAGTGAACCGAAATTTCGCTACGAAATCACTGCGGATGTCACTGACTCGACCGGCGAGACACGTGACGCTACCACCAGCGTGTTGATCGGCTACACGACGATGGAGGCCACTCTGAGTACTCCGTCCGTCAACTGGTTGACCGATGAAGATCCCATTGAGGTCAAGATCGCTACCAAAACCTTGCAGGGCGACCCCGTCTCAGCCAAGGTCAAGGTCGACATTTATTCGCTGAAGGCACCGGATGCGATCGGACGCAAACGGCTGGACAATGCGATTACATGGGACCGCATCGATATCCAACCGGGACAGCTCAACGAGCAACAAGACGAAGTTCGGGCGGAAGAACCCAATTCATGGCCCCTCGACAAAGTCGTCAAGACCGTGGAACTGACCACAAACGAGTCCGGACATGCAAGTTTTGATGCCGAACTGGAGGCCGGGAACTTCCGGGCCGTCCTAGCGGCAGTGGATTCAGCCGGAAACGACGTTCAGGCGATCCTGCCACTGCAGGTAATCAACCCCGATGCCGATCATTGTGAACTGGCAATTGCGAATTTGTTTGCCACCGAAAAGCAATCGTACGAACCCGGCGAAACGTTTCGTGCAGTGTGGGGCAGCGGGTACGACTCCGCCCACGCACTCGTCGAAGTCACCCATCGTGGCAAAATGTTGCAGCGATTTTGGACACCCAAGAACCGCACTCAGGTCGAGATCAAACAGGAGATCGATGAGTCGATGCGAGGTGGGTTCAACGTGCGGGTTTGGATGGTGCGTGAAAACCGCCTGTACTTAAATGAAACCTACGTCGACGTGCCCTGGTCGAACAAGGAACTCAAGATTCGCTGGGAGCATTTTGTTTCCAAACTCAAGCCAGGTCAGCAGGAAACTTGGACCGCCGTCATCGAAAACCCATCGGAGCATGCATCCGATAAAGGCGAAGCTGCGATGCGGCAGGCTGCAGAAATGGTCGCAACACTGTATGACGCATCGTTAGACGCCTTCGCTCCCCATGGATTTCCAAGTGGTTTTGGTTTGTTTTATCAGGATCGTACGCACACCTCCGTTGATGACCAAAACCGCTGGGTTCACCTCCAGCAGATCTCGACAGGACGGTCGCATGGATCGGGAGGTGGGGTGCTGACATATCGCCAGTACCCACCGGAACTGCAGGGGCAGATGGCCTTTCGAGGTCGCATGATGCAAAAGGGCGGCCGCGCGATGCCGATGATGATGATGGCAGATGGAGCGATGCCTGCTGCTGCACCTGAAATGGCCAGGAGCGCGGGGAACATCGCCATGGAATCCGAGTCGTTGGCACTCGGTGAACCGGGGGCTGCTGCCGACGATGCGGTCGGTGAACCGCCGGCGGACAAGAATGACGTCGATCTATCCAACGTCTCGCCGCGGAAAAATCTCAATGAGACCGCGTTCTTCTTCCCTGAATTAACCGCCGACGACCAAGGCGTGGTGAAGATGAACTTCACCATGCCTGAGGCGCTGACTCGGTGGCAGTTCATTGGGTTCGCACACACTGCAGACCTCGCGGGCGGGCTGCTCCGCGATACCACCGTGACCAGCAAAGAGTTGATGGTCCAGCCCAATCCACCTCGTGTGCTGCGCGAAGGTGACGAAATCGAGATTACGGTGAAGGTTACCAATCAATCGGCGACGGTGCAGAGTGGCTCCGTCGCGTTGCAGTTCGCCAGTGCTCGCACCGGGGATAGTGTCGATGAGCGGCTCGACAACATTAACGTACGGCAGTCCTTCGAGATTCCCGCTGGTCGCTCGCAGTCGTTCTCGTGGCCGATCCGCGTTCCCGACGGAATTGGTTACCTGACCTACAAAGCGGTGGGCTCGACGGGCCGACTGTCCGATGGTGAGGAAGGTTATCTGCCTGTGCTGTCCAGGAAAATCCTCGTTCATGAGTCAATCGCACTGCCGATCGATGGTGCGGAGACGAAGACGTTCACGCTCGACAAACTCGCCGAGCTAGATCCTAGCTCCAGTTCAATCCGCAGCGAGTCGCTGACGATTCAGATGACGTCGAATCCTGCTTGGTACGCCGTGATGGCTCTGCCGTACCTAATGGACTATCCCTACGAATGCAGCGAGCAGACCTTCAATCGCTTGTACGCCAATTTGTTGGCAAGACACATCGCGACCTCCGATCCCAAGATTGAGCGGGTCTTCAATACCTGGCGCAATCAACCCCTGCCGTCCAAGGGTGCGTCCGGCGGACGCGATGCCTTGGCCTCGCCACTGCAGCAGAACGAAGAGCTCGCCTCGATCGCTCTGACGGAAACGCCATGGGTGCTCCAAGCGGAATCGGAAGCTGAGGCTCGCCGCAATGTCGGAATTCTGTTCGATCAAAACCGGGTCAACGATCAAGTCGAGCGATTAACGCAACGACTGACCGACGTACAGGCCGATGATGGCAGTTGGCCATGGTTTCCTGGTGGCCGATCCAATTCGTTCATCACGCTCTACATTGCCACCGGTTACGGTCGACTGCGGCATCTTGGCGCCGAGGTCGATCCATCACCGGCGATCCGTGCATTGGGGCATCTGGATGCATTTTCCAAAGAGATGTACGAAGACATCAAACCGGGTGATCGCGAGCAAAATCATCTGTCCAGCACGATCGCACTCTACCTCTATGGCCGGAGCTTCTTCCTGCAAGACTCGGATATTGCGGCTGATGCAAAGCCCGCACTTGACTACTGGCTCGACCAAGCCGCTGAGCATTGGTTGAAGCTCCCCCGCATGAGCCAAGCACACCTCGCGGTGGCACTGAAGCGGTTCGGTCGTGCCTCGGATGCCTCGTCGATCGTCCGATCGCTGAGAGAACGCAGCGTGACGGATGAAACCGGCATGCACTGGAACGATGATGTCCGGGGTTGGTTCTGGTTCCAGGCCGATATCGAGACGCAGGCGATGATGATCGAGGTGTTTGACGAAGTTGCCTCCGATCAGACTTCCGTGGAGTCGTGCAAAGCTTGGTTACTTCGCCAGAAAGAAACTCGCTCGTGGGAAACGACCAAAGCAACCGCTGATGCCGTCTACGCACTGCTACTGCGGGGCGTGGATCTGCTTGCCGATCAAACGCTTGTCGATGTGACAGTTGGCGAACAGGCTGTCGAGCAGCAGAACGTTGAAGCGGGAACGGGGTTCTACGAGCAGCGATTTGCCGCCGCCGAGATCACTCCAGCGATGGGGTCAATCACGGTAACCAAAACGACCCCTGGAATCGCATGGGGTGGTGTGCATTGGTCGTTCTTTCAGAACGTCGACGAGGTCACCCCGCATGACGGTACGCCGCTGGAGATTGAAAAACAGCTCTTCGTTGTCCGCAGCACTCCGAGTGGCGAAGTCTTGCGTCCGGTGGTCAACGGACTCGTCGCGGGCGACGGTGCTGACGCAAAATCAGGGGGAAGCGTGGACGCTGATGGTACTCCCATCGACGTCGGTGACGAGATTGTCTCGCGACTGATCGTTCGCACTTCACGGGAAATGGAGTTTATCCATCTAAAGGATTCACGCGGTAGCGGTACCGAACCGACTAACGTGTTGTCCGGCTACCGATGGCAAGACGGGATGGGCTACTATCAGAGTACCCGTGACGCTGCCGAGCACTTCTTCATTGATACCTTGCCCACAGGCACCTACGTGCTCGAATCACGTAGCCGTGTGCAGTTGAGAGGACAGTATCAGAGCGGTCTGGCGACAATCGAATCAATGTACGCCCCCCAGTACAACAGTCACAGCGAAAGCCATCTGATGAAGGTGGGCCAGCGGCAACGTGACTAGACGTCGGTAGAGGGGCGACATCTGCTGTCGCTCTACCGAAGTTGTTGGCTTCATGTCATCCATGAGGCCGTGGCGAATACGATCACGCGGGACGATGGTCCCGCGGTGGAGTTGGCCCCGCGATTGAGCTGGCGACATGGTTCAACGAGTGGGAATGCTGACGGTCGCGCTCGAGACGCCGCAACCTAAGGCAACCACGCGACCTCGCGATCGTTACTCAGCTTTTTGCCAGGAGTGCAGCGTCCATTCGTTACTTGTTCTTCGAGCAGGGCGAGCAGCTCAGTTGCTTTTTCGGGATGTTCGGCGATCAAGTTTTTTTCTTCGGCGGGATCATCAGCGAGATTGAAGAGTTGCATTTCGGGGAGGTTGCGCTGCTTGGCAAGCGGCTCTCGAGGTTCGCTCCAACCGCCACTGCCGGCGCACAAACAGAGTTTCCAAGGGCCTTGGCGAATGGCGAAGGAGCCCCCAATGGAATGGCTGATCAACGTGTCGCGAGCCGAAGTTTGGGCGCCCGCGAATACGGGCGAGAGGTCGAAGCCGTCTTCTCCTCCGCGGTCCTGGCGAGGTACTTCGGCAATCGCTTCCAGAGTTGAGTAAATATCAGTCAGGCAGACGAGTGCGTCAGAATTGGTACCCGGTGCGATGTGACCGGGCCAACGGGCGATCAAGGGCACACGGTGGCCGCCCTCGTAGATGTCGGCTTTGTAACCACGGAAGCCGCGACTGGGATCGTGATCATGTTTCGCGAGGACCTTGAAATTCGCCTGTGGAGAGCAACCGTTATCACTCGTGAAAATAAACAACGTGTCTTTGTCGGCGCCCGCTGCTTGGAGAGCTGCCATCAGTTCGCCGACGTGATGATCGACCTGCATGACAAAATCGGCATACGGATTCATCCCACTGGCATCTTTGAACGGCGGTACTGGCACGATCGGTGTGTGAGGAGCGGGAAGCGCCAAGTAGAGAAAGAAAGGTTTTTCGGACGCCGCGGGGCCTGTCTGCGTTTGAACGTGCGAGATGGCCTTGTTGAATAGATGTGGCAGAACGTCATCAATCACAAAGTCGGGCGCAATGGGGCCCTTGCGATACCAGCCGTACGGATCTTGTTTCGCGGTGACGCCTTCTTCACGGGTGGGAATGGCCGTCGCGTGTCCGGTGTTGACCCACACATAGGGCGGCATGTCGAGGGACCCGCAGTGAGCGTAGTATTGGTCGAAACCATTGATGTCCGGTCCGTTTAGCACAGGCTCGGAAAAGTCAATGTTCCCATCGGTCATCTCCCAGTCCCAGCCAAGATGCCATTTACCGATCATGGCAGTGTGGTAGCCCGCCTCACGCATCAAGTGTGCAATGGTCGGTCGATCTGCAGGAATTAAGTGTTTACTGGTACCACTGAGCACGCCCTTGGCCAGAATCGATCGCCAGTTGTACCGTCCCGTCAACAGGCCGTATCGTGTCGGCGTGCAAACCGCGCTGGGTGTATGGGCATCGTGGAAAGTGATCCCCTCGTCAGCAAGTTGTTGTAGGTGAGGCGTGCGAATTTTGCACTGTGAATTGGTGGGAGAGATATCACCAATTCCCAGATCATCGGCGAGTATCACGATCACATTGGGAGACGCCGCCATCGCCGCGGGAGAAAAACCGGCGAGCGTGGCAACGCAGCTGATTGTCAAGAGGCGAATGAATCTGAGGTGCATTGTGTTTCCATTTCCATCATGAGTGGGGAGGTTCAATTCGAGTCCCGAATATAGCACGAGGCGTGCGCTTCCGTCGCAGGGACGTTGGCTTCAGTCGGCCACTTCTCTTGCTGATTTGCTGTCATTTGCTAGCAAACCCGTGTCGTCCCGGCAGGGAGGATCGTCCTCTGCCGAGGTGCAAGGGCCGGTTGAGCTGATCGACAGCGTGACGCCCTATGCGTCTCGGCTCCGTGAATCAACAGCCCGTCACGTTGCCCCTCAAGTCGCTTGATGGCTACGCGTTTGTTGGACTTAGCCTCGTAGGTCGTGGCAATCGGGCGGAGCCGCACGCTAGATTTAAATAGATTGCACGTGAGTAAAATACGGTACATTGAATGGGAATGATCGCCGTGGGAACGATTGTGGGCACCGTCACCGTTTGGAAATTGGCCTGGGAGGATCGAATTTGTGAGTGATTCTGCCCCCGACCTTTCACGGCAGCATCCCGCAATGACTTGGGTGCGATTTCCTCGAGCCAACGCTCTTTTCGTCTTTGCGATTAGTCTCTTGGCGACAAAGATTTTTGCCCTGATCTTGGCTGAGTACCGGTTCTACTTTCCCGCCAATTTTGAGGCGACTTTTTTGCTGGGCCGCGAAAACTCGTTTCACGGGGTCTACGCAGTGGCGTTTTATACGCATTTGATCGTGGCTCCACTGACGCTGTTGCTCGCTTTGTTCCTAGTCTCGACGGGGCTGCGATCGATGGCCACACGGCGGCGTGGGCACCGGCTGGCGGGGCGAGTGCAAGCAGGATTGGTTATCGGCTTTCTTGTGCCGAGCGGTCTGGTGATGGCGACGCAGGCACTTGCTGGTCCGATAGCGGGCGTTGGTTTTATGTGCCTATCTCTCGCGACTGGTTTGAGCGTCACCGCAACGGCGGTGACGGCGATTCGATGCCAATTGAAATTGCACCGTCGGTGGGCGATTCGCTCCGCTATTTTGCTCGCCTCCCCCCTGCTGTTGCGATTCCTCGCCGGAGCTGCGTTCATGTTGCAGGTAGATTCACCGGAGTTTTATCGGGTCAATGCGTGGGTGAGTTGGTTATTGCCACTGGCCGCTTATCAAGTGTTTTGTGTTTTTGTCAGCGAGACTCCGCATCGCTGGCGAAGGTTCCTAAATCCTTTCGCTGAATCGAGGAGTCGTGATGAGTCGCTGCAAGTGGACTGATAGGCGTCGATTGCGATACGGTTTCACGTTGATCGAGTTGTTGGTCGTGGTTGCTGCGATCGCAATCCTAATTGGACTGCTGATGCCCTCGCTCAGGATGTCGCGCGAGCCCGCCCGCCGCATGTCCTGCTCCAATAATTTCAAGCAGCTTGGCTTGTCGATGCACAATTATCATGCCGCATACAATCAATTACCGCCCGCCATGGGCGGAACAGGACGTTTCAGGCACGCCGATTCACAAGCCCAGCATGGGCTCGACAATGCGGGACGCCTGAGCGGATTGGTGGCGATGTTACCGTTCTTTGAGGAGCAGGCTCTGTGGGAACAAATTGCGGCGCCGCAGCAGAATGCAGACGTATCCTATCCGGCGTTCGGGCCTGCTCCCACGGTGCCGCGTTATGATCCCTGGGCAACGCAAGTGCGTTCGCTGCGCTGCCCGAGTGACCCAGCGGAGAAGTTACCGTTCGGTCTGACCAACTATACGTTTTGCATCGGCGACGCTGCACGCGACTTGTATCACGAGAAAACGTCCGCGAGTGGTGACTCACTGCCGCCTCGTGGTGTTTTTGCGGCAGCAAGTCAGCGGGTGACGCGTTTTCGAGATGTGGTCGATGGACTGACCAACACAGTCGCCATGATGGAGATCGCGAATAACATGGATCGGCTGGTGAGCGGCCAATACGCCGTTGGGCAACCGGCAAGTTTTCTTGCTGCACCGGCGACCGGACAAGAATTGCTGGATCCACAACGTCCCGCATTTTACCAAGACAGCACAGCGTTGAGCGCGGCTGGAAGGGGTGGCCGTTGGGCGGACGGTGCCGCTGGGGTCGCTTTGGCCAACACGATTTTGCCACCCAATAGTATCAGTTTCGCGGTTGGCGGCGAGGACGCCGTTGACGGAATCTACTCCGGTGGGAGCTACCACCAGGGCGGAATCCACTCGCTGATGGCCGATGGAGCCGTCAAGTTCATCGCCAACAGCATCGAAGCGGGCGACGCGACGTCAGCCGTTCGAAGTGCTTGGTATCAATCGGTCGAACCAACCGGGGATCACACGGATCGAGCGAGTCCCCACGGATTGTGGGGAGCATTAGGATCCGCCGCAGGCCAGGATCAGGATCAGATTGGCAACTTTGAGTAGCGGCGTTCATCCGCATCGGCAGCCCGCCACCTTCCGGCGGTGGGCCGCGCTGAGGCGGGGCCGTCTCGACCACGGCTCCTTACCGATCGGCATACACCATCGTACTTTCTTCCTTGGTTACCGGCACGCGGGACTGATCGCTGGTGACGACAGCTTTGATCACGTGGGTATCGGGCTGTACACCGCGAACGCGGATGCGATACGTCAAATCACCGCCAGCGGGCAGATTTGCGTGTGGGGCGAATACCACTCCGCCACGTCCGTCCGTGCCTGCATCGGAGTCGCTCTCGAGCATTTCGATGCCGGCCGGCAACAACAATCGAACCTGCACGTTCGTGTCATTACGTGAGCCCGCGTTTCGGACCTTGATTTCGTAGGTCGTCTCGCTTCCCAGTTCGATCGGGTCGGCGGTGTCGGCGATGCTGAAGGTTAACTCGGCTTGGGACTCGACCGTCACCGTGTGTTCACTTTCGCTACGGGTATCCAGATCCGCAGTGGCTTCCATGCGGATAACTTGATCTCCCGCTTCGACGGGTAGAATGGTCACGGGTACGGATGCCGATTCGCCTGCCGGCAATTCAACGATTGACCAGCGGACGGCGTGCCGATTGGGATCGTACTGGCCGTTGTTCTCGGTGCTGACAAAGGTGAAACCGCGATCGAGTCGAGCAATCACTTCCACGTTGCGTGCTGCAGCGGTGCCCGGATTGTCGATCTTGACTGTGTAATTGGCTTGGCGTTCGAGGAATCGGCGGTTCGGGCCTGAGATGGCGACCTTCAGACTCGGCGCGACGACTTCCACGCTCACCGAGTGGTTGGCTGGTTGCGCGTCATCGGCGGTCAGGTGGACGACGTTCTCGATCATGCCGGGCTCGACGGCACGCATTCGCAATACTTCGCGGCGAACCTCCCCGGGACGTAAAACGCCTAACGCATTGTCCAGTTGTCGGCCGTTGGGGTGATCCAATCCGGGAGGCACGTCGGCCTGGAGAATCACTCCGGTTGCGGCACCGGTGCCCACGTTGGCGACTTCCAATTCGACTTCGAGCTGTTGGCCAATCAGTACCTTCTGCGGGGCTCGTTGGGTGATCTTAAGTTCGGGGCGAGTACTGCGGGTGCGGACTGAAGCAGCGGCTTCGAAGGTGACACGGGCCACACTGCCGAGCTCTCCCTCTTCTTGGGGAACCAATTGCAGCGTGATCGAACGCTCGTCGCCTGCAGGCATGGCGCCGAGTTGCCACACGAGGAGATCACCCTGCATGGTGGGTGCTGGTGTGGCGTCGACAAGCTGCATGCCCGCAGGCACGCGGTCGTGGACGAGCACGCCGAGCGCCTCTGCCGTACCGGCATTGCGAACTTGAATGACGAAAGTCGCAGGTTGGCCAACTTTCACTTCCGCCGGAGCGCGTTTATGGATGACCACGCTCGGCGTTTGAGCGCCCTCGAGCCTGCGGTCGCCAGGCAGGTTGATGGAGATCGGGTCGCTCTGAGCGGCGAGATAGGCATCTTGACCGGAGCGATTTCCGGCTCCGCCCTGCCCTGGCATTCCGAGCGCAGGATTGGCGTCGCGTTGGTGACCAGCGTACTGGGCGGGGGTCTGACCAGGGGAACGCTCGTTATCATACATGTTTCGGCCACCGGCAGCTTCTTGAGGTGCAAAACCACCCTGGCCGAAACCGCTCGGTGCTGCATTTTCCGCAACGGCGTTGTGTTGTTCTGGCATGCCGGCGCCGGCACTGTTCTGATAAAGCGTGGGCTGGGGGAGCTCCGGTAGCGGGGACTGATACGGATTGTTGGGAGCCATCGCGGCGTCGTCGGCTGCAGAACGCAATTGATTTTCCATCCCCATGGGGTGTCGCAGCGAATTGCCACCAAACGATTCACCGGGGCCACTGGGCTGCTCACCAACGAATCCCTGCATCGCAGGTGCCTGCTGCACCGGCGCCGCGTCGTACATCGGTGCGCCCCTACCCATCGATGATGGATTGTCCAGTGCAGCAGAGTCGTTCATGGCTGCCGTCGATTGCATGGGCGCAGACTCGTGCATGGGCACAGGCTCGGACAGGGGCGCGAGCTCGTGCATGGGCGAGGGCTCGTGCATGGGCGAGGGCTCGTGCATTGGTGCAGATTCGGGCATCGAGGCGGACTCGGGCATCGAGGCGGACTCGGGCATCGGCCCGCTGTCGGTCATGCCCCCGTAGGCCTGAGGCGGCAGGCCCGGTGCGTCGTCCAGAGGTGGCGTAGCGCCCATCATCATGGGGCCTTGGTCAAACTGAATCTCCGGCATCGTGCCCGTTTCGGGCATCTCCGGGTCGAGGCCCGCTTGATCGAACTGGGGAGGAGCCGACTGCTGTGGTTCTTGCCGTTGAGACGCGTGTTCTTGCGGAAGTCCCATGAACGACATCGCCATGGCAGGACCCTCGTTGGCTCCTTGGCCCGGATCGGCGGCAGCGTCGCCGTCGGGCTCGTCCATTTCGCTGGGCAGGCCCATCATGCCCGCCGGATTGAACGCCGCTGCCGGCAGTGACATGGGGCCGTCGTCGGCAGACTCAACGCCGACGGGTTCCTCGTGGGCGACTTGGGCGATCAACGTTGTCGGGGGAGCGTCATCGAAAGGTGGCTCGGACTCCGAGCCCGCCTCGCTGGCGGGAACCGTTGATGGCATGGCGGCCATAAACGCCGCTTGCTTGATGGGCGAAGATGCTCCGTCGTCGGCAGCGATGGGTTGCAGAGACGCATCGACGGGCGCGGGCTGATGGAGCTGGGGCACGTCTGTCTCTTGCGGCAATTCCTGACGCTGAACTTGAGCCGCAGCCAATGCTCCCATTGCCACGGTAGCGACGCCGCCGGTGAGACGCCACGAAAGTAGTTTTCCGAATTCCATCATGGTTCGCATTCCTTTGCGTGTCCGCGCGGCCGATACCGCCCCGTATTGCCAATCCGTGGCCGAGAATTGTGGACGTATGTTCGGTGTTGTAAAATGGGCAATCATGGCATGGTGTATCCAACGCAGATTGACCGTGCCTAAGCCTTTAGCAAAAATGGAACATTCCCGCCAAGAGCGAATCTCGACCAGGTAATGTGGTCGTGAAGTATTAAAATACGGTCTCTGCCTATAATCTCGAATTTCGCCCGGCCCAACTGCGGCAGCGACGAGCCGAGTGCCCAGTGGTGGAGTGCCCAGTGGTCGAGTGTCCGGTGGTGGAGTGCCCGGTGGTGGAGTGCCCGGTGGTACAGGGCGACACCGTGCGGAACGGTGTGTCGTGTCCCCTGCGGTTGCCTCCCGTGCGGTTGCCCCGGCGGCGGTGTTGTTGAGATCCCCGCATCGAGTCACTGACACGATTCGGCAGGTGAAAATGGGGGTTGGTTGTTTTTCGCTCTTTCATTGGCTGGCCAGCATTCGTTAGGCTCAGTAAAAATGGACGTTTCCGTCCTGCCCACCCCGACTCGATGCGTCAAGGATGATGCGAATGAATCTCTGTTGCCCCCCCACTGGCCTTGCGTGGTTCCCGATGGCCTCCCCTTCACGCGTAGTTGCTGAGCGAGGACGTCAATCGCGTTCGCGGATGAATTGCGTCATTGTGGCCGGATTCCTGTTTTCGGCCTTCACGGTTAACCCTGTCTCAGCCCAGATTCAAGGCCGGCAACCTCAAGCGAGTAATCCCACGCAGGCGGCTGCTGGCACTGCCCAGGCGATCCCAGAAGCGTATGCGGCCCCCTTTGAGCCCCTCGACGCGAAGGCGCAAGCTCAACTCAATGCGTTGCTACGCGCTTGGGAAACACAGAGCAAGGGCACGAAAACGCTCGAATGCCGGTTCCAGCGTTGGCACTACGACCTCTTCGCGGCACCGGCAGGGGTGCACGCCACGAAATGCCAAGGTGAGATCAAGTACGCGGCACCCGACCGCGGCCTGTTCAAAGTGGATCAAAAGTTGTCTTTCGATGGCATGAAAGATGAAAAACCGCAGTACAGTGAGAAACCAGGTCAATTTGGTGAGCACTGGGTTTGCAATGGTCAAGAATTGCTTGAGTTCGACCACAGCAAGAAAGAGTGCCGCGTGCAGCAGTTGCCGCCTGAAATGCAAGGCCAGAAAATCTTTGAGAGCCCATTGCCATTCGTCTTCAATCTCGACGCCAAGCAAATTGTCGAGCGGTATTGGGTCCGGCAGGTCCAAGCCCCCAAGGAGGGCATGATTCTGATCGAGGCCTATCCCAAACGCCAGGAAGACCGGTCGCAATACAAGCTCGTGCAAATCGCCTTGAATGAGAAGACCTACATGCCCGAAGCATTGTTGATGTACGCACCCAACTTCAACATCAAAACGGCACCCCGGTGGGATCACTACGAATTCATCAATGTGCAGCGAAACTCGATCTCGCAAGGTTTGTTCGATCGTTTCATGAAGAAGTTTATTGATGAGAAGCCACCTGGAGATTGGAAGGTTTTCCATAACTCTTACCAACCGCAAGAGCCTCCCCAAATGGCCACCCCTGGCGAGTCCGCCCATACGCTGCGATAAGTCGGCGTATGCATCGCTCTGGTTGCTATCATCGCCGCAGCAAAGCAGCACCTCTTCGATGTGTTCGCAAGCTTGGGATCGCCACTTTCTGGCGATGGTAGCCGCCTTCGATATCAAGGGTTTATGGTTTCGCTGTGCGGTAGAATGAGTGGGCCACAAAGTCATTGTTCCGAGTTTCGGAGAGACTCGACTTCACAATTTGCCCCGCACTCTGCGGCCCCACGACATGATTTATTTGGATTACCACGCCACGACACCCTGCGATCCCCGGGTAGTCGAGGCCATGCTGCCGTGGCTGACCGAGCGTTTTGCGAATCCACATAGTGATTCGCACGCCGCAGGCCGCCAGGCCGGTGAAGCGATGGCGCAGGCGATTGATTCAATCGCCGCCACGATCCATGCGCCCGCGAGTTCCTTGTTGGTCACATCCGGCGCGACCGAGAGTATCAATCTGGCGATGCGAGGCGTGTTGACTCATCCACGCAACCGTCGCAACCACATGGTTGTCTGCAGTACAGAGCATCCTGCCGTCCTCGATGTCGCCGCCGATTTACAGCGATCTGGAGTGGACGTGACTCACGTCGGCGTACATCCACAGGGCGACGGTGACAATCCGCTGGCGGGAACCATTGATTTGGATGTGCTCGCCAACGCGATCACGCCGGACACCGCGTTGGTCAACGTGATGCTAGTCAATAACGAAACGGGAGTCATCCAACCCATCGCAGAGGTAGCCCGGATCGCGCATGCCCATGACGCCTTGGTGCATTGTGACATCACCCAGGCCATCGGGAGGATTCCGATAAATGTCTCGGAGCTTGGCATCGATTTAGTCAGCGCCTCGGCGCATAAGTTTTACGGTCCCAAGGGAATCGGCTTTCTCGTCGCCGGGGGCGGCGAACGGCGCGTTCGAGTGCGACCGCAGATCGTGGGTGGTGGGCAACAACAAGGACTTCGCAGCGGGACGATGAACCCCGCTGCGATAATCGCCATGGAAACCGCGATCCGGCTGGCGGCTGCTGCTGCAGAGCCTCAGAGTGAAGAATCGACTCGCATCGCTGGTCTGCGGGACCACTTCTGGCAGATCCTGAATGGCTCGATCGAGGGGTTGAGGTTAAACGGTCCGCCGCTTTCGGAGGGGGTTTGGCGCGTGCCTGGAAATCTGAATTTGCATCTGCGTGAAATTGAAGGGGAAACGTGGATGGCTGCCACGCCCGGCGTCGCTTTTAGCAGCGGATCGGCTTGTAGCAGCGTGAACCCATCGGCCAGCCATGTGCTGCGAGCGATGGGGCTCAGCGAATCTCAGGCCCGCCGCAGCGTACGGTTTGGCATGGGACGATTCACCACCATCCAGGAAATAGAGACCGCTGGGGACGAACTTATTGCCGCCTGGAAGCGATTTCAGTTGTCTTGAGACGATTAGCGACGTTCCTTCGGACGGCGGGATTTGCTATCTTCCCAGCGTTGTGACTTCAGCCTCTTTCGTCCGCGTCGATCGTCCATGCCCGCAACCACCTCCCCAAACGCCCCTGCCGTCGCCCCTGCTGCCGCCGCCACCCCAGCGAGAAAACCGGCTACCAGCGTCGTCATTACTGGATTGGGGGTCATCAGTCCACTCGGCAACACTCCCGATGCGCTGCTCGACGGGCTTCGCAGCGGTCGTTCAGGGATCGCTGAGTTCACGCAGATCCCCACCGGCGCGTATTGTGTCAGCCATGGAGCGGAGGCTCGTCAGTTCACCGGCGATATCCAGGATTATGGGCCGCTCGAAAAATCGATGCAACGAACGATCAAGAAAGGCAGCAAAGTCATGTGCCGGGAGATCGAAATGGGCGTTGCCTCGGCGCAACTGGCACTGCATCATGCCGGTTTCAGTCCCGACCAATTTGACCGTGATCGTACCGGCGTGCTCTTTGGCAGCGATTACATCATGTCGCTGCCCGAGGAATACGCCGAGGGCATTGCCGCCTGTATCGAAGACGGGAAATTTCAGTTCTCCAAGTGGGGCCAACAGGGCCTGCCCGAGGTCAATCCGCTGTGGCTGCTGAAGTACCTGCCCAATATGCCCGCCTCCCACATCGCGATTTACAACGATCTGCGTGGTCCCAATAACTCATTGACGTTGCGGGAGGCATCGAGTTGTGCGGCAATCGCTGAGGCGACTTCCACGATCCTCCGTGGTCATGCCGATGCTCTGGTCGTCGGCGCGACCGGTTCACGTGTCCATCCGCTGCGAACGATGCATGCGTCGACCCAGGAAACATTGGCGGCTGACCGCGATGACCCGACGGAGATGTCACGCCCGTTTGATGCAGCACGCGATGGCAGTGTGCTCGGTGAAGGAGCGGCGTCGATGCTGTTCGAATCACGCGAGCATGCTGAGGCCCGCGGAGCAGCCATCTTCGGCGAAGTGATTGGTTACGGTACCAGTGCGGCGGGTGAGTTCGCTGGCCCACGCCCCATCCAGATCGCCATTGCCAATGCCCTGCGTGCCGCTATCCGGTCCGCCCAGGCGGCTGGTCACGGTGACACCCCAGTCGGCCACGTGCATGCACATGGATTGGCCGATATCGATTTCGATCGGGACGAGGCCGCGGCGATTGTGGACGTATTCGGCGACGTCGAGTCTCAGCCGCCTGTCACGACGGCCAAGGGCCACTTTGGCAATCTCGGCGCAGGGGGTGGCATGGTGGAAATTATCGGTAGCTTGATGTGCCTGGGCAGCAATTTGTTCGCGATTCGTAACCTCGATTCACTTGCCGCCGATTGTCCAATCCGCGCCGTCACCGACGCCAGCGTTGCTGCCGGCGATAGTTTCATTAGCGTGAACGTCACGCCTCAAGGCCAAGCTGCCGCCGTATGGATCCGTCGCTGAGTTGACGGACCTCGCCAGTATCCGTTCCAGCCCTGTCGTTAATGTCTCTGTGAGAGTGCGTTGCCGAGGAGGCCTGCTTTCTCGACTTGCACCCCACCGGCGTTTCTTGATAACGCTAAAGACGGAAGAGCCGCCGGGTTGCGATCCTCGTTGTACCCGCGGTTTCACGAGAAAGTTTCATGTTCGCCGAGTCCCACCGACAGGACTGGCGAGCGAAAATCTGCCTTGACTTTATGCCGTGTCGCGAAAAGGTTGCAGCACACGGAACTCATCAATGTGGTGAGCGGCAGAGGATGGAACTGCTAAGCAGGAGCAAACCATGCGACGGAAAAAGAACCCCAGAGCAAAAACCAAATCAAATTCAATCGGACTGTTTCAAGTCCTGTTGTTCACGACGTTTTTCTACGTTGTCAATGGCGTCACATCGAGTCCATTGGAATCGCAATCGGTATTGGCTCAAACGACAGGCCTGCCATTTCAAGAAATTGGCAGCCCCAGCGCGGTCGATCGATACTCCGAGCGGGGGCGGTACACTGCCACTGGATACCGCGCAGGAGCGGATGACGTTGATTTTCAGCGGCGGCCAGCGACGCCTGCGCCTGTCCGTCAGGTATCGATGCAGTCCGGCGGGTTCAGTGCGCCTCCCCAGGGCGCTGCCGCTTCACCGCAGTTGAATCAAGTGCCGACGCAATTTGCGCCGCCGCCATTGGACACCCCGCCTCAACTTTCTTCGCAGGGAATCGCTCTGCCTCCTGGTACGGTCCCGGCATCACCGCAGACGCTGTCACCGCCGCCGAGCGATTCCTCGCCACTGTCACCCCCAAGCCTCAGTTTCAGCGAGAGCACTCCGCCTCCCGCTTCGAGTCTGCCACCCCGGTCGCTGCCCAATCCAACACGTGATTTTACATCCGGCGAGCCGTCCTATGCGGCTCCACCGATCGCGGACTACGCGCCCGTGCCGCCCCCGCAACTGTCCAACGGCGGCTATGCCACGATGGCGGACTGTCGCTTGATCACACCCCCAAGTTCCTACACGGCCATGAGTCCGTACGGTGGGACGTGTGGCAGTGTGGCACCGACCAACTACGCCAGCCCCTACACTCCGCCGCCTGCCCAAATCGCTGCTCCCGCTGCGATGCCGCCCATGACGGTTTCCCCGCCTGTGACGGTGTCCCCGCCTTCGACGGTGTCTTCAACGGTTACCATACCACCACCGATGACTGTGCCACCGTCGGCAACCGTCGTCAGCCCTCCAGCTGCCGCGCCCGTGGGTAGTCTGGTCACGTTCGGCCAAGAAACACTACCCGTACAGGTTGGGCAAGGTCTGTGGGGGCAACCGGTCGCCTACGTGCCCGGCCAGCGATGTCGCAACTGGCTGAGATATCTATCGTTCTAAGTAAAGCGTGCGATTCAACCCGAAATGCCGCGCTGATCCGAACCACTTTTGAGTTCAACACGACAGACACAGCATTTGCTGTGACGGTGCGCCCGCGGTATTTCCGAAATGATGAACTGTCTCCCACCTCCCCAACTTCACGGATAGAAGATCCCATGCGCACCACGTTTTCCCTGGGGATCGTTTCGTGCCTCCTGTTCTCGCTGGTCCTCACCGGATGCCGTAGTGGATCCTGTCTGCCGCCAGCGGGATCCCTTAACCAGCAGCGAGCCGACGCAATCGTCCACGACCCGTTCCCGCTAGCAGATATCGGGCCCGATGACGACAGCGCCCGTCCATTAAGCTATCAAAAGTCTCTACCTGAGCCGGTCCGCGACCGCATCGTCGCGGATTCGATGCCGTGGCTAGGGCGATAACAACTGCTGGTTTGTCATCGGTTGAGATTAATCGATATCTTGAGAACCCGCCGCTGAAATCTGCTCGCCAGGCAACTGCCTGCGCGAACTGACGCCCCCGAAGTGATGGCTGGGGGATCGATTGGCGGTAGGGAAGTGGGCTGGGCTTCGCACCCCCCGTGCTTCAGCCGCCGTCCCGCGTGTAGCGTAGGGACGCCGACGGCCTCAGCGTTCGCTGAAACGGTCGTGCCAGCTGCACCGGTCGTGTCGGCGAACATCGTTCGTGCGTTATAGCGGCGCTCTGGAATCGACGCGATTCCGGGAGTGTGAACGAATTTACAGTCGCTCGAGAGCTGTTAATCTGTTTGCATTGGAGCGGTAATATCGGCTAAAACAAGTCAAATCGGCACCACATTGCGACCCAAATTACCAGGTCGTGACGTAGACTAGCGTATTGTCGCTCCTTCCTCTGCCGTTTCTGGCTCCCACCTCGGACCGATTGGAAATATTGGTATGACCCGAATTCGCCGGCGATTTACTCGTCTGTTCACCGCTCCCACCTTGGCCCTGATGACGGCAGTGCCTGTCATGGGGGTGCCGCTCGTTTTCTCTTCGACGGTAGCTGCCGCTGATTTGCCCGCATTTTCGAAGGTTTCTGAGGGGTTCGAGAAGGTCGAAGTGTCCGATCAACAGTCCGATAAGGGGCTGTTCACGATTTGGAAACGCGATAAAGACTCTGCCGTCATTGGGGAATTACCCAAAAATTTCAAGGGGAAGAGCTATTTCGTCGCCCTCACGCTTAGCAGTGGCGACCGCTACGCCGGGCTACAGTCGGGCGACTGGGTGGTGCAGTGGCGACAGTACGACGACCGCATCGCGCTGATTGTGCCCAATCTCAATATTCGTGCTACCGGCGATGCAGAATCCAAGGCGTCGGTGAAGCGGCTGTTCACGGACACCGTCCTGTTAGACGTGCCGATTCTCGCCACTGGGCCTAGCGGGGGGCCCGTGATTGACATGGACAGTTTGTTGATCGGCAATGCTACCAAATTTTTTGGCGGAGCGGTCCGGGTTTCGAACTCGCGACTTTACTCGATCGAATCCTGCAAGGTTTTTCCTGAAAACGTCGAACTCGCTTTCGAGGTCGTCGGCAATGGTGGTTTGTTGCAGACGCTGCATTACTCGTTCAGCGAAGTGCCCAACAGCTCGTCAGGATTCAAGTCGCGTAAGGCTGACGAGCGAGTTGGCTTCTTCACGACCTCGTTTTCGGACCTGAGCGTCTATGAGGATGAAGAGACTCGGGTGCGATATATCAACCGTTGGAACCTGGAAAAACGCGATCCGAAACTCAAGCTCAGCCCCCCCAAGGAACCGATTCGGTTCTACGTCGAATACACCACACCGGTCCGATATCGTCGCTGGATCAAGGCGGGGATTGACTATTGGAATAAAGCGTTCGAGAAGGTGGGAATCGTGGACGCGATCGTGGTGGAGTACCAGGATGCGGTCAGCAAGATTCACATGGAAAAGGACCCCGAAGACGTCCGCTACAACTTCGTTCGTTGGCTCAACAACGACGTTGGCACCGCCATCGGCCCTAGTCGGGTGCATCCCGAGACTGGGCAGATTCTTGATGCGGACATCATTCTTACCGATGGTTGGATTCGGCACTTTAATTTCAATTATGCCGATCTGATGCCCAACTTGGCGATGGAGGGCGTCAGCGCTGAAACGCTGGCGTGGCTCGGAACGCGGCCCAGCTGGGATCCACGGGTCCGCATGGGGGCTCCTGAAGACGTGCACTCGCTGCGGGCGAAGTATGCCCGTCAAGCCGCTGGTCCGATGGCAGGTTACAAAATGGCACAGGCCGATCCAGCGATGCTTGGCGATCAGGAGTACGATGGCCTGATCGGTCACGTCAGCCAGAAAAATGGGATGTGCATGGCCGCAACCGGTCGTAGCATGGATCTCGCGCTCGCCCGCATGGACTGGGCGTTGTCACTGCATGCCGATACCGAAGCGGAACAAGAAAAGAAGAAGGAAGAGGAGCAGAAGAAGCAGGAAGAGGAAGAAGCCGCCAAGAACGCAAAGGCTGACGATGGCGACGATGCTACCGACTCCGCCAAGTCCGATGACAAAGATGACACTGAGTCCGATGAGGATAAGGACGGCGAGAAATCACTCGATAAGAAATCTGTCGAAGAGACCGTCAAGAAAGACGAAGATGAAATGCTCGACGGTATGCCAGAATGGTTCGTCGGTCCGTTGCTGGCCGATCTTGTTGCTCACGAAGTGGGCCATACGCTCGGCCTGCGGCACAACTTCAAAGCCTCTGCCTTGCGAACGTTGGAGGAAATCAATAGCCAAGAGGTCAAAGGCAATTTGCCGTTTGCCTCTTCGGTAATGGATTACAACCCTATCAACTACCGATACGATGTGGGAGATGTCCAAGGCGACTACACCATGATCGACATTGGTCCTTACGACTATTGGGCGATCGAGTATGGCTACACGATGAAGGAGTCGGACCTAGAGAAGATTCTCAAACGCTGCTCCGAGCCCGAACTGCAGTACGCAACGGACGAGGACACCAGCGGCCCTGACCCCTACGCTCGCCGTTATGACTTTGCCAAAGATCCACTGGCTCATGCCGATGAGCAGATGAAGCTCGTCAAATTGTATCGCGGTCGATTGCTCGATAAGTTCGTCAAAGATGGCGATAGTTGGGCCAAAGCTCGTCGAGGCTACGAACTAACGCTCGGACTGCAGATGCGTGCGGTCAGCATGATGGCCAATTGGGTCGGTGGCGCGTTCGTCAATCGTGACAAAAAGGGTGACCCGGGCAACCGAGTTCCCGTGGAAGTGGTTCCCGCCAAGGATCAGCGTGACGCGCTCAAGTTCGTGATCGAAACGACCTTCCGCGACGAGGCGTACGGTCTCACTCCCGAGATCCTCGAACGTCTTGGCGTGGATAAATGGATCGATGGAGGACGCAGCTCCGGAATGTCTGCGGAAGCCACCTGGCCGATCCATGATCGCGTGCTCGACATGCAGGCATCGGCTCTGACGCTATTGATGAATCCCACGACGCTACGCCGAGTCTATGATAACGAGATGCGTTTGCGATCGGAAACCGACGCGTTGACGTTGCCGGAATTACTCAGCAGTATCACTTCATCGGTGTGGACGGAGCTCGAACAACCCTGCCCAGAAGGTCGCAATGACCGTAACCCAATGATCACGTCATTGCGGCGCAACTTGCAACGCGAGCACCTGCAGCGGCTGGTTGACCTCATCCTGGAGGACGCCCCCAGCACAGCGGCCTACAGCCCGATCACGAATCTTGCCCGCATGGAACTGCGTGCTCTGGCGGCGTCGATGGAATCGACGATGAAGAAATGTGAAGGCAAGATGGACGCCTACACGCTCGCCCACCTGACCGAGAGCAAGGAGCGGATTACTCGGGCTCTTGAAGCTGGTTACACTTATGGTGGCAAACAGCAGGGAGCAGGAATGTTGATGCTCCTCATGGGGCGAGAAGCTGAAACGGGTAACTGATCCAGATTTTCCCCGATCAGGCTTGGCCGAGAGTGCTCAGGCATTTCGGCCCGATTCTGAACGTGCCTCTGTCGGTGGTATTATCCACCGCCGGAGGTGGAATCGATTCACAAACTCGTACCGACCGATCGCACGCACCGCTGGTTAAACAGCGGTGCTTTTTTGTTACTGCGTCCTGCGACGATTGACATTTGGTTGAGCACTTCCGTGCGTGAATCGCGGACCCCAGCGTAGCGAGTCATTCGTTGTTCTTGCTCATAAGTGGAGGGGACATGCCCAATCACTTCTGTAAACGCCCGCTCCGGCGGGTGCAAATATTCGTCTTGCCCCCCATCGTGGATTTCGCTAGTTTCCCTCCACCAACTGCACCGAAGCCGTTGGTTTTGCCACTTTCGACAGGGATGGATTCCATGCAAGTTGTACTCCTTGCAGGCGGACTTGGGACTCGACTCCAAGAAGAGACGACAGCGCGCCCTAAACCCATGGTTGAAATCGGCGGTCGGCCGATCCTCTGGCATATCATGAAAAGCTTTGCCCGCTATGGGCATGATGACTTTATCGTCGCATGTGGCTACATGGGCGACTTTATCAAGAAGTACTTTCTCGATCAGTACAACCTCAGTGGTGATTTGAAGATTGACTTCGGTCGCGACATGATGCAGCGATCAGAAGCTGATGTGGAGTCGTGGTCTGTGAATTTGGTGGATACCGGGTTGCATACCATGACGGGGGGGCGGTTGCTGCGTTTGCAGGACAAGCTTCGCCGCGAGACCTTCATGCTGACCTACGGCGACGGGGTGAGTGATGTGAATATCAATGAATTGCTAGCATTTCATCGCCAGCAAGGCCGACTCGCGACAGTGACCGCTGTACGGCCTCCTGCCCGCTTCGGCGGCCTGATCATGAATGGCGATATCGTGGAGCATTTCACCGAGAAACCCGTTGCCGGCGAGGGCTGGATCAATGGCGGATTTCTGGTGTTTGAGCCTGAAATTTTCGACTACTTGAAAAGCGACCAATGCAGCCTCGAGGCGAATGGTCTCGAACAGGTTGCCGCTGCCGGACAACTCGCTGCGTTCCGACACGACGGCTTTTGGCAATGCATGGACACCCTACGCGACAAGCATTATCTACAACGACTATGGGACTCCGGTGAAGCTCCCTGGATCAATGCAGCCGAAGAACATCACTCGCGTTTGCGAGTGATGCCGGTTCGTCGATCGGCCGCCTAACAGGTATCGGCGATATTTTCGATTGTTTCGCATCATCTTCCCACCATTCCTCTCGTTGCCACTGGGGCTCTCGAAACCAGTGTCCGCGACACTCCTCCACTAACGAACTCTCCGCAATGGACTGCAAACTCGAAGACACTAATTCGTTTGATTCCAATTTCTGGCAGGATCGTCGTGTGCTCGTCACCGGGGGCACGGGGTTGGTGGGTGGATGGCTGATCAAACGCCTGCTCGCGGCGCAGGCCGATGTCGTCTGCTTGATCCGCGACTGGACGCCACAAGCGGAGATCGTTCAAAACGGATCGCTTGATCAAGTGACAGTCGTTCGCGGAGATATCTGCGATCAACAGTGCCTCGAGCGAGTTTTGGGTGAGCACGAAATCGAAACCGTCATGCATTTGGCGGCACAAACGATCGTTGGTATCGCGAATCGTAACCCGGTCTCCACCTTCGAAGCTAACATTGGTGGCACGTGGAAACTGCTCGAAGCCTGTCGGCGATCGCCGTTAGTGAAGCAGATCGTGATGGCCTCGTCGGATAAAGCCTACGGGGACGCCAAGGTTCTACCTTACACCGAAGAAACGCCATTGGCGGGGATGCATCCCTACGACGTCAGCAAGTCTTGTGGCGATCTGATCGCTCAAACTTACGCGAATACCTATGGCAGTTCGGTCTGCATCACCCGATGTGGCAACTTCTACGGCGGTGGTGACTTGAATTGGAATCGAATCATCCCTGGCACGATTCGGAGTGCCCTGCGGGGTGAAGCCCCAGTCATTCGTTCAGATGGTTCGTTCGTACGGGACTATTTCTATGTCGAGGATGGCGCGGCCGCATACATGCATTTGGCCGAGCAGATGGCCATGCATCCCGAGCTCGCAGGTGAAGCATTCAATCTCTCGACTGAGATCCAAGTATCCGTACTTGATGTCGTGCAGAAGGTGCTCGACGGACTCGATAGTGATTTGCAACCCGTTGTGTTGGGGCAGGCCTCCCATGAGATCAAGCATCAATATCTCGACGCTGCCAAAGCACGCGACGTGCTGAACTGGCGACCGCTATTTACTTTTGAACAAGGTTTACAGAGAACGATCCAATGGTACTCCAACTTTTTCAACCAGAGCACAGCGACGCCAATAGCAGCGACACCGAAAGCACCACCGCAACCTGCTGCCGCAGTTGTGGGCAAGGTCGCCTGAAACCCGTTCTTTCACTCGGAAGTACACCACTCGCCAACGCCTTGCTCGCGGAGGCAGACCTGTCGAAACCAGAGAAAAAGTGGCCCCTTGATCTGGTTCGCTGCGAGGATTGCTCGTTGGTTCAAATTACCGAGACGGTGCCTCCGGAGAGTCTATTCAGTGACTATGCCTATTTTTCGTCGTTCTCGGACACGATGGTCGCTCACGCTAAAACCGTCGCTATGCGGTTGATCGAGGAACGCGAGCTGGACCAGAACAGCCTGGCAATTGAGGTGGCTAGTAACGACGGATACCTCTTGCAGTGGTACCATCAAGCTGGCATTCCAGTGCTCGGAATTGAACCTGCCAAGAACATTGCAGAGGTCGCTATTCGGGATCGCGGCGTCGACACGATATCGGAGTTTTTTGGAAGCGAAATTGCCACCCGCCTGGCCGGTGAAGGTAAACAGGCAGATGTGATTCACGCCAATAATGTGCTCGCGCACGTGGCGGATCTCAATGGTGTCGTCGCTGGGTTCGCAACCCTGCTCAAAGAACATGGACGCGTTATTGTCGAAGCTCCCTACCTGGGGGCTCTCATTGATCACGCTGAATTCGACACCATCTACCATGAGCATCTCTGCTATTTCTCGCTGACCGCACTCACACAACTCTTCGCCAAACACGGTTTGGAGATTGTGAATGTTGAGCAACTCGCGATCCATGGCGGCTCGCTGCGTATCTTCGCCGCACACGCTGGCACAGCCAAGGTCGAAACTGCTGTCAATGACCTGCTGGCGGAAGAGGCCGGCTGGGTATTTGATGAGTCCCACCACGTGCAATTCGCTCGACGTGTTGAAACCCTCCGGAAATCGTTGGTCGAGTGTCTGTCAACGCTCAAGAATGAGGGCAAACGCATCGTGGTGTACGGTGCTTCAGCAAAGGGCAGCACACTCCTGAACTACTTCGGCATCGGTCGCGATTTGATCGACTACGTGGTCGATCGGAGCACCGTCAAGCAGGGCCGCTACACGCCAGGCACGCATCTGGCAATCCACGCTCCCGAGCGATTGGTGGTCGACCAACCTGACTACTGCCTATTGCTGACATGGAACTTTTCAGAAGAAATCATGAAGCAACAGCAGCTCTATCGTGAACGTGGCGGAAAATTCATCATCCCCATTCCAGAAGTCCATGTTGCCTGATGGCCTCGCCTGAGTAACGATTATGACAGATGACTTGACGCTCATTGTGCCGACTCACAATCGGTCTCGCTTCTTGCGACGGCTGTTGCACTTTCTTGAGGAAAGAAGGTTCGACGCCGATATGCTCATCGTTGATTCCAGCGATCCAGCCGATGCAGCGATCAATACGACGTTGATCCACTCATATAGTTCGCGACTGAACATTCAATATCAACATCGTGATTGCGGGTTTGCCCAGAAGTGTGGCGATGCTGTGGCGAGTGTATCGACCCCATTCGCTGTATTCTGTGCAGATGATGATTTTTTGATGCCCGAATCGGTACGAAGCTGCGTTGATTACCTACAGCTCAATCAGGACTATAGCTGTGCCTCAGGCATTTGGGTTCAAGTCGAAGCGCACCGCAATAATCGTTGCTCCCAAATACGTTGTGACCAAATCAAGGAGAGTTCGGCGACACGCCGCTTTCAACGGCTTGCAGGTAATTGGTTTTCGAACTTCTACTCTGTCTATCGTATAGAGCCATTGAGGCGCGCATGGCAGGTGGCCGGAGGTGCGAGTGAGTATGAAGACGCGCGTATCTTCTTGGAGCTGATGTTATGCCATCTCGGAGCGATCTACGGTAAGACCGCGGTTCTGCCCGAAACCCACTATCTGTTTGAACTCCATGGTCAGAACGAAAGTTCACAGCTCCCTCTGATCGCCAATGGCGATCGTGCAAATGAACTCTATGACCGATTTGAGAACGCATTGGCACGGGAACTCGCTGCAATCGATGGCGTGCCGATTGAGCATGCAGCCCACACCGTCCGAAGCTGCTATGCCCACTGGCGCACTGGCGCGGCAATGCGACGCGACTATCGGCCGACCGGAATCGCCAAATACAGGCGTAAGCTTCAGCAAAGCATTGCGAAGATTCGGGATGGTATTTCCAATCATCCCACCAAGGTGTGGACGAAACGGCGACTACGGGAAAACCACCGTTATTTCCAAACCGAAGCGTGGCGATCAGCAATCGATCTCACCGCACGGTTTCCCGACGGCATGAGTGCCGAGCAACTGGCCGCAGAGTCGCCCGCATCATCGCTGAAGGCTGTCGCGTAATCGCATTCAATCATGTCAGAACCGTTATTCTCAATTGTAATTACCAACTTCAACAAGGCAGGCTTGATTGAGGCCTGCCTGCGTTCGGCGGTTGAGCAGACGATCGCCCGCGAACGATTCGAGGTTGTTGTGGTCGATGACATGTCAACGGATCACTCGCTGAGCATTTTATCTCAGTTTAAGCCCGGTATTTCCGTAGTCGAGAATCAACGCAACTCAGGAGCACTTATCTCAACGCTCTCAGGAGTGGAAGCTGCCCGGGGCTCGTACATCGTCACGCTCGATGGTGATGATATACTCGCTAACAATTTGTTAGAGGTTTTGCAGGATTCGAATCTGCTACGTTCGGATCGCTTTTTACGCGGCGGCATCCATCAATGCGATCAGCAAGATGGGGCGGGGGCGGCTATCGAAGAGCTTGGTTTGCCAGTTCGATTCAAACCGGCCTGGAAGCTCGCCTTGGAAGCCAAGACAGGGGGCAGTTCCCTAGTCTTTCCACGCCAGGCCCTGCTCGACCTGCACGGGCGTTTTCCTCCCATTGCCGTCCAAGATCATGCGATACCTGAGATGCTGTCGTTGGTCCTCACGGATTACCTCCGGTTAGATTGCTACACGCACTTTGCCAATACCGGCTGCGCGGTGGAACATCTCTCAGGAAACTCCGCACAGCTTCACCATGACCGACTGCTCTGTGGATTGGCAATTCTGCAGAACGCCATGGAGCTCAGGCCGTTGCCCTATCTCATCTCGAGACTTCGCCGGCGACTGTTCGGTCGCTGTCTGAGGTACGTTTGGAAGTATCAGTTGTGGGGCTCTGCGACCACGTGTCGCTTGCTAATCGGCTCACCTTCTCTCGATCAACTCCAATCAGTGTGCCATCAGATCGCCAGTGAAATGCGATTGCGTCATCCAACCATCCGCTACTACGGGGGCGAGCCGATGCCGTCGGCAGCGCGAAGAGTCGCGTAAAATAAACGACGGCGATTTGATCGTCCGAAAATGACTTTGAGCACTTTTTCATTTGTCTATGTTATTGTGTGACTGACAACAGAGGCTGATTGAGGTTAAGCAGGTCGGGGGAAATGTTTCGGTATAACTCACGTAGGCGAGTCTCTCCGAGACTCGCAACTCTCAGCGTCTCGGAGAGACGCTGCTACGTGGTTTCACCGAATTACTTGTGCGTACCTGCTTAGATGGCGAATGGCAACCCAGCGATACTAAGATGACCGATGCTTCGTTTTAGTAGATTGATTTCGAAATCAGTCGTAGACATGCGACCTACAGTAACACCGTTGTGCGGAAATTTGACTAAAGGATTTCGTGACTGACATGCTATCTCTATTCCGTACCAGATCGCACGTGGTATCCAGGCGCGCCAAGTTGACTAAGAGATCTTTGTAATATGATTAAGTTTTGCCAGCCTAGTCTAGCTAAGAGGTCCTGGTGTGTTGACACCGAGCTGTTCACTGAGTGGCCTCGCGCGGTTTGTGTCGTGCCACCAATTGGACAAAATCTGCCGCGGATTCATGCTGCCTCGATCCAGGAAGCCGCGTGACAATTCAGCATTCAGACCAGTACGCTGCCAATGCCGTTGGTGACAGTCTTTGTCCAGCAATTATTTGGGGCGCTCGCGGACATGCAAAAGTCCTGCACGAATTCTTGGGACAGATAGGCTTTCGCGTAGAATCATTTTTTGACAACGACGACATCAGCCCATCGCCGGTGCCAAATATCCCAGTTCATCGCGGGATTGAAGGATTTGGGCGATGGTCAGAACAGAACCCAAGCCGAAAGCAACTGGCTGGGTTTATCGCGATTGGGGGTCCGCATGGTCGAGCCCGATTGGAGATTTTGGATTTACTGCAACAGCGAGGTGTTTGCTTTCCACCGGCAATTCATCCACGAGCGTTTTCTGCCAGCAACAGCCGGTTAGGATTTGGATGCCAGATTCTCGCGATGGCTGCAGTTTGTGCAGACGTTCAGATGGGAAACGCTTGCATTATCAATACGGGGGCAAGTGTCGACCATGAATGCGAGCTTGGAAATGGCGTGCATGTCGGCCCTCACGGTACAATCGCTGGTTGCGTAAAAATTGATGACTGTGCCTTTATAGGTGCCGGTGCTGTCATTCTGCCGCGACTTCATGTCGGGCAGGATTCAATCGTCGGCGCTGGTTCGGTTGTGACTAAGAATGTACCCAGCGGCGTGGTAGTCTGCGGTAATCCCGCCAAGGTAATAAACACGGTAGCGACCAAACGGGATAAAACCTAGGATCCACCGTAATCGTCAATTCACATATTATTCCATAACAAAATCACTGTAAGCATGAATAATTACGATCCCAAAGACCGTGCCAATATCGACGCAATGGCCAGCGATGCTGAGCTTACAACGCTAAAACGCAAAGTGTTTGATAAGGCTTGCCAGCATCGATACTCATATAACTTTCAATGGCTCGGACGTCCGATCATTCAGTTTCCTGAAGATATCGTGGCGATTCAAGAGATTATCTGGGACACGAAGCCCGAGCTGATTGTTGAAACAGGAATCGCCCACGGTGGTTCGTTGGTTCTGTCGGCGTCGTTGCTGCAGTTAATTGGTAATGAGGGAAAGGTGTTGGGGATCGACATCGACATCCGCCCCCATAATCGCGAGGCGATCGAGTCACATCCTCTCGCTCATCGCATTGAAATGATCGAGGGGTCGTCTATTGATCCATCCGTTGTCGAACAAGTCAAGCAATTCGCCCAAGGCAAGGCTCCGGTCATGGTGATCCTTGATTCAAATCACACTCACGAACATGTCCTAAGTGAACTACGCTATTATGCACCACTGGTACCGAAGGGAAGCTGGCTGCTGGTTTTTGATACAGTCGTCGAACATATGGATGAAGATGCGTTTCCTGACAGGCCTTGGGGTGTCGGAAATAACCCCATGACCGCCGTTGAAGAGTTCCTCGCTGAATCCGATCGGTTTGAATTGGATTCCGAGATTAACAACAAACTCCTGCTAAGCGTCGCCCCCGGTGGTTGGTTGCGATGCATTAAAGACTAGTGTAAAGATCGATTGCTGGGAATTTGCTCAGGCAACGAATTGTTGTCACGGACCTGTCAATTTACACTAGCGTTCGGGAAGGCGAACGCCCAGACAAGCCTGAGTCTGCATCCTCAGCAGTCGCGATTTGCCGTGGCAGTAATCCTGGCGGAGAACAATGTCGCCAGCAGACTTGATATGCCTGCGGGTTTACCACCGGCAACAAGAGAGTTACGCGTTCGAGGCGTCTCGGCCGCCCTGAGACACGTGAGCTTACCGGGTGTGCAATGAGGGTTGGGATCGCTCGTTTAGATAGGGTAGACGCTCACCGTGGGTTCGGCGATCAGCCACTGTCAAGCATCATGCAGCTTCAGTCGCCACGAAGTGGGAGCTCCTCGGTTGCATCGAGAGACCTCAAGCGTGACTCGGTTCGATCTGAACTTGCTCCAGCACTTGACACACGCGGTCCAGTTCCTCTTCGGTCATGTCATGGTAGCTCGGTAAGTTCATAGCCCGATTCGGAATATCCCATGCGTGTGCATTCTCTGGGCAAGACTGGAACATTGGCAAGCTCGACAATGGATGAAAGAACGGACGGGCGTCAATGTCTGCATTGGAGAATGCCGCTTCGAGACAGTCTTTGTCGATCCCACATCCTTTTTCAAACACGACCGTCGGCATCCACGCTCCGATCACGACGTCGTTTGGCTCAAAATTGAGATGCACACCAGTTCGGCCACCAAGACGCTGTCGATAGAATGCCAAAATCTCCCGTTTACGATGAATTAGATCTTCGACTCGCTCGATCTGGGCACATCCGATTGCAGCTTGGACATTGGACATTTTGTATTTATAGCCAACCACGTCTGGCCAAAACATTTTTGTCTGTGATCTAGAACGACCGTGGTTGCTCAGTGTTAGAACGCGCTCGTAGAGAGCATCATCATTGGTGACGAAGATACCACCTTCGCCTGTTGTTATTGTCTTTGTCCCGTGAAAGGAAAATGTGCCGAATCTCCCCATGGAACCTGCACGACGTCCGTGGTACACCGAACCGATCGCCTCAGCAGAGTCCTCGATCACCGGCAGATCGTATCGATGTCCAATATCCAGTAGGGCTTCCATTTCACATAGATTGCCGTAAAGGTGGACAGCAATAATCGCCTTGGTCTTTGGCGTGATTGCCTCCTCGACCCGGGATGGGTCAATGCACCACGTCGTTGGAAGAATATCAACAAAAACAGGTGTTGCGCCGAGATGAGTGACGGGTGCCACCGTTGCAATCCAGTTGCTGTCAGCCAAGATGACTTCGTCACCTGGACCAATGCCGAGAGCGGCCAGTCCTAAGTGAATCGCGCCGGTACAGCTCGAGGTCGCGATTGCGTGTTTGACATCGAGATGCTTGCAAAACTGATGCTCAAACTTCTCGATGTACTCGTAGCACCGCGTTCCCCATCCGTGTGTGGTCGCGTCGGTAGCGTACTCAATTTCGAGTGAAGTGATCGAGGGTTTGGTGTAATGAATGCGATTCATGCAGATCGTCTCAACTTGCGAATGCTGTTATTGGAGCTCCCGAAGTCGCAGCAGTTGCTCAGCATGCATCGATAGCAAATCCGCACCAGTGAAGCAATGTTACCTGAAGTTTTCTCGTCGCGCCGGCGAGTGGATCTGATGCGTGGGCATCGGCATCCATGCCCAAATTCAATGGACTCTGCGTGTTGCGGAATTCGCCTCTGATATGAGATGCATCTCGGTGATTTACGACGAGCCGCACTACTCGACCGCCTTCGTCAGTGCTTCGGTTTTCGTCGTGTGATTCTTTCAAGATCGTAACCTGTTCACGTTCAGCAGACTCCATGCGCCAAGACTGCATTTTCCTTCGTAGTCACCAACCTCCATCGCATGGGCCACGTCGCGAAATCCGTTGCCAGGTAGCGTCGTTCACGATATCCTGCGATCGGTTGTTACCAGTCAGAAATGATCGACTTTCACACGAAAAAGGATGCGTGAGGCTTATGCGACAAATTGCGACGGAACTGCCAGGCGCGTGCTTGATCGAGCTTGAGCGGCATGAAGACGAGCGAGGTTTTTTTGCGAGAACTTGGTGCCAGCACGAGTTTGAGGAGTTTGGCTTAGACAGTCATTTCGTCCAGTGCAGCGTCTCATTCAATCGAGTCGCGGGAACACTCCGCGGCATGCATTATCAACAGGCTCCCTACGAAGAGAGTAAATTGGTGCGCTGTGTACGCGGCAGTATCTTTGATGCGATTGTCGATATTCGCCCAGGGTCGCCCACATTCGGATCTTATGCCGCTTTTGAATTGAACGAAGAGAACCAGTTAGCGATCTACATTCCCAAGGGTTTCGCCCATGGATTTCAGACTCTGAGCCCGAATACGGAAGTGCTGTATCAGATGAGTGAGTTCTTTCACAGTGACTCGGCGAGAGGCTTTCATCACAGTGACCCCAGCGTTGGGATCGCATGGCCGCTGCCGGTTGCGGCGATATCCGAAAAAGATGCCGAGCTGGAAAAGCTCGCGGTTGAATAGAAAAACGACACTAGCTCAAATTGCTGGCTACAACCGCTATAAGCAGGTCGAGAAGCTTCACGTGGGTGCACTGTGAGTGAGGATAATCCCTGAAAGCAATGTGTAGTGAACAAGCTTGCGACACAGCACGTGTGAAGACTCTTTCGCGACCATTGAAGCGGCCGCCGACCGGCTGGGTTGGGCGAAAACCAAATCGGGGCTGACAACGGGTGCATCCATCATCGAGAGCGTGAGGGAGACAGGCCCAAAGGCCAGCGATGCATGCCGCGGTGACGGAACTCGATTGACTCCTTGACTAACGCTGAGCTACGACGAAAAATATGGGACCAACGTACACTGCGAACACGAATCGTGTGGTGCGGTAATTCTGCGGTCGCGTCGGGCTCCTGTTCCTGCTCCCATTGGAAGCTGCCCGCATGACGCCAGGCACCTTGACCCTGCTGACGCCGACGCATAATCGTCCCCCTTTCTTGCGCCGGATGATTCGATTCTTTAGCCAGATCGAACTGGCATTTCCGATCGTGATCGTTGATTCGAGCGATTCGGAGCATGCGGCTCAGAATCGACGGATCTGCGAGGATGCAGCTAATACCTTGAACGTGCTGTATCGACATCATGGTCTGCCGTTTGACTTGAAATGTTATCAAGGGCTCAGCGAAGTGGAGACGCCTTATGTTTCCTTTTGTGCCGATGATGATTTTCAGTTTCCCGCCGTGGTGCAGCAATGCGTCGAGTTCCTCATCCAGAATGACGATTACTCCGTGGCTCAGGGCCGTGTGATCCACGCTAGCAACTCACGCACAGCACATGATTCAATCTTCGACTGTCATCTGCTCGATGCCTACGATATCCAGGATTCCGACGCCGCCGAGCGGTTTCGCCAGATCGCGACTCGCACATTTTCAACGTTCTACGGCGTCTATCGCACTCCGCAATTGACCAATTCGTTTGCCGAAGTGGTCGAGTACACCGATTACCAGCAGGGGCGCGTCTTTACCGAAGCATTTCTACTCGCCTTAAGCGTGATCTCCGGGAAAGTCAAAGTCCTCCCGGGAGTACAATATCTCCAGGAAACCCATGGGAACAACGAGAGTCGGGTCGTTCCACGCGTCGCTGACAAGCAGAGTACTAATGCACTTGCCCGTCGTTACGAAATTGGACTACAAAACCATCTGTTGGAATCGTCAGGCCAGCCTATCGACCACATCGAACGACTGATTGAGCAGCACGCCCGTTTCCTATCAGGTATGGGAAGTAGGAAGAGAAGTCAGGGGCCATGGAAAGAAAAATTGAAACGAGAGCTGCAACGTTCGCGACCCAAAGCGATCAAGTGGTGGCGAAACCTATTTAATCATTCAGACGCGGCCGCTCATAGGATCGACGCCGTGGTGCAAAATCCGCATGTTTTTCCAAATGGACAGGAATACGACGTGGCGAAAAGACTGCTTACGCAGCATCCGAGGGGCGTTGCGGAGTAGCGTTCGTTGGTATGCGCCAAGACTATTCTCAAGATCTTAACGAAAATAGCCGATGAAATCTAATAGAGGTGAGTTTCACGTCCACGGGCCACTCCGTCGCTAATTCAGCTGCACTGCCGCGTGAGAATGTCAAGTTGTTAGTGCGTCACAGCACATCGGAAAGCCATTGCAACTTAGTGCGTTCCCATGATAGTTGGTTAAGAAAAATGCTCAGTCGCACGCATCTTTAGACGGCTTTCACATGTTATCATCGTCCCGAACTTATCGCCGCCTTCTTGCTGGGCTGATATTGTTCTGGGCGATCGAGCTGTTGGTTCTGCAACAGTGGACCACGCTTTCGGATGCGTCGATTCCGATGCACGATGCAATCAAGGACGCTAGTCGGCGTTTCGTGCTGAATCTTGCCGGTTGCACCGCATTAGTTTGTTTGTTCGGCAGGTGGAGCCTGCGTGCGACGTTCGTCGTTGGGCTGGTCATGACCAATTTACTGGTCGTGTATGCGAACTATTTTGGCTCACCGCTATCCTGGCCAGTACTATCGAGTCAATGGCGGGAAGGTCTTGCGGTTAGTGACCACGGTATGTCGCTGGTCGATTGGAGAATTGTCGCAATAAGCGCTATCGCTCTTGCGGTCAAAGTTGCGATCGCGAACGCGGTACCCAGCGGAACGATGTCGCGTCACGAGCGCCGCCGAGTTGTGGCGATTGCAGGCGGTGTCTATTTAGCGGTTGCGATTGGATTAGCAGGTTTTCACAAACCGCTTCGACGAATCAGTCTGGGAACTCCGGAATACGTCTACGGCTACGTCGTGGCTTGGGCGGCCGAAGCAATCAGCCTTGACAATGGCGTTCTGCTGGAAGTTGCACTCACCAAGGCGAGGGGGGCTAGCAATATTCTCTCAGAAACGGAGCGTACCTTGCTGCTGACAAATAATGTTGCAATCATTCAAGTTGAGAGCTTGGATTTTGACGTGATCGAGAGTGAAGTAGACGGCGAGGCTGTCATGCCTTTTCTACGTGGTATTCAGGGGCAAGCGATGCTCTACTGCGTTAAGCCCTATCATTTTACGGGTTCGTCCGAAGCGGACTTCTCAATGTTGACTGCGGCAGCGCCGAATGGAAAAGTTAACCCGTTCCAAATTCAAGGATTTCCCTACGAGCAGGCGCTGCCTTGGCTGGCTCAGCAACAAGGCTACCAAGCCGTCGCGTTCCACGGTAATACGGGTGAGTTTTTTCACCGACGCGACGCTTATGAGCAGATGGGCTTCTCGGATATCTATTTCACCGAGGAGCTGGAGCCACTCAAAGTATCAGGTCACTGGGATCGGGATTTGCTGGAGTTCTCCGCTGATCTAATGGAAGCCTCGACTGCGCCAACACTTCACTTTGTCATCACGATTACATCGCATGGCCCGTTTGATCGGCTACTCGAGTCGGATCGCGAACTCTTTGAGCAGCCGACGAATGTCCAACAGCGGTATTTGAATAGCATGCGATATGTTGATCGCGTCCTCGAGAACTATATTGAACAACTGCCGATGGATACTACCGTCGTGCTATACGGTGACCATGAATCTAATGTGCATGGGTATTGCGAAGACGAACGCCATCCAGATCGTGTTCCGTGGCTGATTCTTCAGAAGGGACGCGACTTGTCGACTCGGCAAGACTCACGAGAATCAGGACTGGCGTTGTCCGGGGAGCTTTCACAGCTGGACATGGCATGCTATTTCCGCAACCTCCTGGCTCGTACTCAAATCGCCGCATCCAAAGAGTTGAAACGCAGAATCGCGAACAAGCCATTTTATGGTCAATCGACAACGAAGCTGTGAAGGATGGTGCTGTGTACAACATGATTACATGGCTTTTTGGCGCCAGCTTTCGAGAGCGAATTGCGATCGCAATGAGCTACACTCTGGCAATCGTGACCATCGCACTAGGTCTCCAGCTCAAGCTGGCGTCGAAATCGCCCAATCCGGCTAAATGGAATACGTATTCCCAGCAGGCGAACTCGCATTTATATGACGGCTTGAATCCGGCCAAACCGATTGCGATGCCGGTGATTTCGCACCGCGGCGGAGACGTCCCCGGCATTGACGAAGCCGGTACGCTGGCGCGACTTGATTACAATTATGCACGCGGGCAGCGCCTCTTTGAGCTGGATTTTAGTTGGACTGCGGATGATCAAATTGTGGTCAAACATGATTGGAAGGAAAGATCGGAAATCCCCACACTTGAAGAATTTCTCAGCGAATCACCGACCGACCATACATCGTTATCAATGGTCTACGATTGGTTGGTTGCGCATCCCGACGCATTTGTAGTTACCGACTGCAAGAAACGCAGCCTGGCCGCTGCCGCTCGAATCCGCATGGAACGCCCTGAGTTGGTGGCCCAGTTCATCCTGCAGATCTACCAGTACAAGGACTTCGAGTTGGTGCAGTCCCAGGGATATCAGAACGTCATTTTGACTCTCTATCGCTGTTTGGTATCTGAATCAGCCAACCGGATTGCTGACTTTGCTGCCGAGCACGACCTCTTCGCGATCACGGTTCCGCGGTCCAGGAGCAGTGACCCGGAATTGCCTCGGCGTCTCAACCAGCTTGGCGTCCCCATCTACGTCCATACAGTCAACGACAACGAGACCGCTCTGGACCTGCAGCGTCGCGGCTTTTACGGCGTGTACTCAGACAGTTTGACCACTGAGACGGTTGGTCGCATTGCTCAACGGAAGCCCGCTGAGTATCCCGACAAAACTGTCTTCCAGTAATCGGAGAAATACTGTATTTACAGGCTCCTACTCAACGACCTAGTCTATCCCTTGAGATATCTGGGGCGTTCGAAAACGGTGCTGGCTGCGCGGTGGTCGCGGCTCCGTAGATTGACTTCGATGAATCGAACGGATGAAAATGAATAAGGTCGTCGTTCACATCGCCTATCCTTTGTGGCGAAAGAACATGCTGGTGGCGTTGGCGCGGGCCAAGGAATTACAGGACAGCGGCGACGACGTCACGGTGACCTACTGCGCCGCAGGAAGCGGATCGTGCATCTGCAATCAATCGGGAAATCCGCTGGTATGCCGGTTATGCCAATCATGGGTGCAGAAGAACGCGTCCGAATTGCAACTCCATACGATTGGTGTTGGCAGCTCTGGAAACCGAGACAGCCCCATGGGGCCGCCGCTATCTGCGAAAGAGTTCCCGATCTCACTGCGCAAAGAGCTCGTCGAGGGCGTGCTTAGCGGTTTGATTTCGACCTACCGAATCTTGCCGCGGGATATCAAAAAAATCGCGTCACTGCAACGAATCAAGCGACGAACGTACTACACCGCACTGCGACTGCATGCGGATCTGTTCCGCGTCGTGGCAGCGGTATCGCCAGACCGATTCGAAGTTTTCAATGGTCGTCACGCTTGCAGTAAAGCAGGGCTGTTGATCGCCAAATCACTGGGGATTCCGTTTTCGACAATGGAGGTTAACGCCAATAAGCGTCCCATCGTCTTTGTCGGGCATACACCCCATGATCGGCACGGTGTGCAAGCGCGCATTCGCTCCTTGCCAGTGGATATCGAGCTGGCGACGAAGTTTTATGAGGGCCGGCGGAAGCCGCGACACAATCGCTTTGCCCGCGCCCAGAGTGAGGCATTCAAAATGCCGTCGCGAGACGGGTTTCAGCGAATCGTCAGTGTTTTCCTCAGCAGCCAAGATGAGTTCGAATCCCTCGGAAAGAGCTGGAAGTCTCCATTTCCTCCTGACCATGAGATCATGCGAGACACCTGTCAGCGTTTTCCCGAAACACTCTTCCTGATTCGTTTTCATCCCAATCAGGCTGGTATCAAGAGCGATATTCGCAGCGGATTTGCACCCTTAGAACAGCTTCCCAATGTGCGCGTCTATGGGCCGACGGATGTTGCCAACACTTATGAGATGATCGATCAATCCGAGATTGTTGTCGCGTTCAACTCGACGGTGGGCGTAGAGGCGTGCTGGGCGGGCAAGCCTTCGATCATGCTCGGGCCTTCGTTCTACGATGCACTCGGGGTGGCGTACACGCCACCGACAGTGGATGAATTCTGGGCGCTACTCGAACGCGATCAACTGAAGCCAAAAGATCGCACCGGTGCCGCTCAATTAGCATACTACGTTCTGCGTGACGGCAACGATTTGAAATACATTCAGACCGAGGCGGGCAAGTTAACCCATCGTGGATTCTCACGCCGCCAAGCCTGGAAAGCTGTTGCCGCTCGCAACATCAATACAGTGTGCGTCAACGTGATGAGAAAATTCATGCGGGCCGCGTAAGCCAGTCTTAGTATCTCGTAGGCCAGTCTTAGTATCTCGTGATAGTCTCGTGCAGATTCAGGATCACCCTGCATACCTGTGACCACGCTGCGAGTTTGGCGCCGTTGGCAAATTCATCATCACGAATACCAACTGCGTTGAACTTCGCTGCATCTTCTGGGTGAGCGGTGAAGTGGTCGAGCTGTCGCTGGTAGAACGCCTGCAGCGTCTGTGTTTCTTCGCTCATCGCTTCGCGAGCCAGTGCACGAATGAAGGCCGCGTCGAGTATCGATTCAAACGACGCATCGCTGTGCTCGCTCAAGAGGGAGTCAGCCATGGCGTGGGACGCCTCCACGAAGGTAGGGTCGTTCAGCAGCGTCAACGCTTGCTGGGGGCTATTTGACGGTGACCGATCCGCGGTGCACTCGTCTCGAGACGGGGCATCAAAATTGACCAGCATCGGGTGCAGAAAGGTACGTTGCCAGTGTATGTAGACGCCCCGGCGATATTGTCGATAGTCTTCCGATGGAGAGTATCGGCGATTCGGAAATTGTAGGTTGCCATAGTGTCCCGCAGGCTGGTAGGGGAAAATGCTCGGGCCGCCGAGGTAGTCTACGTTGAGCAGTCCCGCGATTGCGAGCGCGTTGTCGCGCACGAGCTCAGCTTCTAAACGTCGTGGTGCCGCTTGGGCAAGTAGGCGATTGTATGGGTCGGCTTCGGTGAGCTCGGGACGATTCGTAGCCGCTTGCCGATAGGTTCGGCTCATCACGATTCGGCGGATGAGATGTTTGATATCCCAGTTGCTCACCACAAACTCGCTCGCCAATCGGTCCAGTAAGAGTGGATGGCTGGGCCATTCACCTTGGCTGCCAAGGTCATCGAGTTTCGCGGATAGTCCTGTACCAAAGAAGTGCTCCCACATACGGTTTGCAAAGTGCCGCGGGACCAGTGGATTCTCGGATGATGTCAGCCAGTTGGCGAGATCGGTGCGAGTCAATCGGGGGTCACTGTCGACATCGGGCTGTGGTAAGAAATGCGGTACTGCCGGTGGCGCTAGCACGCCGGAATCGTCCTGCCAATCTCCACGCGGACGCACGCGGCTGACGGGGATGTTGTCGGCGGATACCGACTGAGTCACCACGGTGATTGCCATGGCGGAGTGCCGATCCAGAATCGCGTCCCGAAAGTAGATGGTGCGTGGATTTTGTTTGCTGACATCAGTTGTGGAAACATAGAATGCACCTACCAGCACGGCATGCTCTGCTTGCTCGCGTTTCTCGCTGGGTTTCTTCAACGCTGCCGCGAGCGTCTCGGACGCCGCCGGCCAGCCTGCGATGGCACCTCCGACAGGAGTAACTGCCAAACGCACTCGTCCGACGCTGCCACTCTTCAGCCGGACGATGAGCTGCTGATCAGGTGCCAGCTCAAGTGGTGACTCCAAATGGTAGACAGCGGTATGAACCAGCTGATTCTCGTTGGCCGGCAACTGCCATCGTGTTGGGCCACTGCGCCAAACTTGCCCCAGAGTCCGGGGCGGAGCACCGCTGCTGTAGCGCAGCGGATCCTCTCGGTCGGCTTCCCCCCAAGCAATCTTGACGGTGGACTCGGGCTCGATCAGCACCTCGTCAGCAATAGCCACCGTCGTGGACGGCATGGGGAGTTTAGGGGTCTCCCGCTGCAGTACATTTCGATCTTTATCCAGCAGGATCAGGCGAAAGCCCTTCAATCGGCTCTCGTAGTTGGTATCGGTGCGGTTCCAAACCACGATGGAATCCACCGCTTGCTCGCTACCAAGGTCCACCTCCCACCAAGGATTCTGGCCATCGATCGCCGTGTGAGTTACCGAGTTGGCTTTGTAGTAATCGCCTTCGGTGTTCCCATCAATGGCCAGCGACGCGTGCGCGGTTTTGTAGTTGGTAGACTGCGTCGCGGTGCCTTGGCGGGCCAAATTTATTAGCTTGTTTTCAGCATCCGGGTTTTTTGAAAACACCTCAACTTCGGCGAGTGAGAGGATCTGTTTTCCGCTCAGTTCGATGCGTACGTAGCGAGGACGATTGGGACGCATCTGGGGTTGGTCCGATTTTGTACGAACGACGCTCGCCGAAAACTCCAGCTCAAATCGGCCATCGTCTTTACGCCCGACATTTCCTCCGTTGTGCTGATCGGGCAATACCTCGAGCCGAATCGCTTTGACACGCGTGGGGGTTTTCGGACGGGCGGTGATCTCAACCGTCTCGCCATCAACCGGTTTTCCGGTCAATAGAACGCTGTCATCGTCGAGTGTCTGATGTTGAGTTCGTGCTGATGTCTCGACTTGATTCACCTTCATTGGTACCCAGCCGTCGGGATATTGCGTGAGTAAATGCTCGATGTCGGTTTGCCAAGATGAGAATGGTTTTGATGTGAGTGTCTCGTCTCCCACAGATGCGAGCAGTCCGGCGTCGCGTTCACGGGTCAACGCGTGGATCTCCGCTCGTAGCGATGCGGAAGGGAAACGCATCTCGGTGGGGAACGGGTAATCGTTGTTGAATCCCAGCAGATCCTTGTTGGGAGTATAGGCATAGTTCGAGTAGACGCCCCACTGCCGAATGTCGTCAAAGAACGCCCCCATGGAATAGAAGTCTTTGGCGGAGAAAGGATCGAATTTATGGTCATGGCATTCACAACATGCCATCGTTGAACCGAGCCACGCGGTCCCAATCATCCGCACCCGGTCCGCTTTGTATTTCGCCAGATACTCTCCGGGCTGCGCGCCTCCTTCCCGGGTCACCATGTTAAGTCGAAGCAGACCGGTGGCAATGAGATCCTCAGTAGTGGGGTTGGGTTTCAGGTCACCCGCGATCTGTTGCCGCGTAAATTCATCGAATGGCTTGTTTTGGTTGAAAGCATCGATGACATAATCGCGGTAAGCAAAGTCGCGCAGGTTCTGATCGCCGTGGAAGCCGACGGTATCTGCAAAGCGTACGATATCGAGCCAGGAACTCGCCATTCGCTCGCCGAAGTGAGGTGACGCGAGCAATCGTTCCACTTGTTTTTGATAAGCATCATCGGTCGAGTCGGCGATGAAAGATTGTAGCTCGGCGGGGGTGGGCGGCAGCCCGATGAGATCGAGACTCAATCGTCGAAGTAAAGTAGATTTGCTCGCCAATGGTGCAGGTTCAAGGCCGGCTTGCTCCAGTCGCGACAATATGTAGGCATCGACCTCATTTGCGACCTGGGAACCATACCGTTTAAGCTGAGGGATTGCCGGACGCGTCACGGGTGCGTAGGCCCAATGTTGTTCGTACTGAGCACCCTGCTCAATCCATTTCCCAAAGAGTGCTTTCTCATAGCTTGACAACTGATGACGAAACTCAGCGGGCGGCATCTGCTCCCCATACCCGGTCCCCATGATGCGTTGATAGACCTCTGAATTCTCAAGGTCACCCGGCACGATGCCGCGCAGTTCGTCGTCCGACGGTAGCGAGCCGGTGGCAGATTCGAATGAATCGATACGGAACTCGCTCTGGTTGTTCTCCACATCGGGTCCGTGGCAGGCGAAACAGGTGTTCGACATGATGGGTCGAATGTGAGCATTGAAGGTCACCTGCTCGGGAAGCTTGCTGGGCTTCGTCGTTGTCACCAATCGCGTCGCGGAGGAGGGGGCTGCCGGTTCGTCCGCTGGCAGAGCACTGGAGAGTGCCAATAGTGACGTGAGGATGAGATTGCGAAGCATGGCGGTGGGGATCGGGTTGTCGAAGTATTGAGGAGATGACAGGTAACTATCGTCGCTAGACGGTAATGCTCACGTCTGGCTGAGCGTAGCTACCGAGTTTGTTGTCGCTAACGAGCGGCTGTTCGAATCGACCTGGGGAACACGTTGGTGAGCCGCATATCCTACGGCACCGGATGATATCGCCCTGGCTCCCACTGGCACGTCTCGGATCGCTCATTCTGCGGCTCGCTAAGCCACCACGTCGTTAATGACTCGGCACGGCTTGACACCCGTGAGCTTGAGATCGAGTCCCTGAAAGCGGGCCGTCAATCGTTCGTGATCGACGCCAAATAGGTGCAGCATGGTGGCATGCAAATCTCGCACGGGAACTTCATTTTCGACGACACCGTATCCAAGTTCGTCGCTGGTTCCGTAGGTCATCCCGCCTTTGATACCTCCGCCCGCCATCCACACGCTGAAGGCGTTGATATGGTGATCACGGCCCGAACCTTGCGCCATCGGAGTGCGTCCAAATTCACCACCCCACAACACCAGGGTATCCTCCAAGAGACCGCGATCCTTCAGGTCTTTCAGTAACGCTGCGGTTGGCCGATCGGTGTCATTGGCCGACTGCGTGAATCCAGGGATGAGATTGCTGTGATGGTCCCAACCACGGTGATAAAGCTGCACGAACCGCACGCCACGTTCGAGCAGGCGACGAGCCAATAGACAGTTCGACGCATAGGTTCCATCGCCTGGTTGCTTGACGCCATAGTTCGCTAAGGTCTCTTTGGTCTCGGTGCTCATATCAGCGAGTTCTGGCACAGCGGCCTGCATCTTGAACGCCATCTCATACTGAGCGATGCGGGTCTCTATTTCTGGATCGATTACATCTCGGGCGAGCATGCCATTGAGTCGCTGAACCTCGTCAATGACCTGCCGCTGGGTTGACTGGCAAACACCATCGGGATTGCCAATGTAATGCACCGGCGCTCCCGATGATTGGAATGCTACTCCCTGGAATTTGCTCGGCAGGACACCTGCACTCCACTGCCGCGCCGACACGGGTTGGGCCCCCGGACCGGATGAGGTCATGACGACGTAACCAGGCAGGTTTTCGGTTTCAGCGCCAAGGCCATACAACCACCATGAACCCATGCAGGGCCGCCCCTTGATGATCGACCCCGTGTTCATGAACGCATGTGCGGTATCATGGTTGATCTGCTCTGTCGTCATGCTGCGGATGACACATAGGTCGTCAGCATGAGCGCCGGTCAGGGGAAACATCTCGGACATTTCAATTCCCGACTCCCCCCAATTTCGAAACTTCGTAAACGACTTGCGAGCGATCAGAGTCGCTCCTTGTAACTGGGCCAGTTGCTGACCGGCGGTGAAAGATTCGGGAAACGGTTTGCCGTCAAGCCGATCGAGTTTTGGTTTGGGGTCAAGCGACTCCACATGCGAGGGGCCGCCTGCCATACACAGGTGGACAATTCGTTTCGCTCTCGGGGCGAAGTGAGGCAGGCCCGGCAGAGTTGGCCAGGGATGGTCATCCGCCGAATTCGCAGTAGCGGGGCCAGCATTCGCGTGTGAGTGACTACCGAGCAAATTAGCCAACGCAAAGGTCCCAATGCCAGCAAATGACTTGGACAGAAAGGTGCGTCGGGCCCAGTCCGTTTGAACGCGCTCCAGGGGTGCGGTGAGATGATTCATGTTGGATTTCGCATATAAGGTGGGTAGCCACTCATTGTAACGGATATATTAACCTGTTGAGCACGAAGTGAAACTATTCTGGTCTACCGGCCGAGTGACTTAGATCGATTGTTCCCGCCCTTGATGAGCGATTCCTCCCGAAAACGACAGCACCAAGCATCTTCGACGCGGGGTGAGCTTGCGCCGACACGTCCGCGCTGGCCCGCGATGCTAGGGTCGCTGCTGGCACATGTGATTGTGCTCCTCGGCCTGTTGTGGCTGCTCGCTACCGGGTTGAGCACGGGCACGAACTCTCCACCGGTCGTACGCAGTGTGGGTTTGGCGATCGCCCACCGGATGCCCGACCACACTCGCTACGTCAGTGAACCGGTGCCGCATACCGGGGCCGCCACAGCCCCGGAGTCTGCCAGCCCGGCGGCACCAGACCCATTGGCTGACGAGACGGCCCGGTCGGATGGTGGGCGTCAGTCCGCTGCGTCCTCGATGAAATCGCTCGATATCAAATCGCCCGTCGACTTCGCAGCGGTGTTAGCGGAGATGAATGGCGGTGGCACGTCCACGACTGGGACGAGTACCTCGACTGCCTCATCGGACTCTCTCGTGCAGGGCAGAATCCGCTTGGCCGACGGACGCTCACCTGAGGAACTGGGTGACCGCGAATTGGTGCCTGGCGTGACACGCGCCGGGCAGGGAGCCGGGCAAACCACGACGGAGGTGTTCGGTGTCTCCGGCAGCGGCAGCACTTTTGTTTATGTTTTCGACCGGAGCGATAGCATGAGCGCGGCGGGGGCTGCGCCGCTGCGGGCGGCGAAAACGGAATTGATTCGCAGCCTCGAAACACTTACCGAGCGGCAACAGTTCCAGATCATTTTCTATAACGATGAACCCGATGTTTTCCACAGCGAAGGTGACGCCACTGGATTGGTGACTGGCTCGCCAGCGACTATTGCGAGAGCGAAAGATTATGTTCGACGAACGGTTGCGACAGGCGGTACCGAGCACGAACGTGCGCTAAGGCTAGCGCTGCGGCTGGCGCCAGACGTCATCTTCTTTTTGACCGACGCGAAGATCCAAACGATGTCGCCAGCTCAGCTTGACGACATTTCGCGACGCGCGCAGGGTGCGGGAACAACAATTCATGCGATCCAGTTCGGTACTGGGCCGCCGCCGACGCGCACATTCTTAGAACAACTCGTCCGCCGCGGCGGAGGGGGCTACCGTTACGTCGATGTAACTCAGCTGAAATAGAGGCATCCGAACGCGTTGCTTCAACGGAAACCGCGTGGACAGCGACCCGCGCTTTTTTCAAAAACGCGGTCCGCTCAGCACGCGGTTCAGCACATTCCTTTCAAGCTCAATCGGCACGCCTCGAACCTACTGGTTCGTTCGCCGTGCGCGATTGTTGGCTGGCGTTTTACGCTCGACACCGTATCGCTTGTCGAGGTCCATCGCCCATTGGCGGTCGCCCATGTTCGGCCAGTTGTCTTGATCGAATCCCTGCTGTCCATCGAGCTGCTTTTGCGTCACGTCGAGCACCATTACATAGTCGTCGCGGTCCTCGGGATCGACCTGCACCTTGAAGGCCTCAAACGGGACGGCAAAGAGTTTGTCACCCATGCCTAGGAAGCCACCATAGGTAACAGCAGCGTAGCGAATTTTCCCGGTGGTGGCATTGATCACGAGATCGTTGATCTCACCTAAGCTTTCGCCCTGAGGATTTTGAATATTGAGGCCGAGCAGTTGGCTGGCCCGGATGTTCGAACCTCGCGTTTTGCTATCGAGTCTGCTGGCGTTCGCTGCACCGGAGCGAACTCCATCCTGCGTGGCGGGTGGCTGGGCGGCCGCAGTGGTGCATGTCAGGCACAGAGCCGCTGCTGTAGTGGTCAAGAATTGGGTGGCACGTTTCATGATTGTTCTCCAGTAAATGGAAAGGTGGGGAAGTCGTTCGTGGGGAAGGAGTCGATGTGCACGACTCCGTAGTCGCTGCTAGCAGTTGCAGGAGGTTTCAAACTCTTTGACTTGCTTCTCAGCTTCGTCTTTGGCAATCCCGTAGCGTTCTTGGACGCGGCCGACCAGTTCTTCTCGTTTGCCATCGACTTTGTCGAGATCATCGTCGGTGAGGTCGCCCCAACGCTGTTGGGCTTGGCCTTTAAATTGTTTCCACTTGCCTTGGATTTGATCCCAGTTCATAGCACTTCTCTTTTAATTGGAGTTAAGTTTTGGTCGCCGAAAATCCCGTTGGATTCCGGCTTGATAAAGTTGATGAAGTAGCATTTCCTGCGCCAGGCTTAACCGCAGTTCCGAAAATTTTGACGGACACGAGCAGGAGAACTTCATCCGGCGTTGTTTGTTGAGTATTCTTGATTGCGACCAGCCGCGTGGTCATCCAACGCGACCAGTCGCTGCTCGGCGATCGTCCTGAGCGAACGTAATCGCGACAGCGCGGGGGCGAAGGAGCCTACTTGGCTTTGTAGGCATCACGCAGATCGCGAACTTTGTCGTGGCCAGCCTTCACTGCGCGATATTGGTCGGTGAGCACATCGTTCATTGCGCTGCCGGCGGTCTCCTGGAGCACGTCCTCGTAAGCGGCTTTGATGTGGTCTTCCCCGCGTTCCGCCTCAGCCAGCACTGCGTATGCGTCACCGCCGTTGAGTTTACTGCGGATATTCATCCAAATGCGGTGTGTGGCGGCAGCAACACTGCCGTCGTCTTCGGAATTCTCGCCGTTGAATTCAACGAACTTTTGTAGCTTGCTCGCCATCGCAGATCGCTGATCAGCGAGCTCAACAAACAATGCGGCGATTTTCTTGTCGTCGACCTCATTGGCAGCCTCGCGAAAACCATCGAATGAGTCAATATTGGCACGAATCAACTTCTGCAGTTTTGCAATCGTTTGATCACTAAGGTCGGTCTTGGTTTCAAGAGTCATAATGGTGTCTCCACTTGTGTTGGCTCAGAGAGTGCACGACGTTGTGCCGTGCTCATACAAGTGGAGTCGCAAACAGCGTACCGTGTTGCAGATAATACAGTTCGATTTAGTTTGCACATGCTCTCACACCGTCGGCACGATGTTCATGCGAGCATCTGGGCGGTCATGTTCTTAGTGGCGCTTAGCGGGACCGGCGCGTTGCCTCACTCGCGGCGCTGATTGCGACGACCACTTGGCAGCGATAGCTCCTCAGTGTGTGCCGCGGGATTCTCCAACATCTCATCGGTGCTCTGGGGATCGATACTTCGGCAGGTCTCGGTTAATCGATCGGCAAGATCGTCGAGCCAATCCTCCCACGTCTCCACAGTCGTGTTCTCTGGAGGGATATTGGCCAGTTCGTCGAGCAACAGGATCATCCGCAGGCAGTGACGGAATAGGATGCCCTCTTCCTTCTGCAGCTTTCGCGTGACGACATACTTGTCGAAATCGCCACCGAATTGCAGTAGTTCACCGACAATCCATACGGGCTGTACGCGCACGTCGTCGACGCGTGGATAATCGTCGCGGAACAATCGCAGTAGTTTCTCGCCGATGGTGAGGGGCCAGACTCGCGGTTCCTCGAACATGACTCGTCCAAAGCCCTTGTCGCGGACCTCTTCCTCCTCTTCGTCCCGAGCACCACCGAGTTCTTCGGGCGACGCCAAACCGCGTTGCAACAAGAGTGGATCGAGATAGGTCGTCGCCAACGTCCCCGGTGGCATATCTTCGAGCTTCGGCATTCGCGTATGCCGAGCGACCGTGCCGGGCACATCAAGCACGCTCTCGATAACGGCGATCCGCTCTTCGTCATCGGCCATCGCTAAATGATCGGCGACAAAGACGCCAAATAGCGGATTCATGCTTTTGAGCTGGACAATTCGCTCCAACCGATTACGGGGAGTCGCGGTGATGGGCCGGTAGTCTTCGAGTTCATACCCGTGCTTGGTAATGTTCGCTTGCTCGTCCACGATCTTCGCGTCCAGTTCATTGTCTTCGCCGTTCTCGCTCCCATGTTGATCGCTTGGACGCATGTTATCGAGCAGTTCGCCAAACAGTCCCCGGGTGGCTGGCGGTGGTGCCGCTTCGGCTTCGAGTGCGCGGACGAGATCACCCGGTTTTTGTGGTCCTTTGTCGACCGGTGTTTTTACTTTCAACGCTCGCGGTGGCGGGTCGAGTATCACGGCATCGGAGTTATGCAGCGTGATCAGCATTCGATTAAGATCCTTCTGTGCGACTTCGATGCCACCGGCATGCATGAGTCGCCGACCAACCAGATCACGAATCGGCGCGATTTGATTGTCCTTCAAAATCAGGTATGCGAGCAGTCGCCATGGCAATCGGCCGCGCGAAACCAAATCGGCAGACTTGGCGATTTGCAACTGCTCGAACTGAGTCTGGGTCCAGTACGTCTCGCCTGCACGCCGTTTGGGCATCTTCTTTTTCAGCTGCTTCCGAGCCCGCATGAGACCTGGGTCTTTTGTGTCCTCTGGGATCTGATCGAATTTCTCTCGCCAGCGATGCAGTTTCACGTCGTCTTCGTGAGCCAGTGCGAACACGTACCCGCGATCATCGAACTGCGGCCGGCCCGCTCGGCCGAAGATTTGGTGTGCAGCAGCCGACTCGACCAGTTTCCGTTTGGTCTTGGGTCCCTTCAATAAACAGGGCAATACGACACTCCGGGCGGGCAAATTAATTCCTGCCGCGAGCGTTTCCGTGCAAACACAAATGCTTAGCAGTTTCTGCTGAAACAGCTCTTCGACAATGCGTCGATAGCGTGGTAGCACACCCGCGTGATGGACACCGACGCCGCGCATCAAAATCTGTTTTAGCTTTGGGCCGACACCGGTTGAAAAATCGGCTTCGTTGAGAATGTCCGCAAGTTCCTTTTGCCGAGATTTATCGATCAACGATTTGCCTTTAAGCATCTCGGCAGTTGTCCAGCACTGCGAGCGAGAGAAACAAAACATCAGCGCTGGTGTGCGCCGGCTGAGATCGTCTCCAGCAGCAATCTTCTCGGCGAAGTCATTCAGCAGATCGTCTTCCACCCATTCGTATTGCAGCGGCACCTTCCGTTCGGTGCCCTGTACAAGCTGCAAATTTTTGCCGTGGGACCTCCGCAACCATGAGGTGAACTCGAGCGAATTGCCCACCGTGGCACTGAGCAGCAGCAGTCGCACACTCTTGGGCAGTAACCCGAGAGTTAGTTCCCAAACGATTCCACGTTCATAATCGTTGAACGAGTGGAACTCATCCATCACGACGCAGGAAACATCGTCAAAGGAGAACTTTTCTGGATTAAGTAAACGATTGAGTAAAATTTCCGCCACCACGACGAGCACGGGCGCGTCAGGGTTGACGGTGCGGTTGCCCGTGACCAGTCCGACTTGATCGGCGGAGAATCCCCACCGCACCGCCGATGCGCGAAGCTCGTCGAGTTTTTGATCGGTCAGGGCGATCAGTGGCGTGGTGTAGTACATCCGCGTGCCCGCCCGCAACGCCTCGTATACCGCCGCTTCGGCGATCAGTGTTTTGCCCGTGCCCGTCGGCGCGCACACCAGCACCCCATGTCCTCCGGTCTTGTCCGGATCGGCGGTGAAATAGGCCAGCAGAGCTTCTTCTTGAACGGCATACGGCTCGTAGGGCAGAGTCTCGAAATACTCGCCCGCAAGCGCATCACGGTCAGGGACGGGGGCGTGGTCAATCTGCGATTTTTGGGGTGCATTCATGTCCGTCAGCTTAGCCGATCCGCCGCCAGGCCCGTAGACGGTGCCTGCAGTCGGCCAAGACAAATGATCCCGAGAGCCATCGGGATCTGTCCTTCAGCGACCTACTCCGCAGGATCATCGTGGATGCTAAACTGATTCTGATCGACCAATGCCAGTGTCGCGATCGACGCAGATCAATTAATGAGCGCAGTAGCAGCCGGACACCGCATCTCCGTTTTCCACATCACGCTGTTGTTGATCGGCCTATGCCCATCGGTTTATTCGTCCTGTTGTTTTTGAGCGTGTTGATTTTTCGCCGTGCGCGACGTGTCGGTCGGTCTGGACTCGCTTGGATCGCTTGGCTTTGGCTGGCAACGTTTGGAGTAGCCATTGCGATCAATTTTGCTTGCATGATTGGAATTCTGCTGTGGCACGACTGGGCGATCTCAGCGGAAGAATTGCGGTCAGCTCTCCACCTGCCATCCGCCGTGGGCATGATTGCCGGTGCGGCGTTCGCGATGTCGCGAGCTGGCCGCACATGGACGTCGAGGTGGGAAACGAACTCCGACGCTTAAGCGACTTGTTGTGTCATGTGGGGCGTCCCTGCCGAGGCGGATTCGACCATCTCGCGACAACTGGCGACCCAGGTCTTCACACGTCGCAGACTGGGGACGCTGCGGTGACCGATCAGTTTGCTGCCACGACTGCTCAGTGAAAAGCGTTCGAGATCGCGATGCAGTTGAGCGGCGGATTCGCGGGCGAGACTGGCAACGCTGCGACGATGGATCGCCACGAGCAGGAGGGCGTCGCGGGGCATCATCGACTCGATGCCCAGGGCTAGCTTGATCGCCGCCCGGTAACGCCGGATGGCGCGTTCGGCTCGTTGTGGGTTGCGAAAAGTCGCTGCGACCTTGCTGAGATCGCTGTAGATCAAATCGCCCGCGGTCTGGATGCCGACCGCTGCGAGCTGGCGACAACGTGGCGGTGGGCAAATATTCAGGTGCTCCAGTCGCATCGCTAATAGACGGGCGCGGTGGGATGCCAGGCTGGACTCGTGCGGAGTCAGGACCATGCTGCGACGACTTGGCTTGCGTCGCCGCTGCGGCCCTGGCATGGGATGATCCGCTGGAGCTGGATCGAGCTCGACGCTCGGCGCCACAGCGACGCAGGAATCGGCCGATCGCAAGGCGGTGAGTGTCGTGGGCGGGGCGGAGATTTCTGGCAGATTGACCAGGAAGACCACGTCTTCGCTGCCGCCGCGTTTGGTGGCAGACACCAAACGTTTGAAAAACTCGAACATGTGAAAAGACTCCTGGGAGAAGAAGCATCCGAGACATGTCCGCGATAGCAAGTCGGCGGGGGGCACGACTAGGCCAATTAGGAGCGTTTTTCTCCCCACAATCTCAACAATTCGATCAAATGTTTCGTCGCATCGCACATTTCATTCAAGTTTGCGAACTCGAGGACGCTGTGAATATTGTGCTGCCCGCTGGATAAGTTCGGCGTCGGCAGCCCTTTCTCGGTCAACTGGCTACCGTCGGTGCCGCCACGAACAATCTCGCGAGTACAACTGACGCCAATATTTGAGAAGGCCCTCTCGGCCAGCGACACGGCTTCGGGTAGCCGCTCGAGTCCCTCGCGAAGATTGCGGTACTGCTTTCGCACAGCACATTGCACCCGCGTCCCAGATATGTCTGCTGCTGCGGCTTCAGCGAGTTGTTGCACGCGGTGAGCGTATTGGGCGAGTTGCTCGGTATCAAAGGAACGCAATATTAACTCCACGCGAGTGGCTCCGACACCGCCGTGAATGTCGTGCACGTGAATGAAACCGTCGCGGCCTTCGGTTGTTTCGGGGGTCTCGCTGGCAATGGGTAATGACTCCACGAATCTCGCCGCCGCGCGAGTGGAATTCACCATCCGGTCTTTCGCGATCGCGGGGTGGATATTGTGACCAGTGAACGTCACCGTGACCGCGTCGGCAGAGAACGTCTCCACGTCGATTTGTCCGCGCCCCCCACCATCGATGGTATAAGCGACCGTGGCGGCGAGTTGCGTTAAATCAACCTTATCGGTGCCGTGGCCGATCTCCTCGTCGCAGGTCATCACCACGCGCAGCGGGCCGTGCGGGATTTCGGGATGCTCCATCAACGTGTGGGCGGCTTCCATGATGATTGCGACCCCCGCTTTGTCGTCACCGCCGAGCAGGGTTGTACCGTCGGTCGTGATCAGAGTATCACCGACCATCTGTTCTAATTCGACGCAGTTGGCCACGGCGATTACGGCACCATTGGGCAGAGCAATATCACCGCCGGCATAGTTCTCGATGACTTGCGGGTGAACGCTGTCGCTTGGAGCCTCGGGTGAGGTATCCAGATGGGCGACAGCAGCCACGACAGGCACATCGCCAGCAATGGTTGCGGGGACTGTCGCGATCACTAAACCGTCGCAAGTGAGCTCCACACCCTCAATGCCCATCGCGGTTAACTCGTCGGCGAGGAGTTTCCCCAATACGAGTTGCTTGGCGCTGCTCGGGTAGGTTTGCGACTGGGGATCCGCAGCAGTATCGAGTCGGACATACCGAAGAAATCGGTCGAGCAAGCGGTCGGAGCGGAGTCGAAGGTCAGTGATGGACGTAGCCGGCATGGTCGGATTCGCGGTCGCGAGAACTAAGAATGGGGCGTGGTAATGCTCTCTTGCCAGACGCAGAGGTTATGTGACTTCCGGTCCGATGAGCTAACCGTTTCGTTGTACCGCTCCGCTCAGCAAAGCGGAGGGAGCGGTTAAGACACGATCGTATATCACTAGTCAACAGACGCCGCTCAAACCTCGAGGAACAACCGTGATGGGTCTTCGACCATATCTTTGATCGCGACTAAGAAACCGACTGCTTCGCGTCCGTCGACGATCCGGTGATCGTACGTCAACGCGATGTACATCATCGGTCGGATCACGACTTGGCCATCCTCGGCAACCGGGCGCTCTTGGATCGAATGCAATCCGAGAATACCGCTCTGCGGCGGGTTGACGATGGGGGTGCTCAGCAGCGACCCGTAGATGCCGCCATTGCTGATTGTGAATGTGCCGCCCATCAAATCGCTCGGCTGCAGTCGGTTCTCGCCCGCCAGGCGGGCATACTCCGCGATCGAGCCTTCAATTTGCGAGAATGACATCCGCTCGACATTTCGCAGCACGGGAACGACAAGTCCTTTGCCGCCGCCGATTGCGATGCCGATGTCCTGGTAGTTTTTGTAGACCATCGCATCGCCGCGAATTTCCGCATTGACGGCAGGGAAGCGTCGCAATGCCTCGACGGCCGCCTTGGCGAAAAATGACATGAAGCCGAGCTTGACACCGTGCTTTTTGGCAAAGGCATCTTTGTACTTGCTGCGGATTTGCATCACCGGTTGCATATTGATTTCGTTGAACGTCGTCAACAATGCTGCGGTTTGCTGTGCCTGGACGAGACGTGATGCAATGGTCCGCCGCAGCATGCTCATCGGTTTGACTTCTTCGCTGCGATACGCACCTTCGGTGATTAACGAGTGCGACTCGTAGGAAGGTGTCGGGGCCGAGACGGCTGGCGGTGCCGGCTGGTTCGGGGCCGGAGCGGACTGCTGAGCAGGGGCAGCGGGTTGCTGCGACCGAGCGGACCCGCTGCGAACGTACGCGAGCACGTCCTCTTTGAGCAGACGACCGCCCGGTCCGGTCGCGGGCACGTCGGAAGCGTTGAGTTGGTGTTCATCGAGCAGCCGCTGGGCAGCTGGCATCACAAAACTGCTGCCCGAAGGTCGAGACGATTGTCCGGCCGCAGCACGCTGAGGGGAAGCCGAGCCGCTGCTGGGAGACGCTTGAGTAGGGGCAGGACTGGACGCTGAGGAACCTTGGTTCTGCTCGGATGGTTTCGATGCCGGTGCGGGCGACGACTTGGAGTCGTTGCCAGCGGAGTCTGGTCGCTCGCCGGTGCGGATACTCGCGATCTGCTCACCGACGGCGGAGAATTCTTCGGATTGTTTCAGGATGTCGGTGAGATAGCCGCTAGCGGGGGCGGGGATTTGGACGGATGCCTTCTCGGTTTCGATTTCGACGAGATCTTCGCCGCTTTCGACCCAATCGCCATCATTTTTTAGCCAGGTCCCAATTTGGACTTCGCTGATCGACTCGCCGACGGTCGGGACTTCGACTGGGATGATTTCGCTCACGGGAAACGTCTTCTACCAAAAAGGAAAATGCGAGGGCTCGTTACGACGCCCCTAGGATAACGATCGTCCGCCTAGCTGTCAGTGTACCGGAGGGCAAAGAGTTTTTTTAGAGGAATTTGATTGCACGGACTGGGCCGATTGAACCGATAAATAGGTGGAAACCGTTGAGTAACATTGTTCTCTCCACCTACCCACCCCATCTCATGTCCAGTGAATCCAGTGGAGGCCACCCGTTTCAGGCCGGGCTGATCGTGCTGTGCCTGGTCGGCGGCGGGTGGTATTTTTTTCGCAACTATGATGTCGACGGTCTCGACGGCATCTCGATCATGGCCAAGCAGTCTGGTCAGCAGAAGTCGCGGATCGAGGACATGGGCGAGCCGTTTACGTTCGCATCGTCGTCCACCGGCGACGCGAAGACCGCCGATGCTTCCAAAACACCTTCCACCGCCTCCACCAGCGGAGGCAATTGGTTCACGAGTAAAATTAAGTCGTTGGTCTCGACCGCGTACCCCGACTACGAAGTCGACCCCATCATCTCCAGCCCCAGTGATCAGCACCCCCAGCAATCCAGTCCCGGAGCATTGGGCGGATCGCGGCATACTCCTGAGCATCTTCGCATTGCGTCGTGGGCCCTCGATGGTTTCGGTCCCACGAAACTCGCCAGCGATCTGGCGCGGGCAAATTTGGTGCGTGTCGTCCGCCAATTCGATGTGATCGCGCTGCAGCAAGTCTCGTCGCGGCAGATGGATCTCGTTCCTCGGATGGTCGACGCCATCAACGAAAGTTCCCTTGGAGGAGGCGGCCCGCTCTACGATTACGTGATCGGCCCCCCCACCGGTCCACAAGCTCATAGCGAGCTGATGGTCATTCTGTTCAATCCCGCGCGGGTACGCGTCGATCGGACGCAAACCTATACGATCGCCGATCCAGATAACCAGCTTACCTACGATCCGTTGGTCGCGTGGTTTCGTGCCGCTGAGCCGAGTGTCGACGAAGCGTGGACGTTCAGCTTGGTAAACGTGCGCATCGAATTGTCTCACGCGCCACAGGAAGTTGCGTTGATGGCGCAGCTCTTCAAATCGGTTCGCGAGGATGGACGAGGGGAGGATGATGTGATCGTCGCCGGATTGCTCCAGGCAGACGACGCATATCTACTGCCCGTGATCGCCGGTGAAAAGATCCAAGCCGCGGTCACGAGCACGCCGACGGATATCTATGGCCGTCATCAAACCAGCAATGTTCTCTACGATCGCAGCACGACGGCCGAAGCGATTGGTCGCGGCGGCGTCTATGACTTCCTGCGTGTCTACAATCTCAGCGTGGCCCAAGCCCAGGCAGTCTCGAGTTATCTGCCAGTCTACGCCGAGTTCACGCCTCGAGAAGGCTCGCCCCACATGCATCAGGCTGCTGCACCTTCGACCCTGCCGCGTTGACCGTGCGTCATGATGCTCGTAAGACGTTATCAGCGCCAGCGACGCTTTAATTCGGCAATTCCCAGGAGGCTAAACGCAATTGCGCATTGGCGTTCCCTGCCAATCGCTCGTACCACACCGTGACCAGTTTGCCAGGGGATACTTCGGCGGTGGAGGGATACCCAACGTCACCCGATGTGGCGTCGCCAGAGACTATCATGGGAGCAGACCACGTTCGGCCATGGTCGTCGCTAATGCGGGCTTGATTACCCAGCGGCGCGCGGCGATGACCGTAAGTCATGAGCAATCGATCGTCGGACAAGCGTAGTAGATGGGAGGGCAGCCCCCACACACCGATGGAATACGGTGTCGCCCAGGTCTTGCCGTGGTCAGTGCTGTGGGTTTGTAGCGTCTCGTTTTGGTTGGCCGCATTGTGGTTTCGAATATGCACAATGAGTCGACCATCAGCAGCTTCGACCGCGTGGAGTTCGTGATACTGTGATGGATCGTCACCTGGACGTGTGGGAAGTTCCTCCAGCGGTGTCCAGGTGCGTCCATCATCGCTGGAGCGACATGTGCCGACGCTCCGTGGAGAGTCCCACAGGGCGACACCGGCATAGAACAATGTCCCATCGCTTAGCTGAATAGGCCCATGGGGGCTGTTCAGCGGCACGCGATAGGCTGGTGACCAATTCAATCCGCCATCCTCGGAACGCAGCATCCAACAGCCTCGATGTTTCTCATGCTCGCCTGCCGGTAGACGGCGTTGAACGGCCTGCCACTTGGCGAGCTGTTGCGCCGGCATCGACGGCTTGTCGCTTGCCGCAGTGGCGAGCGCTGTTTGCAGTCGGGGCTCATATGCCAACGACGAAAATGTGCTGACTAACAATGTGCCTTGATCGGTTTCGACGATCCCTGCATCACGGTCGTCTATCGGTCCGTCGAGAATTGTCCGTTCATAACTCCAGGATTCCCCGGTATCTCGAGACCGCATCAAGTCCACCCGGCCAAACGGGCAGACATGGGATTCACGTCCGCCCGAACAAACGACAACGAGATCCCCGTTCGCACACCGGCAGAGTGTTGGCCAGCCATGGTATCGATCCGATTCCAAACTGATGGTGGTGATGTTGCCAACCTGGTGTCGGGATGAGTCATCACTGGCCCGTGTGATGGAGGATGCCAATAGGGTTGATGCGGATGCGGCCACGAACTGCCGGCGGGAGAGGTCGGACATTGAATTGCCAGGGGGGAGGGAATACGGTGGTGTCGCGTACCCGATGGGCCGCGTTTTTCAGGTGGGTGAGGATCCGAGAACCGGCGGGCGAACCTTTGAGTGGCTCAGGGTAAAACGCCGTTTCAGAAATCGACGTTCTATGAGCCGAGTGACTCGCTCGTCCTATAATTAAGGGTAGGTTCTCGATAAACTCGTGGGTATGAATCGTACCATCATTCTTCTCGTTGGGTTGCTCACCGCGGTACCGCTCCTGTTGTACCTGCTGGCGACCACCGATCCGCCGCGCCGCGACGCTCAGGCGGATGCGATCGTGAGCAAGACGTCCCCACGCACACCGATTACGGTTTACTGCGCCGCCAGCAACCAGGCTGTAATGGAAGCGATCGTGGCAGATTATCGACGCGAGTTTGGTGGCGAGGTCTATGTCAATTATGGGCCGTCGCAGGGCTTGTTATCGCAGATCGAAATCACCCATACGGGTGATCTTTTTTTGCCCGCCGATGACAGCTACCTCACCGCAGCCCGTAACAAGTTTCTGGTGTCCGAGACGTTTTCCATCGCGACGATGCATGCGGTCATTCTCGTCAAACGAGGCAACCCGAAAGCGATCCACCGATTTGACGACTTGTTACGCGAAGATGTGAGGTTTGTGCAGGCCAATCCTGACGCGGCGGCAATTGGTAAAATCACGAAGATTGCCCTTGAACGAGTGAATCGATGGGAGGCTGCCGACGCGGCGACAACGGCCTACCGCGGCAACGTGACCGAAGCGGCTGCTGATGTGGCGGTCGGCTCGGCAGATGCCGCCATCGTCTACGACTGCGTGCTCCACAATTACCCCAATCTCGAGTTCGTCGAGATAGCAGAATTGCAGACCGCAGTATCGAAGTTCGGAATAGGCTTGATTGCGAATTCGGAGAACATCCCCGCTGCGCGGCAGTTTGTCGACTTCGTGATTTCGCCAGCTCACGGTCTCGCTCGATACCGTGAGTATGGGTTCAGCGTGTCGCCGTCAACGCGCCCTTGAGATTCAGCGGACAACTCCGCGGACCGTATGATTCTCGGTTCAACGATATGTTACCGTTGAGCGTCGGTCTTGTGAGGTCCGATCGCACTTCGCAGGATGGGTTCGAATACGTTCGCTTGTCGCATAAAACCAAGATCGCTGGCGTGCGATCCATCGGTTGCCCCCTCGGCGTCGTCGCCATAAAGATGGTCGCCCGGAATGTAATGCAAATTTGCGACCCCTTTATCGACCAAGGTAGCATAGGCTGCCCGCAAGGCAGCATGATTGCGGGTGTGGTGTTCGTGGCGACTGGGCAGGATCCAGTCATTCGTGTTACGCCGGTCTTCCACCAGCACGATCGGGGTCGATGGGTGGGCTGCACGCAATTGTTCGACAAGCGGGACGCACTTTGCCGCAACGTCAGCAGGCCCCATGTTGGGCAAGCAATCGATGACGAATGCGGTGGCCTCCAGTTGCTTCAGGTAGTCACCTACCTCTTTGTCCATCCGACCATTGCCGGAAAAACCCAGGTTCACGACGGGCATGTCGAAACGACGCCCCAAAATCGCCGTGTGAACCATTCCGGGCCGACTGGCGCAGGCTCCATGCGTGATGCTGGTTCCATAAAACACAATCGGATTCGGCCGAGGGGCGAGTCCCTCGAATTCGCTCCCCGGTTCAACACCAATACTCATGAATTCGACGCCGTTGTAAAGCGGCAGATATGCGGCGTACTCTCGGTCTCCAGCGGCCAAGCCACTGACGATCTTAGTCTTGACCTCTTGCGAGTTGGGGCGTGTCACTTCGACCCACCTCCATTGGCCCTTTCCGTCGCGAGCGTACAAGTCCACGCCGCTGACCCCAGTCGCTGGCATGTGGGCCATCGCCAAGTTTTTCTTCTTGAGTTTGTAGTGCACGTGAATGGACGGTGAGTTCGTTTTGAACCGCACCATCATCCCGGCACTGTCACGACTGAGATTCCAAACGTTCTTTGTCACCGATTGCTGAGCAGAGGCGGGCAAGCGATCAAACCATTGCTGGCGTTCTTGCTCGGGAAGAATGCGTCCCTCCAGACCCCACTGGGTGACGTCGTACCAATCGAGCCCGTCGGCCGTCTCTTTCCTTACCTCCATCTCTGGATCAAGTTCCGAGATCGCGACGTCTTGTGCGAATGAAGATGATGCCAACAGCATGAGCAAGCTAGAGAACAAGTTTCGACAGAATGGACGCATGGAGATTTCCGAGTTGATTGACAAAGATGCAACGGCGGGCGACTGCCCTGCTCGGCTATGCTACTTGGGTTCGCCATGCGCGTGTTAGCCAGGGCTGCAAAATCTTCCGTCAGACCAGACAGAAAAAGCCAACCTCACAGAAGAAGCCGTCCAACGCTCGACCTGCGTTCAGGCAGACGAACCGAGTACTGTGGCTGTCCACTAATACGTTGGACGTTTACGCTACTCAGCTGCGCAAACACGGACCCCACGCACTAGCGTGTTGAGAAAGACTATCTCGCTGGCGCCTCAGGTTCATGAATCCACAGGTTGTGAATGCCGGTACCACCAATGGGCTAATACCACCAATGGAATCGGAAGGTACATCATTGGACTCATCCGACGGAGGCGTGCGCCGCAGGTTTTAGAGCACTCAGATTGCGCACCAGCTAGTTTCTAGGCTAACTTGGGGACATACCAGGCATGCCTCGAGGATCCAATGATTTGTACGCCGGGGACTCTTTTTTGAAATCATGCTAGATATTGGAGCCGCGCCTAGAAAAACCTTCCCCTGTACTACGGAGCATGCTTCGGTCGGATACGCCATTGTTGGCGCATTGACGACGCATTACCGCGTTGCCTTAGGGCGCGACGAGCGAATCCAGGAACGCCAGCACGTTTTGTCGATCCTCATAGGACAACTGCAGGAATCGGTCGCGGGTGCCTGCTGATTCCCCGTCGTGCATGGCAATCGCTTCGAGGATCGTTTCAGCGCGGCCGTCGTGCCAGTACGGAGCGGAGTCACGCAGACCCCATAGCGGTGCGGTCCGCCATTCTTGATTGAAGTTTGTCGGCTGCAGATGCATCTGTTCGCGGAGCTCGATTCTGGTAGGGATTACCTGCTTGTCTGTAATATCCCCTTGCGAAGCAGCTAAGGTCGAGGCAAGCGCGAATTTGTTAATCTGCGTGTCTGGATTTTTCCGTGAAGCAATTACTCGCGTAGGCTTCAGGTCGACAGGACCATCGGGAACGCGGAACGTGAATGCGGGGTAGTCGGAGTGCGCGCCGCCGGGGCTACTCAGCACGGGGCCATTGGTCTTGATGGGCACCATCGTCGCAGGGCCGTAGTATGGAACTTGAAAAGTGAATCCTGGAGGGGCATCTTCGACTTCTTCGGTAAACCTCTCGCGGCGCACGATGTAAGGCTCGGCGTGACTGAGATCGATCGAATCGGATCCCATATCATGTAGCAGTAGATCGCTGTAAATCCCGTTGGCCGGCGGCATGTTGCGGACATGGCATACACCACAGCCAACCTGATTGAAGATTGCTTCGCCTCGACTTATTGACGCATTGGACAGCGAATCGTTTGAGAACGATTGTCGCGGTGCTGGTAGCGCAGCGACGAAGTGCGTCAGCATCTGAATCTGTTCGTCGCTAATGTCAGTGGATTTGTTTTGATAGGTTGGGTTGGTTGCATCGCTCGACTGCGTCCTGCGACTGGTTTGTAGCCCCATCTCATTCGCACAGGCTTGCTCATTAAAGTCTTGCAGCGAGGCCACGTTAGCGCGCCACCCAAACTTGCCATAGCGTCCGTCGGCCAGTGTCGATGGACGACCACTGATCTCAGCATGCTGCTTCTGTAGACGCATCTGCTGATCGAGTTGCTTGTCAGAGACCTTGTCAATCAAACCGCTGCCGAACAATGCCGTCGTGTTACGACTGTAAACACGCGCCGAAATCCGAACTCGATAGCCATCGATAAACTGGTCGAAGTAAAGGGGCGATCCGTTGGCGATGCGAACTTCAGCCGCTGAGGTCGCTCCACCGGCATCGTCATACTCGGCACCTGTGCTCTGAGTCAGCGTCTCATGAAGCTGCCGGAGCATCGAGGTGCCGCCATGGTGCGGCAGCGGCAAGACATTCAACACGCTGTTGTTCGACTGAATAAATCCAGGGTGAAATTGCGAGACCAGGTTTGCGAGTACCTCGGCGGTGACGCGAGTGCCGTAAACCTCAATCGAGTCGATGCCCACTGAATTGGCGTTGAATGCCGCTTCACCACCACCACCGATGCCGCCCTGCTGATGGCACTCCGCGCAAGACGCAGCATTGAAGAGTGGTCCCAAACCGTCCCCTCCGAGGGCGGGATTGTGTGGCTGCCATTGCTGCGTGAACAGCTGGGCGCCCCTGGCAATCGTTTGGGGAGACACCGCCCAGCTGGTTGCCGGAACGAGGGCAAGAACGACGCCCGCCAAGACACTAACTTTCATTTTTGCACCTGTCGAATCATCGTGATTGCGCGGCCCGGAGGGCTGCCCTCACGAATCGGGTAAGGGGAATCTTTGGACGATCGGAAAAACAAAAAACGCACGCGGGTGGGATGCTCGAGGTCCAGCGGCTTGCCCTGCGTTTGAGACAGCCAAGCGGCGAGTTCGCCCGGCGTGACCTGGCGGATGGGGCCGGCATTGATCGCATCATCGAGATCCTGCCACCCTAAACCGCGGCGGCGGGCAACGTCCGCCACCTCGAATCGTTGCGAGGGATCACGCTGACTCATCAGTGGTGTGCTAATTCGAAACGCAAACGAATCGTTATCGCCACGCTGCAATACCCAATCGGCGAGCGTCGTGGCCGAGGTGGCGTCCTGGTCAGACCGCTCGATTGGCATCACCGACCGATGCCATACGATTTCAGCGATGTCCGTGTAGAGCAAACGCAAATCTGCACCCACGATGAACGGTAACAAGGTCGTCGCCCACGCTGCTCGTGTATCAGAATGCTGCTCGAGGATAACCAGACGCTTGAGATCGCTTGCGTCGGTTAAGCCAAACCGCATCTGCACGTCCTTTAAGTACACACCTTGCAATTGGGAGGCGATGGGAACGAGCTGCAACGTCACTTTCGATGTTAAGAGCTCCGTCTGAACCAATAGATCCGTGACCGGGTCCACATCCGTTTCGCCGAGTGCTGCGAGTCGTTCATCGAGCTCAATCTGCCACATCCGCGTTAATCGCCCGCGCGTGCGATCGGCGAGTTGTTGGGTCATCTCATTACGCTCGGTGCTGTACCTCCGCATCAGCAGTCGCGTATCCTCGGCGTCCTCAATCAGACGCGTTAGGTCATCACCATCAGGAACGCCAACGGACAACGCCAAGACGCGGTATTGCCCATCGGTGACGATACTGATTGCACGCTCGATATCCTGCCCGCCTCCACCGGTAACGATCGGCGGTAATCCAATTGCCCAATGTTGGAACTGAATGGGTGCAGCGGGATTGAAGTAACCTGCCGGAATCCTCGCGACCGAGCGCCGGAACGAACGCTCACACCAGCACAGTTCACGTTTCGCACTGAGTCCCTTCCATGGTGCGTCGCCAGCCACATCGTTGGTGATCAAGACAACGATCAACGCATCATCGGCGGTCGTCTCGGCGACCGCCCCCAGCGGCGGTGACCACGAAAAATCATCGGCGGCATAGACCGGCAGCGATGTGAGAATCACCGTTGCTGAGGCGGCGATGCAAACCAGCGTCATGACAAGTCGAGGGCCAAATGAACGCACAGGCTGATCTTCACGAGCGGCTAGAAAAAGTGTGGAAGCACACAATGTCTCCATAAGCTAGATATATCGGATCGCAGGCTCTGAGGCAAGCAAAATTCCCTTGCTTGGGGATAGCGGATTTCTAGGAATCCTCGGGCGGGCCTGGTGGAGCGACCCGTCTACCGACGGATAGCCATGCGCGAACGTTGTGCCAAAGCCGCTACGCTGCCGTTGGGTTTGCTAGAATTGATGCCGTTGACCTAGTTTCTCTCTCGCGTGCAGGCGTTAGGGGTTCCCTCACTCTTGCCGATTTCAGGACTTTCAGACTCTTTTGGAATGACGTCTTGGTTGCATTGGAGAGCGATGTGGCAGGCAGCGAGCAAGATGCCCGAGCCACGAGCCTACCAACACCAACGCCAGAGTTGGCCAGCATCAACGCCAGAGCCGGAACGTCGCTGGGCTCGCGCTCGGCGCAATCGCACCGCCCCCCCTTGCCGGATTTTGCGGATGTTTTTCAAACTCGTTCACTCATGTTTCGTCACCCTGCTGGCAGCAGCCACCGCCGTTGCTCAGCCGACCGCAGGGGAAATTCAGGCGGGTTTGCCGCCATCATTGCAGTTCGCACCCGATAGCGCTTCCTTCTTTTACGCCTTAACGAACAATCGCTTGAAATGGGATGCGGTGGCCGATAATGCCGCCATCGAGCGGTTAATGGCGATGCCTGTCGTTCAGCGGGCGGTCGCCGAGGCTCGTACGCAAATTGCCGCTGATATCGAGCAGGATTTGCAAGAGAACGAGGTGCCATCGTGGCTACTCTCGGCCTATGAGTTTTGGGTTGGAAAGGAGGGGCAATCTTATTTACCCACGCTGGCGAATCTCGCTTCGCGAGAACTGTTTATCTTTGCCGACCAAGACTTTGCTGAGCAGTTGGCGGCCTACAACGCGGAGGTGGTCACCCAGCTCTCGAAACTGCGGCTTGATCCATCGCCAGACGGGGAGGGAGTTGCCACGGAAAATGACGCGCCGGCGCCCGTCTGGAGCGAAAGGTTTATACGTGACCTGAACGTTCCAAGAATCGTCGCGGGTGCAAAATTGTCAGGGGCTCAGGATCAAGCTCGCGTGCGTGAGATGTTGAGCATGTTTGCGACGAAGTTCCGCAACGAGTTGCTGGATCTTTCCGAAGCTGAAAACAGATACATCAGCGACTCGCTGCAACTTCAAGACCTGGGAGAGAATGATCAACGGTGGGTGCTGCATCTGCGCGGCGACGAGTATCCTTGGGACGCCGCCATCCAACGCCACCAAGCCGCCAGTGATCCTGACGAAGCTGCTGAAATACAGCGGCAGTACACCGTTTTTCGTGACCTAGTCGCGGGTAAATCGCTCGTCGTTAGCGTTGGCTTTACCGACGGATATCTATTTGCATCGATCGGGCATGATCCCGATGACGTCGCCCCCACCAAGGCCGACCAGCCGCTGTACCGACGCGGCGTCTTCAAACCGTTGCTGGAGAATCGCAGTAAGACCTTTTCAGCAATTGCCTATCAAAATAGTTTGCTGAAGCAGCAGACGTCGTGGGTCACTCGGCTGTCGGTGTATATCCGTTTGCTTCCGGGGCTCGCCAAGTTGGCATTTGTCGGTACCGAGCTGGAGCCCACGTCCTACCAACCGTTGATGGATGATGTCGAGCAAGACGCTGAGATGTTGCTCGCCGATTTAAACCGGCTCTACAATCCCGCTGGCGACCAACTCGCGTTCTCATTCTTCTTCAATGGGGGTATCGCCGGATATAACTACCATCGGCATACCAATCCAATGAGCGTGTCGGCTCAACCGCTGGTTTCATTGCAACACGTCGGCGAACATCCTGCTCTGTTCAACGCTGTCGCGGACTGGGAGGATGACGGTACGCTGGATAAGTGGCTCAATCGCATTGAGCAGCGGGCCGAGCAAGTCATGGATCTGTACGTGGAGTCATCGGGCGCCTCAGCGTCGGGCCCTGCCCAAGCCATGACGACGGGGCTCGCCGAGCTTTTCCGGGCGACCAAAGATGATCTACTGCCCTCCCTTGGAAACGAGTCCGCATTCGTGCTCGATTTTCAGCACCGCAGCCACCAGTGGCATCCCGCCATGCCGGCCGCTGAGCAAGCCTTGCCGATGCCCGCCGTGGCACTCGTCTATGATCTCGCCAATGCCGAGCAGCATCGGCGTGCGTGGCAGCGTTTCTATGAAACGATCAATCCGCTGCTTGCCCCCTTTGGCCCTTTGATGGGTTTGCCTCCCGGGCAGGGGTTACCCCCAGCGTCGGAGACATCGATACCTGACGGCGTTTTTCTGCGATTGCCCGGTGTTGCTGTCCTGGGCATCGACCCCAGTTTCGCACCGGGATTGGCCATTACCGATCAGTGGGCCATCTACACCCTGTTTCCCTCCCAGGGTGTCGACTTAGCTGAGCCGCATGCACCCCAACTGCCACCGCCGCTGGGCGATGTCGGGCGTCCGCTGATTGCGGCCAGCCACGTCGATGTCCTGCAATTCGCCGACGCGCTGCAGGCGTGGCTGGATTATGCTGTGCCGCTGATTAAACAGTCCGATCGCTATCAAAACCAACCCCCAGAGGATGCGGAGGCCAGCAAGGCCCCCAATATTGATGAGACGATCGATCTGCTCGGAAATGTGATCGAAGTGATGCGACAGATTCCGTCCTACACCCAGGCGACCTATGTGCAAGACAACTCGGTTGTGACGCAATCGGTGATCCAGGTGCCATCTCTTCGGCTGTCACCAGCTAAGTGAGGTCAGCCCGATGACTCCCTGCATTGGATGATTCCCGCATTGATCGCCCACGCGAATTTGAATCCAGTTATGATGAGCCTGTCCCGCCGGACGCGTTGAAATCGTACGCCGAAGCGTCGTCGCTGTGGGCGGCGCCGGTCAGACCAGTCGCTCTCAATCTCCCCCCCCCGTCCCTTCCCACTCATCGGAAACCTTCCATGTTGCGAACGTTGCTTTTCTCCTTCAGCCCTCTGGTCCTTATGAGCGCCGCCGTGCTCAATCTCGCCGACGACCACCGCGTCAGTGCAGCGGAAATCGATCCCGCCCAGGCCGCTTGGTACGCAAAATACAAAGGCCAAGAGAACGCGCCGCAGCCCGATGAGATGATGCTCAACACGGACCCTGAGCCGGATGTGAGCGAAGGTTTCACTCCGTTATTTAATGGCAAAGACTTGACGGGTTGGACGCCGCGCGGTGGCACCTGCACCTTTACCGCCCAGGGTGATCTCGTGATCGGTGAATGTGTTCCAGGTTCCGATAGCACCTACCTGTCGACAGAAAAGTCGGACTACACCGATTTCATTTTCTCTTGCGACATGAAGTGGGAGGTCGACGGGAATTCTGGCGTCATGTTCCACGCCCAAGTCAAAACTGGCGACAAGAAAAACAAGGAAATCGTATTCGGCCCGCAAGCCGAGATGGAAGGCATCTCCGGAGATCGATACTGGAATGGTGGGATCTACGGGCAGAGTTGTGGAGGATACTTTTACCCCCTGTGGCTGACCGATCACAAAGAGGCGCGAGCAGCCCTGGATCGTGCGGGTTGGAATCGACTGACGATCCAGGCCAAGGGAAATAACGTGAAGACATGGGTCAATGGCGTTCCCGTCGCGAATTGGAACGACGACGGCACGTATGCCAAGGGCTTCTTCGGGCTGCAAATCCACAAGGGAACTGCCGGAAAAGTGCTGTGGAAGAACGTCCGTGTGAAAGAGTTGGCAGACTGATTCGGACTTGCCAAGTTGCCGATCACGCGTCGGGTCGGGTATCCTGGGTGGGATGGATGCCATCACAAAAAATCTGACCGCGGCGCAGGCCGAGGCGGTCACTCATATCGACGGACCGCTGCTCATTATCGCTGGCCCGGGCAGCGGGAAAACCCGGGTGGTCACGCACCGGGTTGCCCACATGCTCAGCCAGGGTGTGCGGCCCTGGCAGATCGCGGCGCTCACGTTTACCAACAAAGCCGCTGAGGAAATGCGGACGCGGTTGGATCTGCTCGCCCCCGGCCAACCGGTGTGGATGGGTACGTTCCACCGGTTCTGCGCCCAACAGTTGCGTCGCTACGCGTCCTACGTGGGTCTTGCCGAAAATTACTCGATTTACGACATGTCCGATTCAAAATCGGCCATGAAACGAGCGATCCAGGCTGCTGGGGTCTCGACCAGCCACGCCACGCCGGAACAAATCGCCTCGGCAATATCCAATGCCAAAAATCGATTGATCACCCCCGAGATCATGCAGCAACAATCTGGGCGGGCGAGCGACAGTGTGGCGGCGCGAGTCTATCCGGTTTACCAGCAGCAACTTTTGCTCGCCAACGCGGTCGATTTCGATGACTTGCTCTATCACTTCGCATGCTTGCTGCGCGAGAACCCCGAGGTTCGCAGCGAACTTGACGCGAAGCTGAAGTACATCATGGTCGATGAGTACCAGGACACGAACTTGGCTCAGTACGCGATCGTGCGAGCGATGTCTGTCGATCATCCCAACCTAGCGGTGACGGGGGATCCGGACCAATCGATCTACGGCTGGCGGGGGGCCGACCTGAACAACATTCTGGACTTCGAGAAGGACTATCCGAGCGTCAAAACGGTTCGCCTGGAACAGAATTATCGCAGCACGCCGAATATTCTTGCAGTTGCCGACCAGTTGATCCGGCATAACCGACGCCGCAAAGCCAAAGAACTCTACACGGAGAACGCGGACGGCGACAACGTGATCCTGCGGCAGTATGAGGATGGCTATCAGGAGGCCGATGCGATTGCCGATGAGATCGCTGCTCAGATGATCGCGGGCCAAGCCGAGCCACGTGACTTTGCCATCTTCTGCCGCATGAACGCACTGACTCGTTCGCTCGAACACGCGCTGCGAAACCGCGGGTTGCCCTATCAGATCATCAACGGTGTCGAGTTCTACCAGCGCAAGGAGGTCAAGGACCTGCTGGCATATCTGCATTTGATCAACAATCCCAGCCACGACGTGGCGTTGCAGCGGGTGATCAATACGCCAACGCGGAGCATCGGGGCAACGACGGTTGGACGGCTGCAGGCATTTGCCGACGCCGAGCGGATCCCGATGCTCGAGGCGGCTCGCCGGGCGTCGGAGATCGACACCATGTCCAAACGCGCGCAAACGATGCTGAAGTCGTTCGTCACCCTTTATGATCGTTTGCGTAAGAAAGCGACTGCCTCGCTCGAGGATTTATTGCGGTTTCTCGTGGAAGAAACGAAGTATATCGAGTTTCTCGAGCGTACCGGTGTCGAGAAAGAAGACTCAAATCCAATCGCGAACGTCGACGAACTGGTCTCGGCCGCGGTCGAGTTTGATCGCATGCATCCCGACGACGGATCCCTCGAAGCGTTCTTGGAACAGGTCGCGTTGGTATCCGACACGGACAAGTTCGAAGATTCCGGCAACCGGGTCACCCTGATGACGCTGCATGCAGCCAAGGGACTTGAATTCCCGCGCGTGTTCGTGATCGCAGTCGAAGATGATCTGTTGCCGCATTACCGCAGCAAGCAGGACGACCAACAACTCGAAGAAGAACGCCGGCTACTGTTTGTGGGGATCACCCGGGCACAACAGTGGCTGCAACTCAGCTATGCCAAGCGACGCAGCATGCGAGGTGACATCCGCGTGGTCATTCCGAGCATGTTCTTAAGTGAGCTGCCACGTGCAGACATGAATGTGATCGAATCGCAAACCGATCGAGACTTCTTTGACGATGGAGCGGACGAGTCCTACCCGGATTCTTGGGATCTCGTTCAAGAGCCCTCACCGCCGGAGCAAGCTGAGCAGGAATACAAGGGCGACGACACTTCGGTGATCCCTGAAATTTATCGTGATCCATTCGTTAGTAAACCGAAGCCCAAACGCACTAAGCCTACCATCACCACGGCACTGCAAACGGCGAGTGACCTGTTGTCGTCCGACCGCGTGCCGTTGGGAGCTTACCGCGAGGGCAGCGTTGTGCGTCATCCCGAATACGGCGATGGCACGATCACTGAGGTTACTGGCCGGGGACCCAAGCGAACTGCGAAGATCCGATTTTCCGAGGATCAGAGCGAGCAAACATTTCGGCTCGCTTTCGCAAAGCTGGAGTTGCTCGATACCGGCGGCGACTAGCCTCTTGGCTCAGTCAAACAACACGACGTTGAGTTCGCAAACCGGTAGTGCATCGACAGAATATCGCGTAATCTACTGGCGTTGACCACACTTTGACGCGCACCTATGTGTCTATCGCAGCATCACCCTTCCCATCGGAAAACTCCATGGCAAAAATTGTATACACGATTACCGATGAAGCCCCGGCCCTGGCAACGCATTCGCTGCTGCCGATTTTGCGTGCCTTCACTGCGGCATCGGGGCTGGAATTCGAGGCCTCTGACATTTCATTGGCGGCCCGGGTGTTGGCAAGTTTCCCAGAGCGATTGACCGAAGAACAACGCGTCCCTGACGCGCTCGCTCAGCTTGGCAAGCTCGTCAAAGAGCCCACTGCGAACATCATCAAGCTGCCCAACATCAGCGCGTCGATCCCGCAGCTCACCGCAACGATTAAGGAATTGCAAGCCAAGGGATACGACATTCCCGACTTCCCTTCGGACCCGCAGACGGACGAGGAAAAGGCGATTCGGGCCGCTTACGCGAAGGTCCTCGGCAGCGCCGTCAATCCGGTCTTGCGGGAAGGCAATTCGGATCGCCGTGTGGCCGCTCCAGTCAAGAAATACGCTCAAAAGAACCCGCACTCGATGGGCGATTGGTCAGCGCAATCCAAGACCCGCGTGGCGCACATGCGCGAGGGCGATTTCTATGGCAGCGAAAAGTCCGTCGTGTTGCCGTCGGCCGACACGTTGCGAATTGAGCACGTGGGCGAATCCGGTGACGTGACCGTTCTGAAAGAGGAGATCGCTGTTGAGAAGGACGAGGTCTTCGATGCTGCCGTGCTCAGTCGTAAACAGTTGCGTGCCTATATTGCCGAATCCGCTGCAGCCGCGAAGTCCGAAGGCGTGCTGCTGTCGCTGCACCTCAAAGCGACCATGATGAAAGTCTCCGATCCGATCCTCTTCGGTCACGCCGTCAGTGTGCTGTACGGGGAATTGTTCGAAAAATATGGGGACCTGCTGCGGCGTGCGGGCGCCGATCCGAACCAAGGGCTTGGTCAGGTGCTCGGTGTCATCGGGGCCCTGCCCGCGGATGACCGCGCCCCAATCGAAGCGATGATGGCGCGGATTGAGTCCGAATTGCCCAGTCTCGCGATGGTGAACTCAGATCGTGGTATCACCAATCTGCACGTCCCGAGCGACGTGATCATTGACGCGTCGATGCCAGCTGCGATCCGCGCCGGCGGCAAGATGTGGGATCAGAACGGCGAGCTCCAGGACACCGTCGCCATGATTCCCGACCGCAGTTACGCGAGCGTCTATCAGGCCGTGATCGACGACTGCAAAACCAATGGCACGTTCGATGTGTCGACAATGGGCAGCGTGGCGAATGTCGGTTTGATGGCGAAGAAGGCTGAAGAATACGGATCCCACGACAAGACATTTGAGATCGCCGAACCCGGCGAAGTCCGCGTCGTCAATGCGTCCGGCAAGACCTTGCTGAGTCATCGGGTCGCTCAGGGTGACCTTTGGCGAGCGTGTCAAACCAAGGACGTCGCGATCGTCGATTGGGTGCGATTGGCCGTCGCGCGGGCCCGCGCCACCGGTGCCGCCACCGTGTTTTGGCTCGATGCTCATCGCGCCCACGATCGCAATTTGATCACCAAGGTCGAGACGTACCTGAAACAGCATGATACCAAGGGGCTCGATATTCAGATTTTGGCACCGGTGGAGGCAACCCTACACGCTTGTGCCCGCTGCCGCCAAGGACTCGATTCGATCTCGGTGACCGGCAATGTGCTTCGGGATTACCTCACCGATCTATTCCCAATTCTAGAGCTCGGCACCAGCGCGAAGATGCTCTCGATCGTTCCGCTGCTCGCTGGCGGCGGGATGTTCGAAACCGGTGCCGGCGGCTCGGCGCCCAAGCACGTGCAACAGTTCGAAGCCGAGAATCACTTGCGTTGGGACTCGCTCGGCGAGTTTCTGGCCATCGCGGTGTCGCTCGAAGATCTCGCTCAGAAAAGCGGCGACTGTGAGTTCGCCGTGTTGGCACAGACGCTCGATACGGCGACCGATCGCTTTTTGGAAGAGGACAAATCGCCGTCTCGGAAGGTGCATGAACTCGACAACCGCGGCAGCCATTTCTACCTCGCTTTGTACTGGGCCGAAGCGCTCGCCGCCCAAGACGAGAACGCCGTACTGAAAGAGCGTTTTACTCCGATTGCTCGCCAGATGGCGGAAAACGAATCGAAGATTGTCAGCGAATTGAACGAAGCGCAGGGCGTTGCGATCGACGTCGGTGGTTATTATTTCCCCGATTCCGCGGCGGCAACGCAAGCGATGCGGCCGAGTGCCACGCTCAACAGCATCATTGATGGGCTTGCTTCGTAGTAGCCCGACGGTCGTTGACGAGGCTGGTGATTTACCAACTCGACATGCCTGTGTGGAAAACGGATGGCGCTCCTCGCCAGCGAATCGAGTTCGTATTCGGGAATTCGATTCGCAAACGCGAGGAGATCAATAGGCCGGAGGTGCCGAGCTGGCTGATAGAGAAGTGTTCCCGGATAACCCTGTTAGGCAAATCGACCGTGCAGGAACCAGCGTTTCTCCATGTCCGCTTCGGCTGGCGTGCCATCGCCGAGGTGGTAATAGATCCACAATCGGGAACCGTTTTCGAGTTCGATGCGGAAGTAATCTCGGCGGATCAGTGGTCCGCTCCACCAGCGGGTTTCAATCCGTTCGGGGCCCCAGTGCTGGCGCACGGGCTCGACTCGACCTCGGATGCGAAAGCGATCGGGGAATCCACTGCCGGGCCCAGAATCACCATCGCCGATCGGTGTGATGGGTTGGGGATCGGGCAGCAGTTCAATCGGACGTCGACCCAGATCGGTTGTCTTCGGCCCCTGGCCGAAACCGCGTTGGACGGATGGGGGTGGAGCGTCGATTTGTTCCGCGGCGGCTGCGGATCGCTGACGAGCGGTTGGGCCACGTCCGCTTCGCTTGACAGCTCTATTGATGCGGTGTGCTGTCATGGGGAACTCGATGATGGCGTTTTCTGGCAAGGCATCGTTGCTGGCGCGAACACCGCGGACGGCATCTTCGCCGAGCCTGCCTGAAAGAGCGTCGATTAATCGAGCTGCTTCGGTTTGTCCGGTCCAGTCGTCATGCGAGGATGCGGCGAAATCAGGACCAAAGATCGATGGCTGACGACTCGATAAAGCGGCGTGCTGAGTCACGCCTACCGTGATTCGAATCACCAGGGACTCCAATCGATGGCCCTGCAAAGCGCCTAACATCAACGTGGTCAGGTGCGATTGGTCGAGCGTGGGCGCAAACAATCCGGTCTCGAATACCAAGGTAGGATGCTGCGTCAATTCGAGTTGGCACCTCATTCGTAAAACACCCCGGTGCAACGGATGGAGTGACGTGGTGGCTTGCCCGATCAAACGTGAGATTCGATCGGCGATCAAGTCGGTCGCATCGGTGGGGTATTCAAGTTCGAGCGTAGCAGAGTGTTCGCACTGCGGAGCAATCGCGATCAGGGGTTCATCAACCTCACCGAGAGCCTCGGCAATCCGGCCACACAGCGCGGGACCGAGACGGGTGGCCAGTCCGGCGCGGGGCAGTCGCATCAGATTGCCGATCGTCCCGATGCCGAGTCGATCGAGGGTGGCAACAATCTCGCCCTGCAGGCGTAACGCTCGGCAGGGCAGGGTCTCCAGTGCTGTTTCCGTCCTGCCGGGAGGGGCGATGAAAAATTGGTGAGCTGGCCGTCCGGGTGAGGTCGCTCTGGTGGATTCCGAGACCGCGTGATTGGCCAATGCCCAGGCTGCACCAAGCGTATCGGCAATCGCGATGCGACCGCAGAGGTTTTGACGATTAAGGATTTTTGCAGCGGCGGCGAGCAAGCCCAGTTCGCCGGCTCGTTCAGGGTCGGTGGTGCGCTGGTGCGGCGTCGACTCCACTTCACACGGCTCGCTGAATAGATGGGTGACACCTTGAATCTCCGACAGGATCGCTTCGGGATCGTGGCGAAATCGACCCGCCCATTTGAATCGCTGGAGCGTTTCGACGGCGGTCTGAGGGCTGAGTTCTGTTTGTAACTCGATCGCGAGAGACTGCAGAGCCCGGCGATCGGCATCGCGATCATAGGGCTCGATCACGGCACCGGACATGGTTGCCAGATCGGTGGCCTGGGCGATCGGCATTCCTAACCGGACGCCGACCTGGGCGGCCAGCGGACAAAGTGCTGCGACGATTCGTCCCCGCTGCGGATCGGTGTGCCAGAGGATCACAGGTTGTTCGAGGTGGATGGGCTGTTCGAGGTGAACCGGTTGCTCAAGTCGAACCGGTCCCGCGGTATCAACCCGCTCGGCTGGCCCCGCCGCTTCGCCGGGTCGCGGGGCCGTGGGTGCCAACGCGGGAATGCGTCGACGCTGGATCGGCCAGTCGGGCAGCCAGAGGCATAGCAACCGCTTCATTTCGATTCTCCGCGGGAGCGTGAATGGTCGGGAGTTCGGGGCGCCGCTGCAGTTTCGCAACGATTGCCGGGGTCAGTGGGTGTAGGCGGGCGTCAGGGGTGACCGCCAGGAACGTTTTGACGCGGTTGTGGGTTGGACTTTGACCGGCCGCATGCGTTTTTTGTCGGCTGCTGGCGTGATCAAAGTTCCGGGCTCGATCGAGGCTGACGCAGAGAATCCGCAGATCCAGCGGCGGGCGGAGCGGCAAACCGGCGGCCACACGTTGATCGGTGGATAACCGTGACGCGTCAACGGGGACAGCGGCGACGTGCCAGCGGACTGCGGCGAAGGAAGGCCGAGTTCGGGCCGACGATGGCAATACAAACAAGCCCGGGGTGCGCCCTTCCTCGGCGGCTAATTGCAATCGCCGGGCATCGCGGTCGTCAAAATGCCATGGCAAGGCGGACCATACCGCAGCGACAGATGAACATCGCAGAGCTTGATCGATCGCCCACACGCTATCACGCCGGCTGGTCGGCCGGCATACCACGATCCGTTGGGGCGAGATCCCACAGGCAATTGCGGCGGCGGCATGAAAAGTACCACTGGGGTCGACCACGAGGAGCGGGCCACGATGCGGCGGCGCAGCCCGCTTTCCAGCTGAATCATCGGCTCCACCAGCGCCAGTTCGGCCGCTGCGGTCGGTCATCGTCGAGGCGGCCGCTAACATGGCGAGCGTCGACGCACCGCTGGCGTCATGGCCGGCTACCCATTCACAGAGCCAACCGCGTTTCAAGCCCCCGCCAGGTAAACAAACGTCTAACGCCTGTGACCCCGTGGAGAATCGGGCGGCGGAATCCATGGCGGGATTAGCCGCGATCGCTGCGGCGCGACCCCGTAGTTCTGTCATCAGGGCCCGGCGGTCGACGGGCAACGAGGAAGGTTGAAATTGGGAAACGCTCGAAATTCCACTGTCGCACCGCCGTGGGGCTTCCTGGGGGGGTGTGGCCGGCGGTCGCCAGCCTGTTACTCTAGCAGCGGGCTTGCTCGCGGTGCTGGCAGCAGTCGCACCGGCGACTTTCGCCCCAGCTGTATCCTCAGTGGTTTGCCAGAACGCAAACGTTTGCTGGGCAGGTGATTCTCGTGAGGGGCGTGAAAGCGTCTTCGATACTGCCATGGTGTGTGCGTCCCAGCTACCTTAGGTGAAGGGTCCGGTTTGCCGGATGAGTCCCTGTCATTATGCTGGCAAAGTCATTTGCTAGCAAATCTTTTTTGAATCCAATTCTATTCTGTCATGCTACAAAAAATTCGCTATTTTCTGTTTTTGCTCGCGGTGTTGGCCATGATCGTGGTGGCGTTCCAGAACCAGGACCGAGTCGACTTCAAGATTCTGTTTTTCCAGGGGCGGTACCCGCTGACGCTGTTATTGTTGGCGACATCGGGCCTCAGTTTCGTCTTGGGGGCGGTTTGCACGATGTGGCGAGGTCATCGGCGTGGTAAGGAGAAAATACGCGTCAAAACAGGATCAAAAAAACTCTCCCCCCAAGATTCGCCACGTCAAAAATCGTTTGGGACCCGTCACCAGGATGATGTCGTCGACGAATTGACGAAGTAAGCAGGACCCTCCGCTGCTCTCTTTCATCGGCGATTTTCAGCCAAATCCTGACTCTTGCTGAGTGGGCGTGTCCCTCCGAGACACGCATCGGCTACAAAAACGCGGCGACTGGTGCCTAGCTGGCAACCTGGACGGATGCGGGAACGTGCTCCACCGCGACCACAGGCAAGCGTGTGACAGTGGGCTGGGAAACGGCTACGACAGCCGCTGGACTTGCCGCAGCGGCGCGGCGGCGAGCCACGAGGTCGTGACGCAATAAGACCGATTGGGCGAGGTCGCCGATGGACTGAATCGGCCGGCTGCGACGTTGCGATTGAGCCTTCATTTGAGCCTGTCCGTCTCGAACCAAGGTGGCGAGTCTCGACAAAGTGTCCAACTCAGGTTTGCTCACGCCGCTGGGGTGGGAAGCAGTTAAGTCAGAAAACAGGGTCAATTGAGTCATCGAAAAATCCTTTGCGGTCGGGGAATGGGCGATGCCCTTCAACGACAGACATTCTTCGCTAGGCCGGTGACACGTTTGGTCACCCTGCGACCAGCGAGTTTTTGACGCGCAACATCCCCCCCCGCAGCAGGCACTGGCCGCCCGTACCGGTCATGCCGGATCGAAGGGGGCATTCCGCGATCGTTTGCGCATATTTGCTGCGGGGTGGCGTCTGTGGCATAGGCCCGGAGCTAAGCTGAGATAGTTCATCCCCGGACGCATGTATCCACTACCTCGCTCGCTTCTGACCGTTTGCCATGGGTGTCTCGTGCACTGGAACCTCATCTCAACGCGATCATTTAATCCCATGACCCCGGCTGACACTGCGGTTGTGTGGCAGGGTGGTCAGGCGACGATCGACCGCCTAGCTCAGCATCGAGCAGGCAACCCATTGCTGCGGGCAGGGCGTGTGCTGGGCGTCCGGCTGCGGCGTCGACTACCCCGATGCCTTCGCCGGCGAAATCAGCCCGATTGTCTCGCCGAGCAGATCCGGAGGCTGCGAATATGGCTTGTCATTTTGGCCATTCTGCCGGTCGCCGTGTGGGGACTAAGGTTCAGCTTGATGCCGGTGAGCCGCAATGATTTCATGGCCTCCCTCTCGAACCGACTGCTCGCCATTTCGTTGCTCTGCTTCGCCCTTGGAGCCTGCGTCGGATTGATGGCAATACCCATTTATCGGGCTGCCCACCGCCGCCGTCTGCGGAACAGCCTGCGATATCACCATCGCGGCGTGTCGCTACGCAGTTTCATTTCCAAGTGGGACGATCCCACCCAAGCGATCTATCGTTCGTGTCGGCTCAGCGCCCGTTTGGCCAGAGTCCATGATCAGCACTTTTTAATCATGAGCAGTTGCTTTGCCGCTGCGGGCTGTCTAGCCGCAGTGGTTCAAACCGACTTACTTCTCGGTGAATTGCTGTGCATGCTGACGGTGCTCGCCATTGCAGGGAAATGGCCGACCACCGGTCGGCTCGTGCGGTGGTGCGGTCGCGTGATCGATCCGCTCTATCAACGCCGCGACGAATACACTGAGTATTGAGCGGAGAGGGCGTCTGAGTGATTGTCCAGTATCGTCGCAGTGAAACCGCTCGATCCTAGCTGCGCGGACAGGAACCGCACTGGGCGGCAGGCGATAGGGCGAAGACTCTCCCTGATGTAGATATGTAGCTACTCAACTAAAACGCGAGTGCAGCGGGCGGTAATATGGTTTGGCAGCGTGCTAGCGTAGCAGCCCTAAAATGGAAGTAAGTAATACATCCATGCTTGGATACGCACCGTCACCTTGCTGATGACGTGAAACGGTCTGCCGGAACCGGTGTAAATGGTGGCCATCCCAGTGGTGCCCATGGCCATCGCAGTCGTTGCGGATTCGTCGTCAAGTTTCAATTTGACTGCAAACTGACCGCTTGAGTGGATGGTAGATGCATCGATGAGTTGGCCTGAAGTGGTGAATTGCCCATCACCACTGGCCTGGATCACAGCGACGACTTTGGCAGCAAACACTTCACCTGGACGCGACTTGAAGACAACCTCAGCCTGATCTCCCGCTTTCACGTTCTTAACAACGTTCTGTCCATAGGTTGCTACGACATTCGCTTCCGTTGTATCAATAAACGTTCCCATTGGCGCAAATGGAAACGAGACTGCCATCGACCCTTCGCGGACCTGCCAGTTAGTGACGAAGCCGTCTGCGGGTGCGTAGACCGTGCATTGCTCCAGGTTGAACTCCGCGTTATCCAGATTCGCTCGGGTGGATTCCACCGTACTCTTTGCCGCGGCGAGCGCGGCGATCGCTGATAGCTTGGAAGCCTTGGCCTCGTCGATGCTTGAATTTGACGCGAGCAGTTCTTGCTTGTACTGTTCCAATTGCACCGCCCCAATCGTGCCCGCGAGTGAGTTTTCCGCATCTTTCGCGGATTGATACTGCGCCTCCGCAGCGGCTTCATTGGCGATGGCGATTTGAATAGCAGCATCCGCAACTGTCACGCTAGCACTGAGCTGCTCGACCGTCTGTTGAGCGGCCTCGAGTGACGCACGGAGCTGGTTGACGGTGAATTGGTAGGGGGTCTTTTGAATCTCGAAGAGTTTATCCTTGCCCTTTTTTAGCGGCTCATTGGGTTCAGCATAAATCTTTTCAATGGGGCCTTTGACTTGCGGCACAATCTGAACGGTATATCGATTCACCACCAAGTTGCGTGAGATTGGTGACGAAAATTGCCATAGCACGGTAATCAATCCGACCGTCAGGAAGCCGATCGAAGCCGCGATGGCCACATTGGTCGGCGTCGGCTTGATCCGCATCTTGATGTAGAACAGCCAGATACCGAGGACGTAGATAATTGTAAAGAGTGCAATCACGCATCGTTCTCCGGTGTGTTGTATCCCGCGTTACCCGATTTCAAGAATGCCCACACAAACGCGATCGGCCAGCCAATCCCACCGCATGCCAGTCCAATCCAGCTCGCCGCATTGATGGCGTCGACCTGGGGATGATTTCGTTTCATCGCAATCTTCTTGGGGAGTGACCCCAACGCCACGATGATGGCCACGAACACGCAGAACAACAGCGCGATGACAAACCACGCGAAGAATGTGGCAAAATCAAACATGTCCTGTGATCCCCGGGCGTAATTTCGATCTTTTGACTGGATTCGTGCTTAATCCTAGCCCGTCCCTGTGGCCCGGTAAACGGCAGCGACATTCGCGATGCCCCCGGGAAACTCGGTGGGCTTGTCTGACAGTGATTCGGCATCGGACCGGAAATCAGCTTGAATTCACGTCTGTTTTGACCTGACGCTGATCTGCTGGCTTTTGCTAATCATTCCATCCTAGCGGTACCGCTCTACCGCCATTTCGCCGTCCACACGCTCAAAGAGTTTCACCGATGGGTACACCATTTTCCGCCAAAACGCAGCTCGCTTCGATCACCGAAGTTTTACGCACGATCGCCGGGCCGCTGGACCTGAACGTCTCTGTTAGGCTGTGGGATGGCAGCGTGGTACCTTTGGGCCCCAATGCAGACGGGCGTCTGATCCTCTCGCTCTCTGGCCCTGGCGTGATCGGCTCGATGCTGCGGCGTCCGACCCTCGAAACTCTCGTACGCCTGTACGCGACCGGGCATATCGAATTCGAAGGTGGTGATCTGATCGAATTCACCAAAGCTCTTCGCACTGAGAGATCTAACCGGGCCGAACTGAAGAAGATTAGCAAGGCGATGGTGGTGCGGAAAACAATCCCCTTCCTATTCGCCAAAACCAAGACTGGCGATCTCGATCACGGGTATCGCGATGATATGGTCGGACGCAAGGAGTCGGCGCGAAACAACACCGACTACATTCAGTTCCATTATGACGTCGGTAATGATTTCTATAAACTGTTCTTGGGCGAAGAGATGCAGTACACCTGCGGCTACTTCACCGATTGGTCAAACTCGCTCGACCAAGCCCAACATGACAAGCTGAATATGATCTGCCGCAAACTACGGCTCGAGCCAGGCGAGCGGATGCTCGACATCGGCTGCGGTTGGGGCGGGTTGATCTGTCACGCCGCCAAGCACTTCGGCGTGACCGCCCACGGCGTGACGCTCTCGCAAGAACAACATGACTTTGCCAAAGCCAAGATCGAACGCCTTGGGTTGCAGGATCAGGTCACGGTCGAAATCTGCGACTACGCTGACCACCAGGGAACCTACGACAAGATCAGCAGCATCGGGATGTCCGAGCACATCGGCGCAGCTAACTACCCTCGCTATTTTGGGAAAATCAATTCCATGCTCCGAGATCGCGGCGTGATGCTCAATCACGCGATCGCACGCCGAGCCAAGACAAGCAAAAAAGCTGCCCAACGAATTCGTCCCGAACGCCAGTTTATCCTGAAGTACATCTTCCCTGGTTCGGAACTGACTCCGGTCGGTGAAACAACCGAGAGCCTCGAGCTGAACGGCTTTGAAGTCCATGATGTGGAATCATGGCGTGAACACTATGCCCACACCACGCGGTTCTGGTGTCAGAATCTATCGGCCAATCGCGAGCAAGCGATTGAGTTGGTGGGTCGTGAGAAATACAACTTATGGGTCGCTTACCTGGCCGGAGCCTCAGCTGGTTTTACCGCGGGATCGATCAAGCTCTATCAGGTTGTCGCTACAAAGCGGGCCAAGAAAGGTTTGTCAGGCATGCCTCCCACACGCGAGCACCTCTATCGGGCCGCCTAAGTCGCCAGACGGCAGCGTTTTTTACTGGCTGAGCCAGATGTCGCACAGGCATCCGCTCGCCTCTTGAGGAACCAACGTTCTAGAAAGGTTGGTGCTGGTGGGGCTGGGAGCGTCCGATGTGGCTGGCACCCATTGAGCTAGTCCCCAATTCCCGTACCACCGACGGCGCGATTTAAGATGCTGCCGTGTGGATGCCCTGGTCGGGGGCTGAGAAAGGGGCCACCCATGAGTGAGAAAGGGGCCACCCATGGCTGAGAAGTGACACCGAGAAAGGGGCGAGAAAGGGGCCACCCACATAAAAGTGAGAAAGGGGCCACCCACAGAGCGAGAAAGGGGCCACCCATCATGAGAAAGGGGCCACCCATGAGAAAGGGGCCACCCATCATGACATGAGAAAGGGGCCACCCATAAATTGGACAGTATCCGTGCATACGGCGCGCGACCGACAGAATAAAACCAAGTGCATCGCTGGCAAAATCGGCGATTGGATGCGGACGACGCCAGCAAAAATTGCTGACCAGCGACTGACCGCGCAGCGGTCACTGCGAAGGCTGACTTCGAAATCAAAAGAATGGGTATCGGTTCAGACCGAAGAGAGGCCCAGCGGGTTTTCGCGGGCACACAACCAGCCTTGACCGCGACGGCACGCTTCACCCGCGAGACTCTCCGGCGTGCCTGCCGCTCGCTTGAAGATGCGACCAAACTTTCGCACCACGTCGCACCAACCGTGGGTGTCCAAGCCGATCCGCTGCAAGATCGGGGTCAGGTGATCTGGAATGCGACCGATCTTATCGGCACGCAACTGGCGGCCTGTCCAATCGAGCAATTCCAAATACCTCGCCATCGGTACCGGTAAAAATCCCTTATTGCTCGCCCGACGTCCAGATGGCTCCACTGCGGGACCGACGTCATCGAATCGCTCATCAATCTCGATGGGACTCATCCAACCGCTACGCCGTCGACGACGACTCCGCTCCCAGTCGTGAGTGCTCGGCCGACTCCGATCTTCTCGTTCGCTAAGATCATCGATCCGATCCTTCGCTCCGGTGTAATCACTGGTCTCCGGAGTTTCCGCCAGCGCCGCACGAATCGGATTCAGATCAACGTACGCCGCACACACGAGCAAACTGGATTCATCGAGCAAAATTTGTGCTCGATAACGACCTTCCCAAAAATGGCCGGTAACTTTTTCTTCGGCGTTGCTACGCCGAGCAATGTTTTCAGCCGTGCAGCGCATCCACCAACTGATATCTGACAATCGCGAGCGTCTTTCAGCGAGCACTTCAGGCTGATTGAGAATCATGTCCAGTTCCGGCTTGCTGGGGGCGGCGGGCGAACCATCTTCATTTCGCCGCCGAGGAAACAACCGCAACCAACGCCTCGCCACCTCCTCGTCGGACCAGGCCGCCACAACGTCCGCCCGACTGCGCAGGACAAGGTGAATGTGGTTATGCATCACCGAAAAAGTCAAGCAATCCACCGCGAAGACCGAAGCTAGGAACTCCAGTCGATCACGAATCCAACCTCGCCGGTGCTCGTAGGAATTGCCCGTCAACGGATCGTCTCCACAGAGAAACGCACGACGCACGCACCTCTGAATGCAATGCACCACCTGCACTTCGGATGGATCGAGAACTTCACCACGAGCTTGACGAGGCATCACATCGACTCCGGAGCAGAGGACCATCAGGGCCGCACAACCGGTACGACCATTGCCATCTTACGCTCTTGAGCAGGACGGTCAAGCAGAAATTGCCTGTCCCTTTCTACCCCGTGAAGAGAACCCACGCCTGGGCGGCTTCGTGCCGCAAAGATGGCGGACTTCGTGTCCGCCAACAAGAAAAGCCACCTTGCGGTGGCCTTTAAAAGCGTCGTTTTTCTCCGGTTCACTGTGTGGGTTATCGCCTAATCGGTACCGGACACCTTACTTTTCTCCGACACCTTTGATCTCTCCCATTGATCGGTCTTGAGAGCATTTCCAATGCGTCTGTGGTACCAAAAAACAACTAGGGCTGCGGCCAAAACTAGATTCGACACCGTTAGAATCGCGAGGGTCTTTATGAAACAATTTTCACCAAAGCTACGAAGGCCAACTACACGCAAATCATAATCTTGTTTGAGCAACCCTGGTGGAACTCGCATATTGACAAGGACATCGCAGCTGTGTGGCCGATCACTTGGGTATTCACTGTGGCTTATAGTCAAGCATTGATGACCTACAACGCGAGCGTCAACGCGGATATCCTCTCCCTCGAGAATAGCAATCAATACCTTATGCCTGTATTTAAGTCGATTTGCACCGACACTCGCTTCGAAATCTGAGCCAATCACCTCGAGTTTTGCCTGTCTGTAACTATCGCGGTGGACTAAAAAGCGAACTCGCCCTATTTGCTCATGAACGTTTAACCCAGATAGAATTATCCCCACTATTAGTAACGGAAATCGCACTCGGCCTAAAATTAAATACGTTCGCCGAAGCATGCTCTCTTGGCTCGGCGATCGCAACGCCTTAGTTTGCTTCACAGCACCGACCACCACCAATTTTTTTCGCAAGTGAGCCCGAGATTGAACCGCCAACGTCGATCGAAGCGCCTACGGTCCCCGAGAAGCCCATTCCAACGCTGCCTTCAATATCGTCTGGAAACTCGGTCTCGGTACTCACCGGAAGGTTGGCTGATCCGTGAATTCCAATGAAGATACCAGCCTGCGCTCTGACGAAAATTGTGCCGGTAATCTCGGCACCCTCAGTCGGGCAGGGACCGCTCGAATTTTCGCCTTTTACTCCACCGCCCTTATTCGGGCCTGGGCACAGTCGTTCCTTTTCTCTGAGATAGTTCTTTCGTTTGATTTTCACCCCAGGAAAGCACGGACGATCAATTCGATCATTTCTTCCCCCGGTTCCCTTTTTTGGTGGTTTTTGAGCAGCTACAGACACACCCAATTGATAGTACACTTCCACGGACACACTTACTATTGCGTAGATCTCTTCTATCCCGTTGCTGCAGCAAGTGCTTATTTTCGCATCCGCTGCAATCTCGAAATTCACTGTCCCTGGGCCGAGTGGAACAGACCAGTTGAGTGTTCCGCCAAGCGACACTGAATTGAGAAGACCTTGTCCTGAAAGCAATCCCGACGGATCGACAAAACTAAGAGACATATAGTTGGAGTATAGAGCAAATCCATCCTCGTACCCGATCGGATCTCTGGAGCAGAATCTACCAGCCACCGAGTCGTACATGCGGGCACGGTAGTGGTACAGCGTCAGGGCCTCGTCGAACTCACGACCCGTGTACGTATACCGGTTGTTGTCAACACTGACGGTGCGTGCTGTGCCCGAAGCATCGGTGATCGTAGGCGTACCATACGCATCGTAGGCGTACCTTTCGGTGATCGCACCACCGCCGTTGGTCAGGGCGATGACGCTGTACTGTTGGCCGCGGTGGCAGTGGGACAGGTTGCTGCTGATTGTTCTTACAGTTGGGGCGTCATTGTTAAAGTGGGTGATCGCATCGGGGCCGCAAAATCTCATGGTGCCTTGGATCCGCTTGCGAGGTGATGCATCGGGAGATCGAGTTGGATACCGCCAATGCTCGCCCGTGAGGCAATTGTACCTCTTCACCGTTCCAAAGGTGCTGCGGTGCACGCCCTTGCCGGTTGAATAGCGTGCGGGTTGAATGGCGTGCCGGTTGAGGCGAACGGGGTTGAGTCAGTGATGATCCAGGCAGGCTGTCGCCGATGGGTGACTGCGCTACAATGGGGCCACCATCTCTGGACGGACGTCCAGGGGCTGAATACGACTGTCTCTCCGTCGCCCACCAAAGCATGACTGTTCATGAGAATGACCGCCACCGCCAAACCCAATGCTGCCGAATGGGAGCAACTTGCTCGCTCCATGGACGGCGATCTGCATACCGGCGATCTGATGCGGCGAATCTATGCCACCGACGCTTCGGCCTATCAAGAGATGCCAGCGGCAGTGGCAATTCCGAAGTCGGAAAATGATATCTGCGGTTTGATCCGGTTCGCGCGCCAGCACCACATCGGCTTGATTCCACGCACCGCCGGCACGTCGCTGGCCGGTCAAGTCGTGGGCAGCGGCATTGTCGTCGACGTCTCCCGCCATTTTACAGAGATCCTCGAGGTCAACGCCGCTGAAGGGTGGGTGCGGGTGCAGCCTGGCGTGATTCGCAATGAACTCAATCGCCATTTGGCGCCCTTGGGTTATTGGTTTGCTCCGGAAACCTCGACACAGAATCGGGCTATGATCGGCGGGATGGTGGGGAACAATTCCTGTGGGAGCAACAGCCTGAAATTCGGCAGTACCCGGGATCATCTGCTCGAGCTTCGCGGGTTTCTGTCTGATGGCAGCGCGACGACGTTTACTGCATTGACGGTTGATCAGGTTTCGGAAAAGTGCAGCGGTCCCGATTCACTCGAAACGCGAATCTATCAGCACACACGCGATCGACTCAGCGATCCCTCGGTGCGGGCGGAGATTACTCGCGAGTTTCCGAAACCAACCATCCACCGGCGAAACACCGGTTACGCACTGGACATGTTGATGAACTCTGATGAGCCATTCAACTTCTGCAAATTGGTCGCTGGGAGCGAGGGGACTCTGTTTTTCACAACCGAGATCAAGCTGCGGATCTTGCCGTTGCCACCGCCGCGGAGCGGATTGCTGTGCGCACATTTTGACAACGTGAAAGACGCTCTCACGGCTACCTTGGTCGCAGTCAAGTTTGATATTAACGCATGCGAGCTGATCGACGATGTCATCCTCGGCTGTACTCAGCGAAGTTCCGAACACCGCCAGAACCGGTTTTTTATCGAAGGTGATCCGGCTGCGATTCTCGTTACCGAAGTGCGTGGTGACAGCGATGAGGAAGTGCAACGTGCGGCCGAACGGATTGCGGCGGCGATGTCTGCTGCCGGCTTGGGATATCACTTTCCGATCCTGCTGGGCAGCGACTGCGAGCGGGTTTGGGATCTGCGAAAAGCAGGCTTGGGCTTGCTCGGCAATATTCCGGGTGACGACAAAACCGTACCGGTCATCGAAGACACGGCTGTCGACGTCCAAGACCTTCCCGCGTACATCGCTGAAATCGGCGACACACTCGAAGCAAACTTCGGCCTGAAGTGCGTCCACTACGCACACGCTGGCTCGGGCGAAATACATTTGCGGCCGATCATCAATCTCAAGACGGAAGATGGCAAGCGGTTGTTCCGCGATGTGGCCTCGACTGTTGCGACAATCGTTAAAAAATATCGTGGCTCGCTGTCGGGCGAGCATGGTGACGGTCGCCTCCGTGGAGAGTTCTTGCAGCAGATGATTGGTCCTGCTAACTATGAGCTGGTCCGTGAATATAAAAGCGTGTGGGACCCTGACGGCGTGTTCAATCCGAACAAAATTGTCGACACACCTCAGATGAACGAGTCGCTGAGGTACCGGCCGGGTCAGACATCGGGTGAGAACATTGCGACGATCTTCGATTTCTCGGCGAATCAAGGCATACTCCGCGCCGCTGAGATGTGCAACGGGTCGGGCGATTGTCGCAAAACGCAGCTCGCCGGAGGGGTGATGTGTCCGAGCTACATGGCGACACGCAACGAGCGAGATACGACGCGAGCGCGTGCGAATACCCTACGGCAAATACTCACCTCATCGACGAAAACAAACCCGTTTGATAACGAGGAGATTCGAGAGGTGATGGATTTATGCCTGTCCTGTAAGGGGTGTAAGTCGGAATGCCCCTCGACCGTGGACGTCGCTAAGTTGAAGGCTGAATTTCTCCAGCACTACTATGATGCCAATGGTGTGCCGCTACGCAGTCGCATGATTGCTGGCTACACTCGGGCGCAACGAATGGTCAGCATCGCCCCTTTCCTGTTCAATGCGTGCGTACGCACACCGGTGATTCGCCGGTTGCTGAATCGTATCATTGGCTTTCACCCGCAGCGATCGATTCCCACCACCGCGAGGCGAACTTTCAGGCGATGGTTTCACCAGCGAACACAGCGTTTTGTCGGATTGCCGGCCAACGGACGCAAAGTTCTGCTGTTTGCCGACGAGTTTACCGACTATTCCGAACCTGAAATTGGGATCGCAGTCGTTGAACTTCTTGAACGTCTGGGGTACGAGGTTGAGATCCCTGACCATCTTGAAAGCGGGCGCAGCTCGATATCGAAGGGGATGTTACGCCAAGCTCGGGATATCGCGAGGCAGAACGTTGATTTGCTCAGCGGAGTGGTCAGCGCGGAGGTGCCATTGATCGGCATTGAGCCCTCCGCCATCCTCTCATTTCGTGATGAGTACCCCGAACTGGTCGGTGACGACAAGAATCTGGATGCGGTGAAACTAGCTGGAAATTGTCTGCTGCTGGATGAATGGTTTGCTCGCGAGGTTGACGAGGGACGTATCCGCGCGGATGCGTTTGTTGATGACGAGCGCAGCGTGATTGTCCACGGCCATTGTCATCAGAAAGCTCTCGGTAACATGCTTTCGTCGCTACAGATGCTGACGCTCCCCACCAATTTTCGCGTCTCGTTAATCCCCAGTGGGTGTTGCGGTATGGCCGGGTCGTTCGGTTACGAGCGTGAGCACTACGACGTCTCGATGAAGATTGGTGAGCTCGTTCTATTGCCCGCAGTTCGGAAGGCGAGCGAGGACACGATCATTGCCGCAGCGGGTACGTCCTGCCGCCACCAAATCCGAGACGCCACCCCACGCCGCGCACTGCATCCCGCCGAGATCCTGCGAGACGCGCTGCGCTGAAGTCGCGGATCGCTCCGTCGATCGAGAATAAAACAAGACTGGCGGGAGCGATTGCGCTAAACGCTTCGGGAGACTACGAAAGTGTGAAAGGGAGGTGTGGATCGGCGGAGCGATCCACGACTATTGCACAGCTGCGGCGAGGGCTTGTTTCTTGCGGTCTTGCTCGGTCATTTCTGCCGCGACAGCGTCGTGAGCCTGCTGAGCTTGCTCGTAGGCTGTTGTAGCGGCGCCGACTTCGCTTCGCCGTTGCTGGACCAACTCTTCAGCAGGTTTGATCTTGGCAGCCAGTTCGGTTGCCGCAGTCTTTTCTGCATCGGCTTTGTTGACAGCATCGATTGCCTCGCGGCGGGTATTGGCGATCTCCGTCATCAATGTCGCGAGTTTGGTTTCGGCTACCGCGACCGACTCAATCTTGGCTGGGTCGACAGCGTCACCGAGTCCGATGCGAGCAGCGATCACGGCGTCATGTTGATCGCGAGAGCTCAAAATCATGGTGGGTAGTTTTTCGCCGAGCTGTTGGGACTGCTGCCGGAGGGCGGCTTCCTTAGCTTGGCTTTGTTGCACTGCAGCGACAGCGGCGGCCTGCGCAGCCTCGGCGTCCTTCAGCTGCTGCTGGGCGGTATCCAAACTCGCCTTGGCAGCTTGCTGTGCGGCTGCCAGCGGTTCGAGCTTCGTACGGATTGACGCCAGCGTCGCTTCGACCGCTTCGAGTCGCTTGGCGGCTGGCGGTGGGTTGGCCGCCAAGGGCGTCGCGACGGGCGGATCGGCAACCGTGGTCAACTGTACGGTGCCTGTCCAGTCGCCATATACCACGCGGCTGGAGTCGTGAGTAATGGCGGCTTCCAATGCTGCTTCTGCCATTGGGGGAAACTCTTTGGTCTTATTTCCAGACGCATCAAACAAGCGAACACGATGATCGTTGGACGCGGTTACTAATTGTCCCTTGTGGTCGAATCGCACCGCGGTCACAGGCCCGCCGCCAACGTTAATGGATTTAATCGCTTTGCCTTGGACCATGTCCCACAGTTTCACCGTGCCATCATCGCTGGCACTGGCGAGTACGTTGGAGTCATCACGCCACGAGATGGAGTTAACCGCACCTTTGTGGTCAGTTAAGTCCAGGAACTGACGTCCCGTCGAGGCTTCCCAGACAACCAAGCCGCCTGCCCGGTCGGCCGATGCGACGAGCACACCATCCGGGCTGAAGGCCACGGCGTAGATCCAATCGGTGTGCTTTTTCAGGTCGAACAGCAAGGTCCCGTCGGTGGCGTCGAAGATCCGCAGCATTTTCTGAGGACCGCCCAGAGCGATTCGAGACATGTCGTCATTGCAATCAGCGTCAAATACAATATCGAGTTCATCACCGACGGAGGCGACGCGATTGCCCGTCTCAATTTCGTAGACCGCAGCGATCCCAAGCACGCTGTGTGCACCGCCGCCTGCGATCAGAAACCGACCGTCACGACTGAAACGCAACGACTGGGCCACACCTTCCTCAAAAGGCAGGATCCCGAGCAGTTCCGCGGTTTCGCCATGATACAGCGCGATTTGCTTCTGTCCGGCAACCGCGATCAGTGGTGCCCACGGGCTCGCGCCAATGGCCGTAATTGCGGCAGCTCGCTCGGTCACCACGGGCACTTTCTGTGGCAGCGTAGCCGGCATCGGCGGTGGTCCTTCTGGTTTGCCGCTCGAGGGCGCGACGAAAGCCAGTGAATTCTTTTTCTTTGCCTTGGCCGTGCTGCCGGAATTCTCCAGGATGCCGCCTTCGATCCAGGCTTTCAAAGTCGCCAGCTGTTCCGCCGCGATCTTTGGTTGCTCCGGTGGCATGACGGGTGTGTCGTCATGATTCACGAGTTGCCACAATCGGCTGGCTTCAGGATCACCATCGTCATAGACCACTTCACCACTGCCGCCACCCTCCAGGAGCGCGCCGTACGAATCGATCGCGAGACCGCCGCGTTTATCGCTTTGGTTGTGGCACGTCAGACAGTGCTGCCGAAAAATCGGCTTGATGTCATCGTCGTACGTCACTTTCTTAGCCGCAGCAGCGTCGTCGGCAGGAGCCGCCAACACCAGGGGCGCGGACATTAATGTCAGGCCGAACGAACCGACCACTAGCAATCGAGATAAATTCATGATGGTTATTTAGTGATTGAAAACAAACTCACGACCGTTCAGCACCGCCCAGAAAACGTCTTCCAGCACTTGATTCGCGTTGGCGCCTTCGGCGGCGAGCATCTCGTGTGTCGCGGTACGCTCGGTGTCGTCAGGCATTCTCGCCAGTGAGCGTATGTAGATTCGATCGAGGACTTGGTCAGGGGTAAGCTTCTCTTCGCCAAGCCATTTGGAGATTACCTTGCTGCGCACAATCTTGTTATGCACCGATTCACCATTGAGCAGATGCAGTGCCTGCGAGAGTGACGGCGACGTCGTGGCCTCACAGTCGCAGACGGTCAGTCGGGGCGATCGTCCGAAGGTGTTCAGGAAGTAATTCGATACCGCACCATCGGCGATTTGCACCGCGCGACTGCCCAGCGGCAACCCACTGAATTTATCGGGTGAATTGGTGACTTGGCACAGGCAGTCGAGCAGGCTCTCTGCAGGAATCCGCCGGATCACTGCGTGGGCGTAATTTCGCGTATCGTGAGCGTTGGACTCATTAGCGAGACTGCTGCGACTGTACGCTCGACTGACGCAGATATCACGCACCAGTTTACGGAAATCGTAGTCGTACTCGATAAGTTTTTCGCCAAGTTTAGCAAGCAGTTCCGGATTGGTAGGCGGGTTGCTGACGCGAATATCATCCACTTGGTCAATGATGCCGACACCCATGTAGTGAGCCCAAACACGGTTGGCGATGCTGGGCGCGAAGAACGGATTCTCCGGTGACACCAACCAGTCTGCCAGCACCTCACGACGGTCCTTGCCCTTGGTATCGGGTTCGATCCCACCGAGGAATTTCGGTGCCACCGTTTTGCCTGTAACAGGATGCTTGGTCTCTCCGCTGAATTGGTTGAAGACAATCTTCTCGCGGTAGTCCTCTGCCTGTTTGCGGCCGACCTGGGCAAAGAACGCTGCCAGTCCGTAGTAATCGTTCATCGTCCAGCGATCGAACGGATGGTTATGGCATTGGGTGCATTGGGTGCGAATCCCCATGAAGACCTGCGCCACGTTTTCGGATGTCTTCAGCGTGTCACGTTCAATTTCATAAAAATTGGTCGCTGGCTCGCCAAAGGTACCACCCGTACTCGTGAGCAGATCGTGCACCATTTCATTGATCGGGACATTGCGAGCGAACTGATCGGTCAACCAGCTTGCGTAAAGCAACGCTGATTTCTTGCTGACCACATTGCTGCTCTTGATCATCAAGAGCTGGGCAAACTTCAACGCCCAAATCTCGCTGAACTCTTTTCGTTCGAGCAGTTGATCCACCAGCGCTTCACGTTTATCAGGAGCGGGATCAGCGGTAAAACGAAGTACTTCCTCTTCGGTTGGCAGCAGGCCGGTGATATCGATGGTCAGCCGGCGGATGAACTCCGCGTCCGTACACGGACCACTCGGGACGAGTCGCAGCTGTTGTAGTTTCTTGTCGACGAGTTGATCGACATAGTTGCCGGGTTCGGGGGCCGGCGGGGTGTATTTCAAATCAGCGGGTAAGGTCAGGATTTGACTACCCACCGTGTGAGTATCAAACCGGGCCATCACGAAGGCTTCGCCGCGTGAACCGGCGGTGACGACACCGTCCTGCTCAATCGAGGCCACCGGAGAGTTGTTGGTAGAGAATGCCGCCAGTCGACTGAGGTCGCGTGTCGTTCCGTCGGCGTAGGTCGCCACAGCAACCATCCGCTGCATCGCTGCTTCGCCTTCCAGCACAGCTTGGGGAGGGTAGATGGCTACGGAGGTGACAGCGGGGGGCGGTGAGTCGGCGGGGTCGTTGACGGCGCCAGCCTCCAACCAACGCAGCAGTGTGGCGTAGTAGTCACTTTCAACGTCAAAGAGTTTTCCGCCGGTATGCGGAACTGCTCCGGTGGCTTTCTTTAAAAACAGGCTCTCACTGGGCACAGCAAGATTAATTCGCCGGACACCGATCTCACGTGTGACTCGTTGGTAATCGCCTTGAGGATCAAATCCGAACAGGCTCAATCGAAATCCATCTTTACCGCGAGCCGCCCCGTGGCACGAGCCCGTATTGCATCCTGACCGCGTGAGGACAGGCATGACGTCTTTGGCGAAACTCACCGGTGGATTGGTCGCTGCGTTCTCCACACTGACTTTGACCTGGACAAGTGCATCCTCAAAGTGCCCTGCCAGGACGGTGGTCCCATCGGCCACAGGCCGCACGACATGTCCATCGATCTTTGCGAGTGACTCGTCTTCCAGTGACCATCGAACGCGATCGGTCACATCGAGCGTCACGCCATCTTCTCGCCGCAGGACGGCGACGATGGACTGGAAGTCTTCACCTGAGTTAAGCGAGATCGATTGTGGGTAAACGTCCAGCTCGATTGTTTTACGCGGATCCGACTGAGCAACCGGTGCATCGGGTGAGGCGGCATGAGCAGCCCCTGAAAGGAGCAGGCAGGCAGCAGCGGCCGCGAAATACATCACGAGCCATCCGTGGGACAAGCAGGTCGATTCCACGGTGGCGATCGCAGGCGACGGCGATGCAGCTGTCTGCGCCGTCGTGGCGGAAACAGGACGAAATCGGATCATGAGGATTCCTTTTCAAGGCGAAGCTGTTCGAGCCGGCTGAGCGGCTTGGCAGGTGCATCGGTTTTTGGAGGAGCGGGTTCAGGCTTCTTTTCCGGCTCAGCGGCAGGTTCTTTTTTCACGATCGGTTTGTCGATGCGGATTTCACCCGTGCCATCCGTTTGGATCATCGTTTCACCGTCGCGATGGATAAGCGTTTGCACATTGAGAGTTTTGTGCATGCCGGTCTTGGCATCCGCTGCGATCGTCAATGGGAAGGTAACCGTTGTGCTTTCGAGGTTGACCTTCTGCAACGGGGCGCTGCAGGTCACGCCGTTCGGCAACCCGACCAGTTGAACTTCGATATCGCCTTCGAGATCCCGGATTTTCGCCATCGTGATCGACAGATTCGTTTCTTGCCCTGTCTCAGCAGCCGCACGGGGGAAGGTGTAATTGAACACAGCGTCTTCGACATCAATCGTGATCGGAGCTGTGGCCACGGTTTGAGTACCGAGTTTGGTGCCATAGCTGACCTGCATGATCATCGGCCATGCTCCCATGGCAGCGTTACTATTGGCTGTGATTGGGATGCTTGCTTCGGTTTGGCCTTTGTCAATTTTTCGGCTGTTGTTAACGCCCACACCGGGCGGGTTGTAGAGGGTTTTAAAATAGACGGGGCCGTCAAATCCCTCATCACGCTTGACACGCACCGTGAGATCTTTCGAGCCACGCCGCAGCAGAGGCGTTTTGGGCTGAACGAGTTCCACTGAGAATGGCATCGCTTCGCAGACCGCCATCGCGGCTCGCGATGTGCGGTAGTCAAGCATCGCCCGACGATTTTGCCCCAGCACGATTTTGTGGTATTGCTCAAGGCGGGAGGTGAGCTCGCCATCCCCGAGTTTTCCCTTGCCGCGGACATCAAACAGAGCACCGGTAAGTTCCGCGTCAGGGGCGGCGCTGAGTACCACGGGGATTTCGACGCGGCCAGCCGGCATGGGGAATGTCTTTGCTGTCACGCCAGGGGGCAAGCCCTCAATCTCCACGTCAAATGATTCGTTGTATTGGTCCCGTTTGGCGACCACGACCATGGCTCCATGGCCGTTGATGGGAACCGGAACCACCATGGCTTCATCGCGACGCAACTCTTTCAGATCGATCTGGTAGCTCGGTTCGAGATGGCTGACCTCGATCAGGTAGTTGTGTAGCGGGCTGCCTCCACGCAAGTGATCGTAGATGCGGATCGTGTGTTGCGAATCGCTTGCGGCAGTGAAGTCAAAGAACCCATCTGGCTTGCCGCCACTGTCGTCACTGCTCTTGACGGCCTTTCCGTCTGCATCGAAAACATTCATCACACCATCGAGCGGTGATCGCAGCGTTTCGCGAGCGAACAGCCGGACGCGGAATTTCTCACCTTTCTTGCACTCAAATGCAAAGCAGTCATAGTCACCGGGTTCTTCGATGACACCGCATAGCAGTGCCGGCACAGAGCACAGAGGGGCCTTGCGATGGTCATTGTTGGGTTCAGTTTCGGTCACGATAGGCAGGTCGCCAACGCGAATCCAATTCGGCGAAGGTGTGATGCCTGACGCATCCTTGGTGATCACGGGATAGGGCTGCGTCGGCGGAGCCGAACCATTCGCTGGATCGATCAAGTCGGTGGGCAATTGCAAGGATGCCTCGGTGATATTGCCGTCAATGTCAATTAGTTTGGCCTGCAGCACGTCACCTTGCACACCACCGGCGGGGATCACGGTGGTGGGGCGTGGATAAGAACCGATGTGTACACGGTAGCGACAAACGTCACGCTGACCGAGAAATGAACTGTCCCGGATTAATACCGTGTACTGGCCATCTTCTTCGGGCGTGAACGAGCATACCCCGTCCTGTTGGAAAAGCATCGAATCATCGGAGACCGCAACTTCGAACCGTTTGTCGTCGAGAATCGCGATGTAGGGATCGAGGATGTCACGGTTCTGAAGGTCCCATCGTTGACGAATGCCTTCAATCTCAACTGTCAGTTTTTCGCCTGCTTTGAGCGAGACACGAAAGCAATCCACATCTTCACGATCGACATTGCCTTCGACCGTGCGGTTCATCTCAATGTCCTGCGGCGCGGTGAAGTCGTTATTGGGTTCGACCTCTTCGACCATCGGCATCGCACCGACGCTAAGGAATCGGAGATTCGTGACACCACTGGCGGTGATCAAGCGGAACGAGTACTGCCCCGGTGCGAGTTCCGAACTCGTCTTGACTTTCAGTTCCACCGACTTGTCATCAATCGGTTTGACTTCGAGAACTTCGACGCCTAGTTGATCAAATAAGATTTGGCGGGCATCGGAGAGTCGTTCTCCCTTCAAGACGACAGTAGCCTCACCTCCGCGTGTCACGCCGAGCGGTTGGTGGTACCTCACGACGGGGAACGCGGCACTGGCCGGGACGGCAGCAGCCAGCAGCGAAGCCAAAGCGACCGCGACGATCCGGCACTTCAAATGGCGGGGGTATCGTTGCATTGGGAACAATCTCTGGGGAGGGAGTAGCAGGTGATCAGACCAAGCGGCGTCTAGCTGATGATTTTTTGAATTACCTTGCCACCATCGACGATCTCGATGGGACGGCCACCCGGGGCCATCAATTCCTTGTCCGAGACAATGCCGAGCAAGTGATACATCGTCGACGCTAGATCGGCGGGTGAAACCGGATCGAGCTCCGGTTCGGTCGCCGTGGCGTCGGAGGCACCATGGATCATGCCGCCCTTGATCCCGCCACCAGCCAGCATCACGCTGAACACTTTTGGCCAGTGATCACGACCGGCATCGCTATTGATTTTCGGGGTCCGTCCAAACTCACTGGTGACCATCACCAGGGTTTCGTCGAGCATGCCGCGTTCACTGAGGTCTTCCAGCAGCACCGAGAGGCCCTGATCAAGCGCTGGCATCAGACGCTGCATACCTCCCGTGAGATCGGTATGCATGTCCCATCCACCGTAGGTCAACGTCACTAAACGTGAGCCAGCCTCCACCAAACGCCGCGCCATCAGCATCCGTGCGCCAGCTTGATTGCGACCATATCGATCGCGCATCTTCGGGTCTTCTTTCGACAGATCGAAGGCTTCCTTCGCAGCGGGTGTATCGAGCAAGTCATAAGCCCGCTCGTAGAAGGTATTCATCGCACCGACGTTGTCAGCGCTGGTAGTCGAGACGAAGCGTTGATTAATCTGTTCCAGTGCCGCCTTGCGACGGACAAATCGCTCCGCGTCGACACCGCCAGCGAGGTTGAGATCTCGGACCTGAAAGTCATCGCGTGCCGGATCCGCACCGAGCGCGAAGCCACCGTAACTGCTCGGCAGATAGCCTGTGCCGGCGAACTCATTCGGGATGTTGGGAATGCAGATATAAGCGGGCATATTGTCACGCGGCCCGTATTCGTGGCTAACCACCGCACCAAAGCTCGGGTACTGCAGAGCTGGGCTCGGCTTGTAACCGGTGAACATGTTGTGCGTGCCACGTTCGTGAGCCGCTTCGCCGTGCGTCATGCTGCGGATCACGCAGTACTTGTCGGCCTGCTGGGCTAGCTTCGGTATTGAATTGCAGACCACTTCGCCCGTGTTGGTCTTGGTAGTGCCGAGTTCTCCTCGGTATTCCAGCGGGCTGTAAGGTTTAGGGTCAAACGACTCTTGCTGCGCCAAACCACCGGGAAGAAAAACGTGAATCACGCTCTTGGCACGGGCTTTGATAAAGTCATATTGCTTCATCTCGGCTGCCGCTTGCCGCATCAACAAGTCGGGTAGCGACAACCCGAGGCCGCCGGCAGCACCGGCCATTAAAAAGCCGCGACGCCCGAACAGACCCGAACGGGTCAATGGATTTCCGTGACACAACATCGTTGTCGGCTCCTCAAAAAGAGCGGGGGAGTGAAGTTTCTACCAAATTTCCACGCAGTAAAAATGGATTTTCACTGTGCAGGAGGCTTCAGATGAAACGCGAGGTGGGAATTTGTTCGAGCGCATCGCCATTGTTGGCGAACTGCTCGTTGCGTAAGCGAATAACAAATTGGCGGGAGGTGGGACGGACTAAGCTAGCGAAATCGCAGGCTTGGACCGAAAAACGGGTGGGAGCGGTATGTCGTCGCAGCCACTACAATCGCTGCATTATACCGCTATAGACTTAAAGTAGCAGATTTGCCGACCTTGTCAAACATTTGTTTGCAAATTTAATACTGAGGGTTCCGGTTCACTTCACCCAGTGCAACACATCGCGAATGATGGACCAGCGGGGCTGGTGCCTTGCAGGTGCCTTGCCGAGAACCCAATGGTCGTAGAATTCTTCGGCCGTGCCGTCACGTTGTCGTAGCGAAATCCAGTGTTCCAGTAGGTCGCAAAACTCGGCGTCACGATGACCAATGCCGTAAATCAACGGGAGCTGGACGTGCAGGCCCTCAGGGATCACAACTTCATAATGAGGGTACATCAGGGTGAATGCGGAGCCACTCTCGGCACTGATCAGCAGCGCATCGATGTCGTCGTGCTTCCCGGTGAAAAAATCGCGATAACGTTTGACTTCGACCAGTTCAGCATTGGGGATCGCAGTGCGCAGTCGATCGGTGAATCCTCGACTCAAATCAACCACTCCGATCGTGAAGCTGTGTTGTGCGCGAATGGATTGCAGTGATCGGAAATCTTGGACCCGAAAATCGGGAGCAGCCAGCGCTAGATTTACATCCAAATAGCTTGATGAATGCTGCATGCTTTGCGCGCGTTTGAGCGTTCCAACTAAGCCCGACATGACAACGTCGAAGTGGTCAGCATCGAGTTGGTCAGCCAACGTGGAGCGGTCGAAATGAACGAACTCCAGCGTCACTCCGAGATCACGCGCCAGTACATGGGCCATGTTAATGTCGTAGCCAACGAGCTGTCGTTGTGCATTGAAAAACGCGAATGGCACTTTGTCTTCGTTATAGCCAACTCGCAAAATGCCCCGTCGTTCAATGCGTTGCAGCAATGTCTCATCGGGCAGTAGCGGATCCGGGTTTGGGGCCGGAACCTCTATCACCACATTTTGAACTGGCTGCTCGAGGAGGTGAATTTTGTCAATGAGCTCGGTCCGGTCCGAAGCAGTGGTGACAAAATGATTGAGTGTCACGCTGATGAGAAGCAGAATAGCGATACCCGTGGTGCCCGTGACCATGGCGTATTTCAACAGTGGCCAGGGATGGAATTGGAGTGCTCGATTCAAACCAAAAATTGAGATCAGCGTGAGCGTGCACAAGTGCATGGCACCCACGGCATCTCCCAATCGCTCTCCGTATACTCCCGACATCAGAAAGAGCTGAAACATGTCATGCGGCAGATGCATTTGGTCCAGCAGGTAGGGGATCGCGATGATGGGACCACCGAAGTAGGCAAACAGTCCACTGCCGAGAAGACCGGGGTAAACGCTGGTCTTCACCGGTGTCCCGACAAACCACGCCGCGAAGAGAATGAACAGCATGCTCAGCAATTTGCCCACATGCGGGAAGGCGTAGGCGACCCCATATAACGCACTGGCGGGAGGTGAACGGTCGTCGCCATTATTGATGGGATGTTGACGCAGGAGCTGCTCGGTATTGTGAATGAGCATCGGTAGGACAATGATTAGCTTGCCTGTCGCGAAAGCTGTTAGCATCGGCTCCTTCACGACTCGCATGACTTCGCGGTACGACAGCGTGGTGAGTGTCGTGACCAGGAGCGGTAGCACAATGAACGCCAAGAAAATCGCGCCACCCGAGTAGGCGACCAGGTAGACCTGCAAGCGGCTGACCTCGGCCAGTGACACAGTTCCCGCTGTGCTGGCGGCGATCGCAAATATGCCGATGGGCGCCAGACGAGTGACGAGGCCGCTAATTCGAATTAACGCCGCGGCACAGATGTCGAGCTGGTCGAGGAGTTTTTCGCGCTGCGGGATTTTTGATAACGCCAGCCCCATGCACAGGCTAAAGAGCACGATTGCGGGAACGTGGTTGGCCGCTAGCGCGGAGAAGATGTTCGCGGGAATGAAGTACGAGACTAGGTCAACCTCCGCGGGTGACTCAATCATGGCCGTGCTGAAAAAGGAGCCCGATCTCCAGTCGGGAAAGGCCATCGGCAGTATAGCGACAATGCCCAAGGTGAAGGCCCAGAGCACCAGTAGTACCGTTCCCCCAATCTTGACCAACCGTTTACTGTTTCCCAAGGAGAGTCGGCCTAGGCTGGCGACCAGCGACACCATGATGTATGGCAACACGGTCATCTGCAGTAGGCCGACGAAGGCATCGCCCAAAATCGAAAGTGGCGCGCACATCTCGCCGAAGAACAGTCCAGTGATTAGTCCACATAGAAGCCCCAGCAAAATCTGCGTCGATAGGCCCCACCGCATCCACCGGCGTACCCCGGTCGACGCCGTGCGGTCGATTCCGCGCGCAGATTTCTCATTTTGCATAGTGCCTCCCGTCAATCAGACAACCTCTATCGTTGTGAATACTGCTTGGACGGTAGATAGTAGTCGGTCAGTCCAGGTTGTGCGTCCGCAGTACGAATTGTTTCATCTTGCAGCATAGGTTGGGGTACGGATGGAGAAACGGTGATGCCCTGACCCGCGTCACAAGGGCCTTGGCAGTTGCAGTTCAAGCCTCCGTGGCAGCCGCAGTCGCCCTGCTTCTTCTCTTCCGCCGACCATGAGTACTTGCACGCTGGGCACTTGTACTTTTCTGTTTTTAGGACGCAGACCTTTCGGATTCGCGCACCATTGTGAACACAAGAGATGCATCCCTGGCCGCCGCAGGAATCGCACGAGGCGCAAGCCGCTCGGCGTTCCTTTTGCCAAGGAAAGACGACTCGTGGAATGCAAATCGCTTTGGATTCCACTTGAAAGCCCTCCCTTTCTTCCTCCACCTTTTTAGCATCGAGTTTGCAAACATGGTCACAAACCGGGCAGCAAATGCAGCCCGTTTGATCGAGTACTTTGCCATGTCCGGCGAGTGCGGAGCCGGGGGCCAGTAGGCACATCAGACCAGCAACCATTAGGCCCGTGTGAAGCTTCGTATGAATGAACATTGTCTTCCTTCCGTTTCAAAAATGCTGGGTACGGTTCGTGGTGGGGTGGGACGGGATATGGTTTCCCCCCACTGTGATGAGCGGTTACCGCGATGCGTTAAAAATCGATCATGTAACGGGCGCCGACGATTCCGAAGTCTCCCGATACGCCGGCTAGCAACGGTCCGGTGGCACGGCCTTGGCCTGCATCTTTTATCGATCCGGCGATGTAGTTCACCTGTACCTTCGAATATGCCGTCCAATACCAATTCATCCCCGCAGTCACGGTATAGCCTTGGCCACCGCGAATATCCGAGTCCGAAAGGTCGAGATAGTCGCCACGAACTCCCATGGATAGAGCTCCCCACCCTGATCCACGGCCACCGGCGAGTCGGTCGACTAGAAAGAAGTTTTCCATCGGTTTGACGCGATCGATCGTGCCGGACAAGCGATCCAGCGGAACGTGTTCGCCTGTCAGGAAGTAGTTGGCGAAGAGGTAGCCGCCTTGGAAGTGCAGTCCACTGCCGTTGAATCCGCCTAGTGCATCACGCTGGACCCAAGTGTTGAAGTACTCCCCCGTCAATTGGAACGCTCCAATGTTGAGCATCGACTCGAATGCTAGTTCCTGATAACCCTCCGCACCAAGGATGCGACCGGTATCCCACCACCGGGAATCACTCCGAGCTTCGGGACGCGTACGGAATCTTGCTTCGTTACTGTTAGTGTCGGTGTCGAGCGTGCCATCACCGTCGGTTCGATTGACCGAACCCGCGACGGCACAGTGCCAGTAACCACGTCCTCCACTGATTTCGTCGTACCAAGGGCTGGCGGCCAGTCGACCATACATCCCCGCTTGCTCAGAGTCGCCGATATACCGTCCGTCGTTGCTGATGTTCTCCAGCAGGAAGCCACCGTAACGCCAATTGAATACTTCGTCGTCACTGTAGCCATACATGCAGAGCCCCAGGCGGCGGGCATCTTCGTTAAATGCTTCTACCGCCAGAGGCCGCTCGATGAACAGGTTGTGGCGACTACTATTGAGGTGATCTAAGCCAATCGGTCGCTTCTGATTGCCTAGGAGCAATGTCTGGTTGTGTGGTAAATTATGCCATCCCAAATACGCGTCTTTCAGCTCTGGAAGATTGGGATTATTGAAGTCGACTTGGATCCGATACAACATGTTGTGCGGTACGTCGCCACTGAACGTCAAGCGGAGTCGACGGAATACCCAGCGGTCCTGTGGATCGATGCTAGGATCACCGGATTCCAAATAGTTGATCCCCGGATCGCTTTCGGGAAAACTCCAGTTGTCCAGGTGGACCCGGCCATTGATCTTCAGCGAGGGCTTCTGCTTTTTGGCGGCGGATTCTTCACTCTGCTCGTCTTGGTACTTTTTCCATGACGATTCCAGGTCCCCAACTCGCTCGAGAAGCTTCTCATAGTCTTCCGCAGGGACGGTTTTTTGGGACGTTGCCTCCGCATCTGATTCGAGCAACTCCGAAACGATGTCGCTGGATTCGTCCGGTTCCGATAGCCCAACGGGGGTTATCGCGAGGGGGGTTATCGCGAGCGGATCGAGCAGCGACGTTTCAGCGCTGGGTTGGAACAGGCCTAGGTCAATGCCCAAAGCTTCATTTTCCTCTCCGTGGACACTATTGCTGCCCCAGCACGCCAGTAGGGCAATGGCTAGTGTTGTGCGCCGACTGCGCCACTTCAATACGGTAATCACGTTCTCGAAATCCTCCATGAACGGCTGAATAGCTTCCGCGTCGTATCAATCCTTCGATACGGCAGTCAGAGACTCGAGATATTTACACAATCGGGTGTGTTTGAGGCTCGTGTCACAGCAGGAAGAATCGGCGTGCCTTCCAGTTCAATGTCGCGCCGAATCGCGATTTAAACGTTTATTAAGATTGTACTAGCATAATGTTTGTGACCACCCGAATATTCGGCACAGCAGGCATGGACGGGATAATCGGCAAGGTTTAACGACACGTGCTTGTTAAGCCATGCCGCTGTGTGGATCCGATTACGAACTTCGCTATCTGGTGAGGCTCATTGTGGTTGGTTGAAGCCAATATCAGCCAATGCTGCCTCGGTCGCCGGTGATGGCGAGGGAGAGATCGGCGGCGTAGCAGTCGACCAAGGCATTCAAGTTCGCACTGCGGTCGATTTCCCGGAAGACGCGAAGAGTTCGGTCGAGCCGCCGAGCGTCGGCACCGTTGTATCGACCTTGGCGGGCTGCTTCTCGCAGTTCACCTCGATAGTACTGGACCGCAATCGAGCACAAATCGCGTAGGCCGGCGCGGCGCAATGGAGCCTCCTTCTTGCTGATTTCATCGAGATGTGAATTGATGCATCGCGCGATAATCATCGGATCGGGAACGGATGCGCTGAGCTGAGTCAGTAGCTTTCCCCGAATTTCATTGCTCTGACCGCTCGCCAAACGCGTCGCAACCTGCAGGTCGCCCGCCGCCAGTTCGATCGCTTCGTCGAGCTCCGCGTCAGCGAGTGAAGGAGGTGACTGACCTGCTTCGGTAAGCCGTTGGATGTGTTGCCGCAGGAGTTCCCGCCCCTCCACTCCCGTAGGACTGGTGAATCGCATCGTCTGACAGCGAGAACGGATGGTGGGCAGTTGGCGCTGTTCGCTGGTGCCGATCAGAATGATGACCGCGTTGGCGGGTGGTTCTTCAAGCGTTTTGAGCAGGCAGTTGGCACCTTCTTCGTTGAGAAAGTCGGCGTCGTGCAGGATCGCAACCTTGCGTTCACCCTGCATCGGACGCAGATGCACATCATGGCAAAAGCCTTCCTGCAATCGGGCTTCGACAGGACCGATGAGTAGTTCGAGCGGAATGAGGGACTTGTCCTGTGGCTTGGACACTTGAATCAAGTCCGGGTGGGTCGCCGCGCGGACCTGGGCACAGTCAGGGCATTGGCCACATGGGTTCATTTCCGCCGCGGATTGACGGCGGCACAGCACCGTTTGTGCGAGCAAGAGTGCGGCAGCTGTCTTGCCGACACCGGGGGGGCCGACGAACAGTAGGCTGCCGCCGAGTCGCCGCTTCGCGATCGCGCTGCTCAGGGTGGAGCGGATCCGTTCGTGGCCGATCAAATCCTTCCACGAGCGGGGAAAAGCATGCGATTCAATGCGAGGAGTTGCCAATCGAAATGCTCAGCTGGCACGTGAGGGAGCAGGTGTGGCGACGCTTGTCGGCAGTGCCTTACCGCTCTGGGGCCGGCCCGCATGCGCGGTGCTTTCCAAATCGCAAATTTTATCGACACGCGTCCCATGGCGACCGCACTCGAAATCCGTGCTCAGCCACATCAATACAAGGTCGTCGACCGGCCGCTCGCCGATCAAATCTCCTGGAAGGCACAGAACATTGACGTCATTGTGACGCCGCGACATCTCCACCATGACCTCGTCATAACACGGCGCGGCGCGAACGCCTGGGAATTTGTTGGCAGCAATGGACATGCCGATACCGGTACCGCAGATTAGAACGCCCCGATCAAGTTCGCCGGTCGCAATTCTTCCGGCAATCTCTTTCGCGTAATCGGGATAATCGACCGGATCCGAGGAATCGGTGCCTGCATCGAAAACCTCGTACCCCTCATGCGTCAAACACTGCACCAGCCGCGCCTTAATATGCACCCCGCGGTGATCGCTTGCTAAACCAACTTTCAATAGATTACTCCTCAGGGATTGCTCGGGCGTCCGCGTCTTCGTTTCCATTATGGCCCTTGTGAGGCTCTTTGTCAGGCGCTATTGGGAAAAAATCATCATCCAAGGCATCGATCCATTTTTCGAGCTCCTCACGAATCTGGTCAGCGCATTGTTCGTAGACGTCCACGTGCATGCCGACGGGATCGCTGACGTCCCCCCCATCTCGGCGGAGGGTGAATACTCGACCCTTGCGGTTTGGCCACGCCGCCAGGATGGCGTCGCGGTGTTGACGCGTCAGGGTCAGTACGAGGTCCGCCATCGACATCATGGGATCGTCCAGCGGCTGGCTGGCATGCCCGGTTAAATCCAGCCCGCGGCGCCCCATTACCTCTACCGATTGCGGGCTGGCGCCGTGGCCACGCTGGGCAGCGACTCCCGCCGATAGAACACGAGCTACGTCTTCCCGGCCAAATCGGCGGTCCAACAGATCCCGCAGCAACGCTTCCGCCATCGGGCTTCGGCACGTGTTGCCCGTGCAGACGATTACAATCACAGGTTTGACAAACTGGTTCATGGCGGCTCGCTGAATCACTCCTTCGCGTAGGATTTGCCAGGAATTTCCCGACAATTGCACGATCGTACCCGCTCCACCATAGCGGCTGACGCCATCATCTAGCAGGACGGGGAGTGGATTGTCGCCCGTCTTTTGAGATAAATAGGTGTCCAGCTTCGCTGCGGTCGTAATCGCAGATCCATCGTCGAGCGAGAATTCTCCCCACACCAATGGCGCCGTCAGGTAACGGTGGATATGACTGAGCAAGCGATGGTTCGATACTCGGAAGGCTACCCGGTCACTTGCCTGGGCACGATCAACCCTTGGCCCGTCGTTTGGGCCGGCAAAGTGATGCAGGACAGCCCGCACGCTGGGCGGAAGCATGCCGACGGCCGATTGCTGTCGATCGCAATCCGCAATCAGAGTCAGTGGTCCGGGAAAACAGCGTTCACTCAAGCGACGGGCGAGTTTCGAGCGGGGAACTAGAAAGTCGCCAGCGGCCTCGCTGCTGCGGGCACACAGGGCTACCTGTCCGGGCACGGTGACTTGGCCTAGTACAGCGACCTGGCCTGGTACAGCGACCTGGCCTGGCGTGGCTTGGCGCGCTGGTACCGCAGTCTGCGTCTGCGGAACGACTTGAGGTGCGCCTGGAATTCCAGTTGGTGACGAACTGCCGACGAGTTCAGCCAGACGGGTTACTGCGGCAGGGCATAGCGCGCTGGCGACGACACCATAGACGGTCTCGCTCGGTAATCCGATGACATCGCCCTCGGCCAATGCTTGCACACTGCGATGGATGATGTCACGCGGGTCGTCGGTTTGCTGCAGGTCGTAGATCATCCGATTTCCATATCGTCGTCTTGTTCGAGCACGGCGCGGAGTCGGCGCAGGGCGCGGAGATATCGCATGCTGGCGGCGGGAGGTTGCAGACCCAGCACCTCAGCTATTTCCAGGTTTGATAGATGCTCATAGTGACGCATCAGAATGACTTCCCGGTCGGCTTCATCGAGTTTCTCGATGGCAGCTTCGACGCGACGTGCAATCTCGTGCTGGGTCGCTACAGCGGCAGGCCCTAGACCCGGATCACTGAGCTGGATCGCGAGATTCATCGTTGACTCGTCGACGCTGCCGCGGTGCATGGGTTGCTCGCGATCCATGCTCCGTTTGGCGCTGCCGCGATGCCGGCGGTAGGTGTCAATGATGCGGTCCCAAGCAATCTGCCGCAACCACAAATGAAACGCCATACCGGGATCATTTAGATACTGTTGGAGCCGCCCACTGGCATCAACCAAGACATCTTGAACGACATCGCTGACATCGACTCGCTGTTGGACTTTTCGATCCAGTCGCAGTTCGACCAGCCGATGGATGGCTGCGCGATGCCGGTCGAGCAACTGATTGACTGCATCGGCGTCACCCGCGCGCGCTGACTGGATCAGCACGTCGGTCTTGTCTCCCTGCGGCCAAATCGATTTGCTCATGGGCGTGCTATTTCCACTGCCGTAGAGTGATGTTTTTGAAGCGAACCGTCATCGCGGGGCCCTGGTGCAGTTGAAGTGCCAAGACACCGGAGTCTCGAGATTTCTCGCTTTGGTTGTCAGTCACCTTGATCGTCTGGGCTCCATTGATGAAGTGTTCGAGTTGACTGCCACGGACCACAATGCGGTAGTCGTTCCACTGGCCAGGGTGGATGCCCTTACCCAGCTCGGTGGCATCGGCAAATTTCTCGACTTGTTTTTTTCCGTCCTCACCGATGATGACGTTTTGACCGCGGAGAGCGAGGATTCCTCGACCCTTCTCCTCATACAGAATGCCAGCATAGTGATTCGCAGCGTCGATGTCGGCTTGGTATCCCGAAACCACGAATTCATCTTCATTGACCACGCGACTGTGATACTGAATTCCCGAATTTCCGCCATCGATTTTGAATTGCAGGGTGAGTTCGAAATCACCTTCGATCTCATCATCCAAAATCAAGAAAGTATTTTGCTTGATCGGCTCTTTGTCGGTCGTCCTTCCCACAATCGCTCCGTCTTCAGCAGCCCACAGGTCATCGCGGCCACGCCAGCCCTCAAGAGTCATGCCGTTGAATAAAACGGTATCTTCGCCGCCTTGTAGGGAGCGGAGGACTGCCGGAGCGGTTTCCGGGATCGCGCTGTCTTGGGCGCTGGTCGGGATCGAAGTTGAGAGTGTCGCCGCGAGTCCGAGGGCGACGGTGAGGATGTGGCGGTAGAGCATTTTCAGAGTGGGAGAGTGGGAGAGTGGGAGAGTGGGAGAGTGGGAGAGTGGGAGAGTGGGAGAGAGAGTAGCGGCGTTGATCCTGGATCATCAGCGTCAGGGCGATGAGAGAACTGGTTGGAATCCCTAATGGATGGGGCCAGGATCCCGTCGGCGGTCTCATCGTGAATCAATGTCATCAATTTACTCGCTGGGAACGATGGTCCCAAGCAGCGAATTGAGTTGACAATATACCTGAAACTTCCGCTGACCTGTAAAAACGCTACAGATCATCCCCGAGATTGAAAAGGTGGCGGAGGGCTTCGAGTAATCCCCGGGAATGACCGGCTGCCGCATCGTCACGCAGCGATGCCATCGGCGGGTGGAGCAGCTTATTAGTGAGGCGGTCGAATGATTTCTCAATTTCTTTCGTCATCGAGGCGTCCGTGCAGCCATTGAGTTTGTCGAGTAATCGCTGCAGTTCAGCCGATTTTACTTGATCGGCTCGCTGCCGCAGACGCTGAATGACTGGCCCGGTTGCCCGCTGCTGGAGCGACTCAAAGAATCGATTGACTTCCTCGTCAAGGATCGCTTTGGCTCTGGGCCACTGTTTCTCGCGTTCGCGTCGATTGCGGTTGCAGGCCGCTTGCAGGTCATCGATCTGGTACAGATAGACTCCGGGCTCATCACCAATAACGGGTTCAAAGTCACGAGGAACGGCCAGGTCCAGTACCAGTAAAATCCGTCCGCCACGTCTGGCGTTGAGCTGGGCGAAGGTCGCCGCGTCGACCAGCGGCTCTTCGGCTGACGTCGTTCCAATGAGGAGATCGGCGGCAACAATCTGTTCGTGGAGTTCATTCAATGACCGCGTATCGGCGCCGAACACTTGCGCCAGTGCCTGCGCTCGCTCCTGGCCACGGTTGACGATGCACAGATTATCGCTGCCGCCGGTTTTGAGGTACCGCAGCGTTTCCTCGGCCATTTCTCCGGCGCCACAGAGGACAACGCGTTTGCCGCGAAGGGTTTCAAATACCTCCGGGACAACTTCTCCTACGGCAACGCTCGGCACGCTCAGCCGGCGGCGATGGATCGTGGTCTCGGTTTGCACTCGCTTCGCGGCCCGATTGGCCGCTTGGAAAGCAGCGTGTGTCAGCGGTCCCGTTGCTCCGGCGACGTTGGACAGGTCGTAGGCCTGTTTGACTTGGGACAGGATCTGGGCTTCGCCCACGACCATGCTATCGAGACTCGCCGCCACCAAGAACAGATGGTCGACTGCCTCGCGGCCTTGGCGGACGATCATGTGTTTGCCTACGAAGTCTGCGGGCTTTTCCAGGCACGCCGCCACGAAGTCGATTAATGCATTTCGCACTTGATCGTCCGACAGCGATCCCGCTCCTGATTCGCTCGCCGTGAGCCCGGATCCGAAGGGGCCACCGGCGGCATAGAGTTCCACCCGGTTACAGGTCGACAGCACGACCAATTCCGCTCCGTCAAACCGCTCGCCGAACGTCGCCAACGCTTGAGCGCAGTGCTCTGAGGAGAATGACAACTGTTCCCGAATTTCCACGGCCGCATCATGGTGCGAGCAACCGATCATCTGCAGCGTCATGAGTCACCTCGCCGGGAGGTGGTCGTGTCGGCGGGGCCTGCGTCGGTATCGGCTCGGACGTCGTGTGCGTTGACTGCAGCGCCCCCGTGGGAGGTTGTTAATACGCCCGACATTGCCAGTACCAGGAAACCGAAGCTCGCCAGCGTTAGGTAGGCGACTTTGCGGCCTCGGCTGGCCGGGGCATAGAGAAATTCCACCATCGTGGCCGATGCCAACCAAGCGAACAGGACCCCCGACAGCATAATGCCCCGATTGGTCCACGGGATCTCGCCCCAGCGGTTCAGATTCATAACGACACCGGATACCAGCCCCACGCCGACCGCCGCTGTGCTGATCACGAGACAGCGACGGTTGAGGTTTTGCAGCGTCTCTAGAGTTGGCAGTCGTAGCGCCGAGCCGGCCCGCTTGTGCTTGAGTCGCCAGGACTGGACGAGGTACATCGCTCCGGCCAAAAAACCAAATAGCACCGCGGCGGATCCGAGCATCATTGACAACGCATGCACGTTCCGCCAAAACGCAGTCGCCTCGCCACGGTCAAAGGCGGGCAGATGCCGCACCGAAATCGCCAGCGCGATCATCGCCAAAATGGCCGGTAAGAAAAAAAAACCGATGACGGTGTCAGGCCGCCGGAGGTAAAGAACGAAGTAGCAGATTGCCAACCCCAGGGCCACCATCAGTGAAAAATCAGTCCACGTTGCCAAGCGTCCCGCGTCGACGGCTGGGCTGCCCTCGGCACTGCCGCTGCCGCCTGGAAGATCCGCCGTTGCGCGTAAGGTAAGGTAAATGATGTGGGTGACGATTCCGATCGCCATCATCACCAGTCCCGCCAATCCACGGCCCGGCAGGCGACGGCCCACCAACCGCAGCAGCTCAATCAGCAGCACGATGGCGTAGCTCGTCGTGAAACAAGTAATCGAAATTTGATGGAGCATGGGGAGCATTGCCACATCCTACACAAAGACATGCCGAATGCGCAAGTGAGGGGGCGCGAAGCCGGGAGCCTCCCAATAATTAATTAATTAGGGACAGGCAAGAATTAATTAGGGACAGGCAATGAATGAGGATTTTTCTGGTTGACCGCTGGTCCGTTACCCCTAGGATGGAGATGGTCGTGAGGGTTTTGCGGCCTTGCTGTTTCTCTTAGCAGAGTCGGTACAATGCCTCGTCAAGCTCGTGGTGAAGTTTTAGACCCGTCCGAAGTGCAGGTGGTGCATTGCATTCAGAGATGCGTGCGACGTGCGTTTCTTTGCGGTGACGATCCGCTGACGGGGACTTCGTACGAACATCGGCGTGGCTGGATTCGTGATCGCCTGGAGTTCCTGGCTTCGGTCTTTGCGATCGATTGCTTGACTTTTTCGGTGATGCACAACCACATTCATCTGGTCCTACGCAGTCGGGCGGATGTGGCGGCAGCTTGGTCGGACGAAGAAGTGGCCCGGCGTTGGCTGCGATTATTCCCCCGGCGGCGAAACGAGGACGGTTCGCCTGCGGAGCCCACGAAGCCGGAGTTGGACATGATCCTCAACCAACCCGAAGTGTTGTCGGAACGTCGCACTCGACTGTCCGATATCAGCTGGTGGATGCGGTGCACCGCTGAGAATATTGCGCGGAGGAGCAATGCTGAAGACGAGGTTCGCGGGCACTTTTGGGAAGGTAGATACCGAGCGCAAATTTTGCTCGATGAATCCAGTTTGCTGGTGTGCGCGGCGTACGTTGATCTGAATCCGATTCGTGCTGCGCTGGCGGAAACTCCGGAGACCAGTGATTACACCGGAGCGAAGGCTCGGATTGACGATTTGAGCGAGCGGCAGGATCGGCGTCGGCCTAGCACCCATGATTGGGAGCGGAGTCGGGCTCGGCGTCGCAGTGGGTGGATGAGTCCAATCGAGATTGATGAACGATCTGACGCGACGGGACCGGTAGTCGAAGCGTCAGGCCGTCGAGCGAGCAGCAAAGGGTTCCTGCCGGTATCGATGGTGAGATACTTGGAGTTGCTTGATTGGACGGGGCGCCAATTGCGTGCTGATAAGATCGGCAGCATTCCAGCCCATCTGAACCCGATCCTGCAGCGACTTGGCTTGGACACGCATGGCTGGTGCGATGTGGTGCGCAAATTCGGTCGGATCTTCAAACGTGCGGCAGGCACACCGGAGAGCCTTGCAGGCGAAGCATGCCGTCGCGGGCAGGGTTGGCTGTGCGCCCGCGGGAATCCGCTGGGCCTCTCATCGGTCTGACGCCGTCTCAGAACGCTGCCGCGAAGACTGTTCCAGGTTGGCCGCTGCGCGGTTGGGGTGGGCTGTAAGGTTTGTCTCGAGTAGCGTGCTCAAAATGGCCGATCTCGGCATTTGGGTTGTCCGACGTGAAGGCTCCATGCAAGAAACTCGTGTCTGTGCTCCCTGAGAACTGTCTAAAAAATTGGGTGGCCCTTTTCGAGCGTCGGAACGCTGCCGCGAAGACTGTTCCAGGTTGGCCGCTGCGCGGTTGGGGTGGGCTGTAAGGTTTGTCTCGAGTAGCGTGCTCAAAATGACCGATCTCGGCATTTGGGTTGTCCGACGCGAAGGCTCCATGCAAGAAACTCGTGTCCGTGCTCCCTGAGAACTGTCTAAAAAATTGGGTGGCCCTTTTCGAGGGTGCGGGGATGGGGGCTAAAATTTGGGTGGCCCTTTTCGGGGGTGCCTCAGAAATCGCTGAGTTCCATCCACTTCTCTTCTGCCTGGCTGAGCTCGACTTCGATGGCTTTGATTTGATCGTGCAGTCGCACTGCTTCATTGGGCTTGGTCTCTTTGAGCAGCAGTTCGTTGAGCTCTTTCTTCTCATCGTCGAGCTTGGCGATTTTGCGTTCCAGGGTCTTCAGCTCCTTGCCGGTTTTGCGCTGGTCCTTGTGCTGTTTGCGATCGTTTTTGGCATCGCCATTGGCCCCGCCTTGCGGCGCGGTCGATTTCCCGGCGGCTGCATTACGCTGTCGTTCGCCTTCGGAGACCTCTTTTTCGACGGCGTCGCAGTAAGTGTCGTAGCTACCGAAATAATTTCGCACTCGGCCGTCGCGGACCTCGATCACATTGGTGGCCACGCGAGCCATGAAGTGTCGGTCGTGGCTGGTGAAGATCACGGTGCCTTTGTACAGCCGTAGGGCCTCGGCGAGCGATTCGACGGTTTCGACGTCGAGGTGGTTGCCTGGTTCGTCGAGCACGAGCACATTGGCGGTCCCGAGTAGTAAGCTGGCCATGCAGACACGAGCTCGTTCGCCACCGCTGAGCACTTTGATTTTCTTCTGGATCGCTTCGTCGCGAAACAGCAACGCTCCTGCCATCGCGAGCAGCTCTTGCCGAGTCGTATCTGGGTCGGACGCATATTCGAGATGTTCGAGGATGGTTTGGCGTTCGTCGAGTGTCGTGTAGACATGCTGGGCATAGGTGCCGATCTCGATCCCATGCCCCCATTTCATCGTCCCATCGAGCGGCTCGAGCGAACCGACGAGCGTCCGGAGCATGGTCGTCTTGCCTTGCCCGTTGTCACCGACGATGGCGGCTCGCTGGCCGTGTTCAATTTCTAGCGAGATATCGTCAGCGACGCGGTGACCAGGATAACCGATGGCGAGTTGGTCGCACCGCACGGCGGTGCCCTGTCGCGGTTGGACGCGGGGGGCCCGAATATTCACGGTTGGCTCGTCGACCTGCAGCTCCACGGTTTGCAGTTTCTCCAGCTGCTTCGCCTTGCTGCGCGCTTGACTGGCTGTGGACGCGTTAGCGCGGTTCTTGTCGATAAATTGTTTGAGCTGTTTCTGTTTCGCGATGACGGTTGCGTTGACACGGCGATCGTGTTCGCGACGTTCTTCGCGGAATTCGAGGAAATCGTGGATCTTTCCAGGGAACATGGTCAACTGCCCCTTGGCCAGTTCCAGTGTTTGGCTGCAAGTTGCCTTCAGGAACGCGCGGTCGTGGCTGACAATCAACGCCGCTTTACCGAAATCGCGCAGGAAGTGCTCCAGCAGAATCTGCGTTCGCAAGTCGAGGAAGTTGGTTGGTTCATCGAGCATCAGCAAATTGGGATCGTGCAGCAGCAAGGCCGCCAGTTTGACCCGCGTTTGCCACCCCCCCGAAAGTGCCTTGACCGGGCCTTCGAGGTACTCGCCTTTCAGTTCGAACTGCCCGGCGACCTGACCGCACCGCCAATCGGGGGCGCCGCTGTCACGCATCAGGAAATCCAGCGCTGATTCGCCCTCCTCGAAAGGATCATGCTGTCGTAGATAGCCAATCCGCAGGCTGGGGTGATGGATCACCTCGCCCTTTTCGACTTCTTCTTCGCCGAGCAGGATCCGCAGCAGCGTGGATTTGCCGGCACCATTGCGGCCAACGAAACCAATTTTGACGTCATCAACCAAGCTCGCATTCGCTCCGTCGAGCAAAACTTGGTCACCGAAGCGTTTGTAAGCGTCGCGGAGCTGAATCAGAACGGCCATGAATCCGAGATTTATTGTGAGTGGAGGATGGGTGCGGGCTAACGATATCGTCGCTTTTGCGATTCGAATTCGCAAATACTAACCCGAAGTGTCAACGAGAAGATGAGGTCGGTTTCCGCGTTGGCTCGTCGGGTCGGTCAATCGACAGTCCGCGAGGGATACTGCGGGCCCTCCAACGTAGCGAGAAACACGAAAAAGTTCACCATGTCTTGCCTACCCATACCGGCGTTGCTTGCGTAGAGTATTCATCCACCCGTTCGAGATAAACTAAAGCGGCCGCAATTCGCTTTATAAACCGCGTACTCTGCACTGCTACACCCCTCCTTTTGAAGCCAACTCCGCGACCAGCGCTCGCTCGGCTGGGTCGCCGCCCTCGCTCATGAATAGTTATTCGTTGGACTACATCGACGATCTGTACGTGCAATACGTACGCGATCCGTCGAGCGTCTCTGAAACTTGGCGTCATTATTTTGAACAGTTCCTCGTAGGAGCCGGTGCACCTGTGCAGGAAACAGCGCCGCCCCCGGCAGCGGGAACGTCGCGGACCCGCCCGTCAGGTCCGGTCGGGGACACCAGGACTTCCCAAGGCGGCGGTTTGGCTACTGCGGTGCAAAGCGGAGCGGGGCTGAAGGCTGGTGAAGTCAACGGTGACCTGCCTCACGGTTCGACCGGAAACCAAAATGTCGACCAAGCCCTCTGGTTGGCCCGGATCCAAGATCGCGTCGACCAACTCGTGCGGGAATACCGCGTTCGTGGACACCTTGTCGCCAAGCTCGACCCACTCGGTTTATACGAGAACCGGTGTCCAGAGCTGTCACCACAGAGTTACGGATTGAGTGACCAGGACCTCGCTCGCCCTTTCGACAGCAGCATCCTCGAGAACGTCACAGGCAGCACGCTCGATGTGATTTTGAAGAAGCTGCAGCAGACCTACTGTCGCTCCATCGGCGCCCAGTTCATGCACATCGACAATCGCAATATCCGCGATTGGTTGCAGCGTAGAATGGAAACTACAGAAAACCGTCTCGATTTGTCTTACGAACGACAGCGGCGAATTTACGCCCGCTTGGCAGACGCAACGATTTTTGAAGAGTTCGTACGCCGCAAATTTGTCGGTGCGAAAACCTTTTCACTCGAAGGTGCCGAGAGTCTAATCCCGCTGATCGATTTGGCGTTGGAAAAGGCGGGCCAACATAAGGTCAAAGAAGTCGTGATGGGCATGGCCCACCGTGGCCGGCTCAATGTGATGGCGAACATCCTCAAAAAACGGGCGATGAACATCTTCTGGTCGTTTGACGATCCCACTCCAGAGCTCAGTCGCGGGGGGGGCGACGTGCGTTACCACCTCGGCTATAGCAGCGATTGGAAGACCGCATCGGGTGATAAACTGCACATCTCATTGTGCTTCAACCCCAGCCACCTGGAGTTCGTCAACACCGTCGCCCAGGGGCGCACACGCTGCAAGCAAGATAATCGGGGCGATACGTCGCGTAAGGAAGTGATGACGATCTTGGTTCACGGCGATGCAGCGTTCGCGGGCGAGGGAATTGTGCAAGAGACCCTCAACCTGAGCGAACTGCCGGGTTATCGAACCGGTGGGACGTTGCATGTGGTGATCAACAACCAAGTTGGTTTTACGACGGATCCTCAGGATGGGCGCAGTACCACGTACGCCACTGACATCGCTCGCATGCTGCAGATTCCAATTTTCCACGTCAATGGCGAGGACCCCGAGGCAGTCGCCCAGGTCGTTGCCCTGGCGATGGATTTCCGCAAAGAGTTTCATCGCGATGTCGTGATCGATCTGTACGCCTATCGCCGCTGGGGACATAACGAGGGCGACGAGCCCCGGTTCACCCAGCCCCGCATGTACGCGGAGATTGACCGCCGGCCCGGTGTCAGACAACAGTATCTCAACCGCCTGCTGAAACTCGGTAAGATCACCGAGGCCGAAGCTGAGGAGATCAGCCAAGAGCGAACCGAGAAGCTCGAGCGTGAATTCGAAGCGAGCAAGAACGAATCCTTCGTGCCCGATACCCAGACCCTCGCAGCGAACTGGACTGAGTTCTTCGGCGGGCCGGAGCCAGACGATCCGGTCGACACCACCATCGACGTCGAGAAGCTGAGCGAATTGCTCGATTCATTGACGCGGCTACCCGACGGATTTTCGTCGCACAAGAAGCTCAAGCGACCCTTTTCGCAGCGTCGAGAAATGGCCGCTGGCAACCTGCCGTTGGACTGGGCGGCGGCGGAAGCTGCCGCGTTTGCATCGTTGCTCGACCAAGGGCATCCCATCCGCATGACTGGCCAGGACTGTCAGCGGGGAACGTTCAGCCATCGGCATGCTGTGCTGCACGATGTCCGCAACGGTGAACTGTACGTGCCGCTGGAGCATGTCAGTAAATCGCAGGCCCGTCTGGAGCTTTACAACAGTCCACTGAGCGAAGCTGGGGTACTCGGTTTCGAATATGGTTACTCACTCGATTGCCCCAATGGCCTGAGTATTTGGGAAGCTCAATTCGGTGACTTCTGGAATGTGGCTCAAGTCATTGTGGACCAGTTCATCGCCAGCGCTGAGGACAAGTGGGATCGACTCTCAGGCTTGGTCATGTTGCTACCACACGGTTTCGAAGGCCAGGGGCCCGAGCACTGCAGTGCCCGGATCGAACGCTGGCTGGCGATGTCCGCTGAGGACAATATCCAGGTCTGCCAGCCGACCACACCCGCTCAGTTTTTCCATTTGCTTCGCCGGCAGGTGATTCGCAAGTGGCGTAAGCCTCTCATCGTCATGACACCTAAAAGCTTGTTGCGTCATCCCGAGGTCACCAGCCCGCTGGAAATTGTCGCTTCGGGTAGTTTTCAAAAAGTTCTTCCGGATCGCAAAGTCCCGCTGGAAACGGCTCGGCGGCTGCTGCTGTGTACAGGGAAAATCTACTACGACCTATCCCAAGCAAGGGCCGATCGAGAGATTGAGAATGTCGCGATCATGCGAGTGGAACAGCTCTACCCACTGTCGGTGCCGGAGTTGCTCGACTCCCTCGCCGGATTGCCCGAGGGCACCGAAGTCATGTGGATTCAAGACGAGCCCGAGAACATGGGGGCTTGGCCCTATATGAAATTTAAGTTCGGTGACGAGTTAGCGGCGAGATTTAAGCTATCCAAGGCCACCCGGGCGGAATCAGCCAGCCCGAGTACCGGTAGCATGGCGGCTCACAAGCTCGAGCAAGCGGATTTGATCGAGGCCGCTTTTGAAGGTTTGGAGTAACATTTTTGTGAGTGCTGCGTGCAGTTGTCGTGCACGCTCTTCTCACGATGCGACAAAATCATTGGGGCGCATCCGGTGATACGTCGTCGCCGATTGAAAGCCGGCACCGGCGGCCAAAAGTCTTGCTTCTTGCATCACGGGGGCTTGCAGTTGGATGGCGACGGGTAAGCCGTCGTCGTCCAGCCCGGCAGGCAATGAGATTGCGGGCACACCAGCGAGGTTGGCGCCGACAGTGAAGAGGTCGCACAGATACATTGCGATCGGATCATCAATATTTTCACCGAGTCCGAATGCAGGTGATGGCGTGACCGGGCCGAGCAACACGTCGACATCTTCGAACGCGGTCTCGTAGTCACGGCTAATCAGCCGCCGCACTTTCAATGCTTGATTGTAGTACGCGTCGTAGTAACCTTCGCTCAATGCGTAGGTGCCGACCATGATTCGTCGTTTCACTTCACTACCGAATCCGTTCGCCCGGCTGGCTCGGTACATCGCTTCGAGCGGCTGGGTTTTCGCCAGCATGGGGGCAATGCTGTCCTCGGTGCTCGCGGCCGCGTGACGATAGCCGTAATGGGCGCCGTCGAAACGGGATAGGTTGCTGCTCGCTTCGCAGGGGGCGATCACGTAGTAGGTTGGTACCCAGTACGGGCTGTGTTGCAGGGAAACTTCGACGATTTCCGCACCAAGATCTGTGAAGACTTTCTCCGCCTCGGCCACGGCTGTGCGAATCGCCGGCGCGACGCCGTCTTGATCGATTGAGTCACGTAGCACGCCGATGCGGACGCCTTTCATGTCGCGACCCGCGATGGCGGCTTGATAGTCGGGGACTTCATGATCAACCGAAGTGCTATCGGCAGGGTCATAACCTGCCATCGCCTGCAGTCCGATGGCGACATCGTCGACCGACCAGCCCATCGGGCCGGCTTGGTCGAGACTGCTGGCGAAGGCCACCAGTCCAAGTCGGCTACAGCGACCGTAGGTTGGCTTCAAGCCGGTGATTCCGCAAAACGCGGCCGGTTGGCGAATCGAACCACCGGTGTCGGTGCCGATGGATAGGGGTACGGTGCCTGCGGCTACTGCTGCAGCGGCTCCACCACTGCTGCCGCCGGGCGTCCGCTGTTCATCCCACGGGTTTCGAGTCAGCCCCATTGCGCTGGTTTCGGTAGACGCCCCCATGGCAAATTCGTCCATGTTGGTTTTACCGACCACAATTGCTCCAGCTCGTTTCAGCTTGGCAACGACGGTGGCGTCGTAGGGCGGCGTGAAGTTTCGCAGCATGTTCGATGAGCACGTCGTCGGCATATCGGACGTGCACAACACATCCTTGATTGCGACGGGCAAGCCGGCCAGGGGCGGGAGCGGTCGGCCCGCTTTACGATCTTGGTCGACCGCGTCGGCGGCATTCAGGGCCGCCTCATAGGCCACGTGCGTGTAGGCGTTGATCGTTGGCTGGATGGCCCCGATGGCTCGGAGCGTCTGTTCAGTGACCTCGCGAGCGGTGGCGTCACCAGATCGCAACAATTCGAGAATCGTCGACGTCGAATCCAACATATCTTTCAAAACCAAAGCGTAAAAACAAAATGGGCGTGCCGGAAGAGTATCGGACAATCGCCGCCAGATTGGAATGCCGGGCTGAGTAGCCGAGTCTCTCCGAGACTCGGACGCATGACTCGGACGCATGTCTCAGACGCATGTCTCAGACGCGAGTCTCGGAGAGACTCGCCTACTCAGTGTTGTCACGACAGCGTGTGTACGGAGATCACGTTGTCGGCGCCCGCGACGACGTCACTACCGCTGACGACGACCATCGTATCACCGGGCCGGATTACATTTTTACCGTTCTCGGTTTGGTCGCAGGCCCACCGCGTGACCTGTTCGATTAGGTGAGAGGTATCCGCGATATCTTCGCAGAAGATCGGTTCGATACCCCAGAACAAATTCATGCGGCGAACCGAGGCGAGGTGATCACTGACCGCTACGGTCGGAATCAGCGAGCGGGTATTGCTCTTAACCCAAGCGGTGCCCCCACTGTGCGTCGCAATCGTAATCAGCTTGCTACCGATTGCTTCGGCGACCTCCATTCCCGCACGGGTGATCGCATGGGTGGCACGGTGCATGTCGTCCACGTCGACAGCTTCAGGATTTTGGTAGGCGACGATGGATTGTTCGGTTTTGTACATGATTCGGTCCATCGTCGCGACGCTTTCCTGAGGGAAACTACCGATCGCCGTCTCCCCGCTGAGCATGCAGGCGTCGGTGCCATCGAGCACCGCGTTGGCGACATCTGATGCTTCGGCACGCGTCGGTCGCGGACTATGATGCATCGACTCAAGCATCTGCGTGGCCACAATGACGGGCTTCATCAACCGCTTGCACGTTGCGATAATCCGTTTTTGTGCGACGGGAGTTTCGGCGACATCGATTTCGACGCCCAGATCCCCGCGTGCGACCATGATGCCGTCCGCCTCCTGGACAATTCGTTCGAGATTGGCGAGTGCCTCTGGTTTTTCGATTTTCGCAATCACAAGGGCTCGGCATTCGTAGCTATTAAGTAAATCTTTCAGGCTGCGGACATCCTCAGGAGTGCGTACGAACGAGAGGCTGATGAAATCAATTTCATTTTGGGCAGCCCAAATGGCATTCTCGATATCGCTGGGCAGCATAGCGGCAACCGACAACTTGACGCCGGGTAAATTCACGCCCTGGCGACTGCGGATTTCGCCGGCTGCGACCACCACACACTCCGCGCGTGAGGCGGTAACCGATTCGACCTGCAGTGCCACCATGCCATCGGCCAGCATCACGCGATCTCCCGGTTCGAGTTCGTCGATCAATCGCGGGTAGGTGCTCGTCAATTCACCCTCACGCTGGGAGTCGTTGCCGCGGACGAAGGCAAATCGAGCTCCCAGCGGGCAGGCAAGTGGTTCGCTCGATAGGTGTCCAAGGCGAATTTTGGGTCCCGCCAAATCGAGGAGAACACCTGCAGGAAATCCGGTTTGTTCAGACGCTTCACGGATGTTGGCAAGTTTTTCGGCGTGTTGACTGATACTGCCGTGGGCACTGTTGATGCGGAACACATCCACGCCGGCTTCGATTAAGGCAGCAAGCTGTGAGACGCTGTCACAGGCGGGGCCAACCGTGGCGACAATTTTCGTGCGAGCTTCATTCAAACGTGGGCGTGACATGCGGTGGGTTTTCGATGAGAGTATCGGAATAGAGAGCAGGTCGAGATCCCTACTGTAGTCGATGACCTGCGAGGGGTTCTTGACCGCATAGCCTGGCTCGTTTCCGATGGATCGCGTGCGTTCGCTCGCACCCTGCGTCGGGCGAGCATTTTCCCATTAAGCCGATTCGTTCGTCATCCCAACGTCATTGTTCGCTGAATCCCTTCATGCAAAACGAAACTCAAACGCGCCGCAAGGCAGCGATCGTCAGCGGCGGTTCGTCGGGTCTTGGGCTAGCCATTTCTCGTCTGCTGCTTGAGCGGGGCTATGTTGTCACGATACTCAGCCGCGATGCCCAGCGACTGGAAATTGCTAAAGAGACGCTCTGTGCCGGTTCGGTTGAATCCGCTCGAGTGCATCTATTTGCTGCCGATGCAACGTCAGCAACGGATCTCAAGATCGCAGTTGACGCGCATCTGGATCGGTTCGGGCACCTCGACGTACTTGTCAATGTGGTCGGACGCAGCGATCGTGGCCGCATCGATGATCTCGATCCGGCCGTCCTGCGAGAGCTCTTTGAAGCCAACGTGATAACATCGCTGCTGTGCAGTCAGGCGTGTTTGCCGAGTTTGCGTCGCTCCCGAGGGGTAATCGTCAATATTGGCTCACTGGCCAGTCGCGTGGCTCCGCGATTTTTGGGCGGATACGTTATTGCAAAGCACGCGTTGGCAGGCATGACGCGTCAATTACGGTTGGAATGCGAAGCCGATGGAGTACACGTCGGTTTGGTCTGTCCTGGTCCGATTGAGAGCAAACGCCCGCCGAACCGGTATAGCGTTGATGAAAACTCGGGAGTGCCCGCCAGCGCCGCTCAGCCTGGAGGCGGTGCCAAGTTGAAGCTGCTCAGCTCAGAGGCGGTTGCCGAGGCTGTGCTGAGGTGTATCGAGAAACGCGAGATCGAGATCATCATGCCGGGCAAAACGAGAATGTTGATGGGCATCGGTGCCCTTTCACCCCGTCTGGCCGATTGGATCCTCAGCCGAAAATCCGCCAGCTAAGGATCCTTCTTAGCTCCGTTTGAGTGTGCCCGAGCTCGTCAACGGGCAATTCATTTTATCGACTTCGGTGACCCGAGGGCCGCCAAACATCGGACCGTTTCCGCCGCTCGGCTCTCTCTTAATCAATAAACCATCCCAATTATCCGGTCGCGAGGAAAACTCAACGAAAGTGACTCATCCGAGGGAAGCATGCGCCGGAAGTTTTTGGGGTAGCTCAAGTGTCCCAAGATGATTTGTGCGCGCGTTCCACGGACAGTAGCGGTGAAGGACCGGTGCAAACGACGTTAAGCACGATTGGCGGGGATTGACTGAGCCGAGACGCGTAAGCGGCCGGGCGGTGTTGCCCGATCCCTGGCGGCAATCAGCTCATGTCATTGTCAGCTTAAGTCCACGTCATTCGCATCGAGCTCTGTCGACCCTATCGACCACCAAAACGCGATTGCTGGATAAAGACTGGAGCTACGATGTCTCGCAAGGTAGGCGCAGGGGTCCCGTGATAATGCATCCGGCGAACTGTGTTTCCGTAGAAATGCAGTGGTCGATAGGGTCGCTGCTCCATCGGCAGCGATTTAATCTGGTCGCGATACTCACCGCGGGCGACGACCACAGGCGACCAACCGGGCTCGGCGGCTCGAATGGAATCCGTGTTCCCCAAAGTGATCAAAACTGCTGCTGCAGCGATGCAAAAAACTGACTTCATTGTTCCTACTTGTAAGTCGGGGCTCGGGCGAGCCATTGTGACATATGACCGCAACCAAGATGGTGCTTGCTAACGAAACTATTCTAGCTGGCCAATTCACATAGGTGAAGGTTTTCAGTCACGTTGGCGCTCCTTTTTACAACGTTGAGGAGCGATTGTCGGTCTCTACCGTGGCCAGAGAGAAGTGTTTCAAACTCTAGGTCACAAATCACGGCAATGTTGACCACGCCCATGACATTTGTGCTCCTGACCGGAAACGCCCCACTACCCGCAAGCAGGACGGGACATGAGTTTCGGCAGCCGAACTCGAACGAGGGCTGTGGATTTAGTTCGCCAAGACGCGAAATTGGCTGGGCGTTTGGATTCGCTAGTTCACTTCCCGGTCCTAGGAATTCACAACCTCAGTAGAGAGTTCGACCGAATCCAGCTTGTAAAAAATCGCCACTGGCAAAAACAGGAGTGCCATCGCCGCGAACAAGTAGCTGCGCGGCCAATCTGCAGAGGTGATGACGCGATCGAGCAGCATGTAAACCGCCCCCGAAATCACAATCGCAAAAAAGTTGGCTTGGTTCATCACAGCAATCATCCGGCCCTTGAGCTCGTGGGGCGGACGATCCTGCAAGAAGACTTGGATGGGGATGGCAAAAAATGCTGCTGACGCCCCGAGCATCATCAAGACTGGAACGCAGCCAGCGAAACCGAGCAAGTGCCCATGGCCTGGCTGGTCTTTGGCACCCGGCAGAGTGATCGCCAACATTGCGCAGAATATCACTGTGCCCCACATGCCAATTTGGATGACGAAGTTGTCGGAGATTTTTCGTGTCAATGCACCCGCGATCACACCACCGATAGCGATCCCGACACTGATCAGTGCCACCAACAGACTCGTCCATGTATCGCTCAGACCCAGTTGCACCTTGCTGAGGGAATTGACCGACTGGATGGTCAATCCGGCGATCAGCCAGAAGATGCAGGACGCCATCAATGCGAGGAGTAGGGGCTTGTCATGCCATAGCAACGAGCGAATGGATTTCGGTAACCACAGATTTTCAGTTTTGAGCTGAAGTTTTGGATCGGCCGCTGGTATCCGGATAATGAGCAGACTGGTCAATGTGCCGATGATCGCGATCCCGACGCAGACAAGTGATCCCATCCACAACCCCGCGGCTTCTTGCATGGGCGGAAGTGTGGGCGACACGATCGCATCCTTGAGCGGCCCGGCGACAGCGGTTCCGATGATAATGGCAACGAACGTTGTCATTAAAACCAATCCATTGGCGCGGCCGAGCTGCTCACGGGGTAGCATCTCTGGCAAGATTCCATATTTGCCGGGACCGAAGAAGGTACTTTGCAACCCCATCAAGAACAGCACGATCCACAAACCGGTGAACCCAATCGTGGGGGTAGCTAGAAACGCGATGACCCCCAGTCCCATCACGCAGATTTCAGCTACTTTGCTCGACACGATGATCGTGGTTTTGCTCAATCGGTCTGCGAGATAGCCAGCCAGACCGCCAAAAACGACAAAGGGAATGCCGAATACGATGGTGGCGATCCCTTGGACATCGGAGCCCCCGCTCTCGCCCGTCACTCCATTTTCAAGGGCTCCGGTCTGTCCGGTGGCAGCTTGGACATGCTGTGTGTCGAGCATCCCGGCTTCGGATGCCCCGGCAACGACGGCCGTCGGAATCGCCAGCAGCAGCAGCAACTGTTTGAAGAGGTTGTCGTTGAAGGCACCGAAAAACTGGGTCGCCAGGAAACCGATGAACGATGGATGAGAGAGCCGATCGATTTTACCCTCGACCGGTTGTACGGAGGCCTCTGGTGCGGAGGCATCTCGTACGGAGGCATCGTCTTCAGGTCCCGCTGAGACAGTTGATTCGAAGGGGTTTACGTCGGATTGGGACATGGGTCGACTTCAGTGGGTTCGAGAGCAATTCGTTAGCTATGAGAGCCTTACCACACTGGGAGACTTCGCAGCGACCTGTAATTTCCGTGATAATCTTAGCGAATCGCAGTTAAGGCGTGAAAAAATACCCGTGAAACTGGAAAGTCGCAGTTTCCGCCATAAAAATGAGTGGACCGCTTAGGGCGGACGCGCCTATCATGAAGGTGTCCCCCAGGAAGGGATACACTCGGTCAAAGTCCAATGGAGTCTCGCACTCGTATCCTGTACCTCCACGGTACTCACTCCCACCACCGATTATGCCTGATATTTTCGCTGCACCGACCGTGCAGGCTGGTCTCGCAATGATAGTCCTACTCGTCGTGATAGTTGGGGGGATTTGGTTGCTGGGAAGATTGCGCGACTACACCACTCAAGACCGTCCAGCACCCCAAGAAGGGTTCGCAAACCTGGAAGAAATGCTTCGCAAAGGTGACATTAGCGAGGCGGAATTCCGAAATATAAGAACATCGGCCCGCTCACAGATCGTGTCGTCGACCCCCGCCCAGTCCCAACCAGTCCGCTCGCCCGAGGCACCTTCCGATTTGTCGGAAACGTAATCTCGTACCAGCCGATTTTACCAGGGACATGTGGCTGAGGAAGACGCCATGACCAAGCTGTGAGTGACCAGTCGATACCCAATCCAGTCAGTGGTTCGCCCTCCCAAATTTGAATTGCCGTCGAAACGAGATTACGGCCAACGCGAGTTGGCATGATTGAGTAGCGACGGTGATCGGGCATACCTATCACTGGCACCAATCACTTTTACCAAAACCACGAATGGCTCGAGCTTCGAGGACACGGATGTTCCTTCAGGCACGCGTTGCGATCACGGACTCAATCCATACTGGATTGTCGAAGCGATCATGACACCCTGGAAAAGCATTCGAGTCGTGGCCTGAACCGTTCGATGTGTCGAGTTCTCATCACGAGAATTTAGGCGAATCGAGGCGAACGCGAACAAGATTGCGTTCTCGGATCTCCCATCCGCGAATCAATCGACGTTCATGAGAGTCGTTCCCCCGCATCCGTCTGATCAACTGTGACGAAGCTCTTATAAGTAAGGAGTCGTGTATGCCCACCAAGGAATCTTCGAACTCACGCCGCAGTAGCGCGTCGACTAAGAAGAATGCATTTTGTAGTTTCTGTCGTAAGAGCTATCGTGACGTCGGACCGCTCGTGGAAGGGCCGGGCGACGTTTATATCTGCGCCGAGTGTATTGACCTTTGCCAGTCAATCCTCGATCAAGAGCAGCGTCGACGCGGCCCGTCGAAATCGCTGTTCAGCGAAATTCCCGCACCGCGTTCTATTGTCGAGCATCTCGACAATTACGTGATCGGGCAAACCGCTGCCAAACGCGTCCTCGCCGTCGCGGTCCACAACCACTACAAGCGGCTTAGTAGCGGCTGGGAAGGTGATGGGGAAGTCGAGATTGAGAAGAGCAATATCCTGCTCGCTGGCCCCACCGGTAGCGGGAAAACTCTGCTCGCACGCTCATTGGCGCGGATGCTCAACGTGCCCTTTGCTATCGGCGATGCGACCACGCTGACCGAAGCGGGTTATGTAGGTGAGGACGTCGAAAACCTGCTTCTTAAACTCCTGCATGCCGCTGATTTCGATGTCGAAGCAGCTCAGCGAGGGATTCTCTACATCGATGAAGTCGACAAGATTGGGCGTACCAATGGTAACGTCTCAATCACCCGCGACGTCTCCGGTGAAGGTGTCCAACAAAGCTTGCTGAAGATGCTCGAGGGCACGGTTGCCAACGTCCCGCCGCAGGGCGGACGCAAGCATCCCGAACAACAGTACATCCAGATGGACACGAGTAACATCCTGTTCATTTGCGGCGGTACATTTGTGGGGATCGAGGACATTATCCGGCGACGCCTCGGCCACCGTACACTCGGCTTCGGTGAGGCGGGCTCGCTCCGCAACGAGCAGAGCGTGTCAGACTTGCTAGCTCAGGTGCAGACCGAGGACATTCTGAAGTTCGGATTGATCCCTGAGTTGGTCGGCCGGATGCCAGTCGTTTCCTACTTGCAGCCGCTTGATGTGGAAGGCTTGATTCAGGTCATGACCGAGCCGAAGAACTCGCTGGTCAAACAGTACCAAGCATTGTTCGCGATGGAAAACTGCGAGTTGAAGTTCACCGACGGTGCCCTGCGAGCGATCGCCGAGAAAGCGATCGACAAGGGGGTCGGTGCTCGCGGCCTCCGCGGGATCACCGAAGATGTGATGCTCGACATCATGTATGACCTGCCCGACCAAGAGGATGGCCGCGTCTACACGATCGATGAGACCGTCATCATGGGCACCCGCAAGCTCTTCACGATGCCGACGACCAAGAGTGCCTGAGCGAGAAATCGCTGAGTCGCTCAGTACGAAAGCCCAGTAGCCCAGTAGCCCAGAGGCCAGCATTCCGAGTCGGTATGTTGGCCTCCTGGGCTTTTCGTCTTTCATCGAGGGGCAGCTCACGAAGTACATGCCATACCGGGTACATGCCATCCAGGGCGCCCCCTGTAGCCCCGCAGGCCCGGTCGTTAATCTTGTGATATGCCGACGCATTGCCTGATCAGTTTCGGATCTAACCTGGGCGATCGAGACGCGGTGGTCGCTCACGCGGCTCGTTTGGTCGATCGTTCGGGGATTGTTGCGCATCGACCTGACTGCGAAACCGCTTCACCGGCAGCAGGCCTGCGTACCAGCCGCCTATTTGAAACACCGCCGATTGGCGGTCCCGGCGGGCAATCACCGTTTCTCAACGCTGTGGCGGCGTTCGCCACTGACGCGTCAGCGTCGGAAGTGCTCGACGTGTTGCAGCAAGCCGAGCAGGAGCTTGGTCGCAAACGCGAAAATCGCTGGGGAGCTCGCTCCATCGATCTTGACGTGGTTCTGCACGGTCAACTTTGTGGTGACGCGCCGGCGGGCCGCCGGGGACTTATCGGTGGCCGTGGTCCTGTCGGTGGCCCCAATTCACTCGTTGTCCCGCATCCCCGATATACGGCGCGAAAGTTTGTCGTTGTCCCTGCTTGCGATGTTGCCGCGGACTACCGAGATCCGCGATTCGGGTGGACGCTTGCTGATCTCGCCACGCACCTCGCTTGTGGCCCGCCATCGATGGCGCTGACGGGGGGCGACGAAGCTCTGCGGAGAACCATTTGCGAGCGTTTGGCAAATGAGCATGACATCCAGATCATCGACGCTGATGCCCGGTCGACGGACCCGGCATCAAGCGATGCCCCGTTGGATGGCACGCGTCCGTGGGTGTCACCGAGCGTTCCCCAATCATTGCGTGAACAACTTCCCGAACGCGAGCACGCCAGCTTGGCCGAAGCCGGCAACCTGCCCCGATTGATCGCGAGAATCGAACGTACGACCGAAGCGACTCGATGGCCAGCCCCGCACCAAATATGGCCACTGGGTTGGCGTTGGCCGGAATACCGGTTGGAGGTGGATGATCTCGATTGGGCGGTTGGTGAAATGGCGTCGGCTCTCGATTCCATGTGCTGTGACGTGCGAGCGATCACGCCCGATGGAGATTGGTGGTATGCCTAGCGGCGCGACCCAATGTATCCACCGCTTTTCACGGTGGGGCGGGGCCTAAACCCGACCCGAGTCGTCATCTGTTATGACCGTCGCCGAGCTGCGTCTGCGGAGACGATGGTTCCAAATTACTATCCTTTCCGCTAGCCCGTGTTATTGACATGTTCGATCTCGTCCTCGGTACCCACAACGCTAAAAAACTTATCGAATTACGAATGATGGTACCTGCCAGCTTGGCGAGACTATCGACTTTGGCAGACATCGAGGGTGCGATCGACGTTGTCGAAGATGGTGATACGTTTGCCGAGAACGCTGCTAAGAAAGCGAGCGAGCAAGCCCAGCATCTCGGTCGCTGGGTGCTCGCTGAAGATAGCGGTTTGTCGGTCGACGCGTTGGACGGTCGTCCCGGCGTGTATTCGGCACGGTATGCTGGCGAGCACGGTAACGATGCGGCTAATAATCAAAAACTGTTGTCCGATCTTCGGGACGTGCCGGCGGAGAAACGAGGGGCGCAATTCAATTGCCACCTCAGTCTGGCCGATCCAGCAGGTCAGGTGCACCTGACGGCTTCCGGGATTTGTCGTGGCCGGATTGCTGAGTCGCTCTCCGGCTCAGCGGGTTTCGGTTACGATCCGCTGTTCATCATTGGCGAGTACCATCGCACCTTCGGCGAGCTCGACCTCAGTGTCAAACGAGCCATCAGTCACCGCTCGCGTGCACTGCGACGCTTCCTGCCCCAACTATCGAGGTTGATTCAGCAGCAATCCGTTTAGATGGACCAACCTGCATGCGAACGGCATCATGACTTCGCATTGCCGACAGGTACGGGGTCTTTTCGGGACAGGATGGACTGAATTTTTGCCGATGTCTGGGAGTATGAGGTTGTCATACTGGTCGCTCCCGCCTTGCGAAACTTGACGAACAATCCGTCATAATTTTTGAATTTCCCTATGCAGGCGATGACCACGGCACCCCGGTAACCCTCGCTACGAATGGACTTGCACAGATAACGGGCTTGGGCAAAACCGCCTTTGGGCAGTACCACAATCACAACCACCGGCGGATTTGACTGGACGACCTGTTGGCCGACGTCCTGCGGCAGTGTTTCATCGTCGATGGCGGTTAGTTGGTAAACACCTTCGCCGGCGATCCGCAGCAGGTTCAGTATTAACGCTTCGCTGAAGTGATGCGACGTGCAGCCAATCACCGTCGGCAGCTCTGGGCTCGAGGCAGTGTCCGCTTCGCTCTCCGCATGCTCCTTGTCTGTCTTGCCAGAATCATCACGCGTGTCGAGTTTCTCAATCAGGCCTCCCACCAGCGCAAAAAGACGATTCGCGTCTTTATCAGAGAGGTGCTCGGCGTCGTGATCGGCGCGAATTCGCTTGAGCGCAGGGATCAAAACCATGTCACACGTCGTTTCCATGTCATGTTCGGCCAGATGGTCCTGCAAAATAGTCCTCGCACGGTGGGCATCGCTGGCGAGTAGCCGTTGGTAAAATCGCATCGAGGTGTCAATCTGAACCTCTTCGCCCAGCAGGATTGCGAGCATCTTGAAGCGGGGCACGTATCTGCCAAGAACGACCAAGCAAACCGTTAGCGGAGTGGACAAGAACAAACCGAACGGTCCCCACAGCCAGCCCCAAAACACAGCGGCGAAAATTACCGCGACGGCAGAAATACCTGTGCTGGCTCCGTACAGCCACGGTTCCAGAATATTATTGCTAAGCAGTTCCATCGTGATGATTAAAGCCGCCACGGCAATGAACACGCCGTATCCAGGAAAAACAGCAAATGCCATGGTCAGCGGGAAGATGGCTGAGGCAACGGGGCCGATGTAGGGCACAAAACGCAGGCACGTCGCTAAGGCCCCCCACAGAATCACATTGGGGAAACTACCGTCCTGGGTCATGGTGGACCCGATGATTGTCAAGCCAATCGTGAGCACCAATCCGTAGGACGTGTTCACAATGGTTTGCGCGATGAGATAGCGACTGATTCGGCCGGCCGCCTCGTCCATCGCCTCGGTCGTCGTGACATAGTTTCCGTGGCTGACCACCGCGATGATCCGGTCGCGCAGATCCTCACGGTGGATGAGCGTGAACAATGCGATCACACACACGAGGCCGGCGGTGGCAAAGGGGCCCAGCATCGTTCCGGCAGTTGTCGCCCAGGACGCCAGAGGAAGGTTTTCCTGGACCAGCACCATGTAGAGCGGCGTCTTCGGGGTCGCGCCGTCATGCGTTTTCTTCGATTTGGTCATGCCAGGGATGGGCAGCAGTTTGTCGGTCCATCGCTGTACGATCGACTTGTCGGCTGCCTCGTCAGCAGAGTCTTCGCCGTCGTCATCTCCGCCGACGAAAGGTAGATCGATGTCATCAGTAGGCTCCGTTCCCTCCGCAGCCTCGAATTCTTCCTCGGCACTATTCTCGATCGCATCGGTGACGTCTTCCGCTAAGCGATCGAGTGAACCGCCGACCCCGGTGGTCATGCCTGCCATGCTGCGTGCTTTCGATACTAGCTCCTCACGGTGCTCAGGGAGCGCACCGACCAAACTGGTAACTTCGCGGCCGATGAGGGTTGCCACGCCCGCCAACAGAACAAAAGCCAGCGTCGCCGTCAGGACCACGGCGACCACGTTGGAGACCCCACTCCGCTGCAATCGATTGACAATCGGACTGAGTAAAAACGAAAGCAAAAATCCTAGTGCCAATGGAATGAACACATCGCGGGCGAAGAACAGCGATGCCACCGTGAGCACGACGGCGAGTAGCTGAGCAACCGCGGCAATGGTCGCCACTTCCGATTTTGATTGAGTCATTCACATCTTCGTTGGATAATACTGACGGCGCAAAAATTGCACCAAAACAACCGCCACCCAATACCGGATGGCAGTTGGTCTTTCTCTAGGACTTCAATGGAGACTGCACTATGCGTGCCATCCTAGCCATTATCGTCATCTTAGCCGTTCTGGGGTTCGTAGGTTGGATCAAACTGAGCACCCCCGACGGAGACCCGACGCTCAGGGTCGATACGAACAAGGTCAAAGAAGATACGTCAGCTATCGTTGAGAAATCGAAGGAGCTGACCCAGCAAGCGGTCGATGAAGTCGAGCAGGCTCGTCAGAACGTGGGTGACACGGTTAGCCCGTAGAGCTTCGCCCCCAGCACTTCATGACCGTCCGGCGGAGGGACTCGTGGCATCGTTCAGGCTCAGGTCAATGGGCCGGGACTCTCCTGGCCAGCAACATGTTGGTACATGGGCTGGCTTGGAGTGAGTGGAATCATTGCCATTCGCACGGCGTTATTTCGTATTCGCGTCGGTGACTTTGCGAATGTAATCGACTTCCGCTTGACGATAGGGCGTTCCGTCGGCCCGGAAGATATCGTGGAACCATACCGGTGGTTCGTCCGCATAGGGTTTCTGCCAGGAGTCCCAGGGGTAGATGGTGTTCGACTTACCGGCGACGAAACCCCAGTTGTAGGCACCAATATTCTGGTCGGCGAAGTACCCCAGGATAGGATCAAATTCGCTTCCATTGGGCCGAGCCATGTATTCGGTGCAGATCAGCGGTCGATCAAGCGGACGCAGGTGGTTGATCCACGTCTGGAGACTTTTTAGGCCTCCATAGCAATGAAAACTAATCACATCCGATTGTTCGAGCTGGACTTTCTCAATCTCATTGAGTCGTTTCGGATCCGCTTTGCGATCGCTCAGCCACACGCCTGCGGTCAGCGGTTGGGTCGCACCAGCCTCACGGGCCCACTCGAATGCCTGAGGTAACAACTCCAGCACGAGTGCCAGCTTTTCCTGCGGCTCTTGATTGAGATTGTTTTCGCCATAGCTATTGCCGTTCAGGTTGTCCGGTTCGTTCCACACGTCCCAGACCTGCACACGTGGGTCGTTTTTAAATTTGCCGACAACGCCCTTCACGTAGGACTCCAGTAACGCGTGCCGCGACCGGTCCTTCAGGTCCTTCGCACCAGGGCTCTGGACCCAACCGGAATTGTGCAGGCCCTGCTGGGGCGCACGCTGCTTGCCGAGTTGCGGATTGGGATCCCAGACGCTGTCAAAGAGCACCAGCATGACGCCGATATGATGCTCGTCGGCAGTGGCCAAGAATTGATCGAGTCGCTCGAGAAAGCCGTCAGCATCTTGCTCCCAGAGCAAGTGATGCAGATAGACACGAATACTGGTGAAGCCGAGATCTTCCGCCCACGCCAATTCGCGATCAATCGCGGCCAAGTCAAATGTGTCTGCCTGGAACATTTCGAGCTGGTTGATTGCGTAAGCGGGCGTGAAATTCGCTCCCACCAACCAAGGTGTCTGCTCTTGCCACAGATTGGCTTTCGCGGTTGACCAACGCTCTCCGGGTTGTTGAGCGTTGAGCGGGTTCGAGGTAAGGATCGTTGCTAGGAGAATCAGGGATGCGAAGATTCGAGGAGCACGCGGTCTCGTCAGCATGGTCGGCCTTGGTGAGTGATGAAAACGAAGAGTTCCGAATAGTGTATCGTGTGACTGGGTTGGTTTCAATTTTCCTAGCAGTCTGAACATGGGTAATCCTCTCGTTTGTTGCTGAACTTCACGCGCCGAGGACGGACGCATCGTGAAGGTATGCTCACCAGCCGGCGTAAGTTTAACGACGGTCCAACTCGCTCAGCACGTGCCGGCGTTGAAAGCGATGGTTGGACATGGCGTGTGGAGAGCGGGAGAGCTGGAGAACATTTCGCATCGGGATTGGCGATGCTCGCGCTCGGCTATCTGGCGTTTCATCGTGGCATTTCATCATGGGCAAGCCGCCTGGTCGCTGCCGTCATGGTACCTGGGGTCGGACGTCCTGCTGCTCGGGAGTACTGCTGAGACACAACATCATCGTGCGGTTCGGGTGCCCGCTGCGCTGGATCGATGTGCTGGAGATCTGAGTCTTTAACTGTCGAGAAACCTGGGTTCTGCTCGTATCTCACATGCCCCCTTTCGCTCCGTTATAATCGCTGATCGCGCCCGACTCACCGACGTGTCCTTGATCGCGTTGGGCAATCAACACCGGCCCCGCAAAGAAGTTCTCGATGAAATTAATCTTACTGAGTGCTGCCATTCTGGTTTTTGGCACGATTCCCGGTCTTGCTGACGAGCGGCCGAACATTGTCGTCGTGATGGTGGACGATATGGGATTCTCGGATATTGGCTGCTACGGCAGTGAAATTCCTACGCCCCATCTCGACGCGCTGGCAGAGAACGGAGTGCGTTTTTCCCAGTTTTACAATACGGGGAGATGTTGTCCTACGCGTGCCTCCTTGTTGACGGGACTGTACTCCCACCAAGCAGGTATCGGGCATATGACAGCAGACCAAGGTGTGCCAGGCTATCGTGGTCAACTGACCGATCGATGCGTCACATTGGCGGAGGTCCTAGGTCCAGCCGGTTACTTCACCGCCATGACGGGGAAGTGGCACGTGGGTTTCAGCCATGGTGTCACACCTGCGCGACGGGGATTCCACCGCAGTCTCAACCTGCCCGCCGGAGGTCTGCATTTCTCCAATCAGACGGGGGCGAAAGGTGGGATGAAATTGTATCTCAACGGCGATGAAGTCGCCCGGGACGATCCTCAGTTCAATCCTCCTTGGTATGGCTGTGACTTATGGACGGAGGCTGGAGTTCGCTTTGTCGATGAGGCGATCGACCAGGACAAGCCATTCTTTTGGTATCTCGCTCATGTCGCCCCGCACTTCCCATGCATGGCTCCCGAGGCAACGATCGCCAAGTATCGGGGCAAGTACCTGCGAGGTTGGGACAAGTTGCGAGAAGAACGTTACGCAAGACAAATTGAGTCCGGGTTGATCAAACCTGAGTGGGAGCTTGAACCACGACCAGATGCCATTCCCGCTTGGGACACGCTCTCCGCAGATGAGCAACGACGCTATGACGACATGATGGCAATCTACGCGGCCATGATTGACGAGATCGACAAAAACATCGGCAAACTTGTCGCGGCTCTGAAGGAACGCGATCAGCTCGACAATACTTTGATTTTGTTTCTGGCAGACAACGGCGGCAATGCCGAAGCGGGTGTCAAGGGAAAGTACAATGGGGATCACCCGGGGGACCCTCATTCAGATGTATTCATCGGTCAGTGCTGGGCACATTTGAACAATACGCCCTTTCGCAAATATAAGCACTACAATCACGAAGGAGGCATTGCCACGCCACTGATTGCGCATTGGCCTGCGGGGATGAGCAAGGCGCGTGACGGAGATCGTGAGCGGGACCGCAGCGGCGAGGACCTCGTCGGGAGGTGGGTGCGTACGCCGACGCATGTGATCGACCTCATGGCGACCTGTGTCGATCTCGGATCTGCCGTCTATCCTGAAGAGCGGAACGGACAATCGATCATCCCGATGCAGGGACAAAGCCTGAAGCCACTGCTAACCGGTGATGGCAACTTTGCGGAACGGCCTTTGTACTGGGAACACGAAGGAAATGCTGCCATTCGTGTCGGCGATACAAAGCTGGTGCGTGCGGGGGCGAAAGGGGCTTGGGAATTGTTTGATTTGGACGTCGATCGAACCGAGCAACACGACCTAACGACGGCGGTTCCCGAACGTGCCGCAGCCATGAAAGAGCAGTGGAAGTCGTGGGCCAAATCTGCCTTTGTATTGCCCAAACCCGAAGCGAAGAAAAAGAAGGCTCCTCAGCGCCGTGTGAAGCAAAAACAGTCTTAAGCCTCGCGGGCGTGCGTCCCAGCTTACGAACTCAATTCTCCAATACCAATAGTTTCATGAAGACAAAGTCAATCCAGTTAATTGCCTGCCTTGCCTGGTGCATATTCAGTTCGTCGCTGCAGGCCGACGATGAAACGGTCCCACCGAATCTCGTGTTCATCATCGCCGACGATTGCACGTTCTCAGACATCGGTTGCTATGGAGGACAAGCGTTGACGCCGAACATCGATGCACTGGCTGAACAGGGCATGCGGATGATGCAGTGTTTTCAAGCGGCTCCGATGTGTTCACCGACGCGGCACAGTCTGTATACGGGGCAATACCCCGTTAAAACCGGTGCTTATCCGAACCACACCTTCGCTCGCGACGACGTCAAGAGCATCGTTCACTATCTTCAGCCGCTTGGATATCGAGTTGCGTTGTCGGGAAAGACCCATATCGGTCCAGAATCCGTTTTCCCCTTTGAATATTCCAAAGGCGGTAATGCGAAAAAGCGGCAAGCAAAGTTGGATCAGGCAGTGGTCGCGAGCGAACCGTCCGTGATCAACATGGGAGCCATCGACAATTTAATGACCGAATGCTCCGAGACGAAGAAACCGTTCGCGCTCTTTGCATGCTCGAACGAACCCCATGAACCATGGAACAAAGGCAAGCGTTTTCGCCCCCAGTACGACTCTGCCGCGTTGAAACTTCGACCGTATATGGTGGATACACCAAGTACGCGAACGGCCTACCGTGACTACCTCGCCGAAATCAGTTTCTTTGATTCCGAGGTCGGACAGATTCTCTCGATGATTGACCAACATGACCTTGCTGATAACACGCTTGTGATGGTGGTTTCCGAGCAGGGAAACAGCTTTCCGTTCGCCAAGTGGAGTTGCTACGACGCGGGATTGCAATCGATCATGATCGTACGCTGGCCGGGCCAGGTATCAGCGGGCAGTGAAACGGACGCGTTGGTGGAATATGTTGACGTGTGTCCCACGTTTGTCGAAGCTGCTGGCGGGACGCCGGCGGCGATAATCGACGGCAAGAGCCTACTTCCTGTGCTGCGTGGGGAAACGGATCATCACAAAGATCACGTGTTTGGGATTCAAACGACGCGGGGCATTTTCAATGGTCCCCGGGACTATCCTATTCGTAGTGTCCGCAATGAACGATTCAAGTTAATTCGCAATCTCGATCCCGACGCCACCTTTCATAACACGATCAATGGGAAAGCGTGGTTTCGCAGTTGGGAGGCTTCGGCGGAGGGCGGCAATGAGCACGCTCAATCGATCATTGAGCGTTTTGCAACCCGCCCAGCATTCGAGTTGTACGACGTGCAAGCGGATCCCCACGAGTTGAATAATCTAGCCGGAGACGCCGACTACGCCGCAGTGCTGTCTGAGTTAGCTGAGACCCTCGCCGCCTGGATGCAGTCGCAGGGAGACCTGGGGCTGGAAACTGAGATGCAGGCCTTCGAGCATATGCATGGTGGCAACCAGGAATACAAAGAGTGGGCCAATGCTCAAAAAACTCCCAACCAATCCAAACGTGGAAGGAAACAAAAATGAGATTTCTCTGCTTAGTCGCGCTGTCGCTGGTTGCCTCGTGCCTGGACGCCGACACCAGACCCAATTTTGTATTTTTCATAACTGATGACATCAGCCCGGATGATCTCAGCGTGTATGGGAACACGCACGTGCACACTCCCCATCTGGAACAGATCGCCGCCCGCGGACTGGTATTCGAAAACGCTTATCTGACGATTAGTTCGTGCTCGCCGAGTCGCTGCAGCATCATCACGGGCCGCTATCCGCACAATACTGGTGCACCGGAGTTGCATCAGTCATTGCCCGCAGATCAGCACACTTTCGTCCAGAGTTTGCAGAAAGCGGGTTACTACACGATGCTGTCGGGCAAGAACCATATGGGGAACCCAAAGGCACTGGGATTCGACGTGTCCTCCGACAGCCATCCTGCTGGAGCTGAAAAATGGGTGCAAAATTTGCGAGACCGCCCTCGGGACCAGCCTTTCTTTGCCTGGTTTGCATCTCACGATGCTCACCGAGACTTCGCGTTCAATGACAAGGCGCCGCAGTATGAGCCGAGCGAACTCGATGTTCCTCCAATGATGTTTGACGGACCCGGGACACGGCAGGAGCTAGCCGGGTTCTACCACGAAGTCAGTCGCACCGATCACTATGCTGGCGAATTGATGAAGGAGCTCCAACGCCAAGGTATCGCTGACAACACGTATTTCGTTTATTGCAGTGACAACGGTCGTCCCTTCCCACGCTGCAAAACATACCTTTTCGAGAGTGGCATCAAGACCCCGTTGATCATTTCCGGGCCCAATGTGACCACCGGTAGAACTGATTCGCTGGTTAGCTCAATCGATTTTTCTGCCACGTTTCTGGAACTGGCAGGTGTTGAAAAACCCGAGTCCGAACAGGGCGTCAGTATCGTCCCCGTGCTATCGGACACGAGTGCGGTGGTTCGCGAAGTAGCGTTCTCGGAGCGGAATTGGCACGTATTCCAAAACCATCAGCGGGCTGTACGAACAGGCGATTGGCTCTACATCTGGAACGCATGGCCCGAGCGATACAGTGTCTCGGGTGAAAGCGCATCCTTTCAATTCACAGCTGTCAAAGAATTATGGGAGGCGGCAGAAGCGGGCAAGTTGACTGACGCGCAGGCGCTCCTGACGATCAAGCCACAGCCGGCTGAAATGCTTTTCAACGTGAGATCGGACCCCCATCAATTCCACAATCTAGCGAATTCACCCGAGTCTTTCTCTACCCTCCAACGGATGCGAGGCTTGCTCCATCGCTGGCAAGAACAAACCGGCGATAGTGTGCCGGAGAACCCTACGGTCGATCGCCAGGGACTGCATGAATCTCTGAGCGGTAAGATCCAGCGTGGTGACCTGCCGGGCCAAGACCGAGAGGCAACAAAAATCAGTGCCCCTGGCCCCATCACGATCTCACGCTAATCGCAATCGTATCGGGATGGAATTGACTGATCAGTCGCAGTGGCGCTGACGTCGTTGTCTGGGGTGCAGGCAACCATCTCGACCCTGGGGATTTCCTCGGAACTCCGAACTTAATGAAGTTGAAATTAGCTTCATTAACAGGCTTCGTAGCGAGATCGATCGTTAATCGAGGCAGGATTGCAACGTGAGGATCGCGAAGCTGGTGCCGTAGGGTTGGTGGTAGTCGTAGAGCGGATAGTCCCACCACGAGCCATCGGCTTCTTGCCGGTCGAGCATCAGCCGAGCGAGCAAGGGTTGGTAGGCTGGGACCTCGGAGGCTGGCAAGAGATCCATTCCCACGGCGGCATAGTAGTGGCCGAAATAGTAGAAATAGCCGGCCACCTGCATCCATGCCTCGTGCGGAATCGGTCGCTTACGCCCGATATCCAGCCAACCGTTGCGTAGATATAAGCGGCACAACCAAACCTTGATCACATTATCAGTGATCTCCTCATCTCCCCACAATCGCAGCGCCGCATTGCAGCACTGGGATCGACCCAAACTGCCGCCGGGGCGATTGATTTCACGCATCGGCCGGTACTGCAAGTCCTCGCTGTAGAGATAGCTGAAGTCCGGTTTCTGCTGCCGTCGCAGTGCCGCGAGAGCACGCTTCAACATCCGCTCGGGAGGATCGATGCCGATCGCCCTCGCGTCCGCCAACGCCACCAGTACGGCACCGTTGACAAAGCTCGTTGACGACGATGTCGGCTGATCGGCTTGATAGCGAAAATCATAGTAGCCCCAGCCCCCATCAACAGACTCATATCGCTGGAGCATCTCGAATTGCGTTTGAATCAGTTCAGCGATCTCTGATTGCTTCTCCGGTTCACTATCGTGCCACCCGTGCAGTTGGGTCAATCCTGTGATCGAGTAGCCGTGCCCCCAAACGTTGTAGAGAGCGTCGCCGCCGGCACGCCGCAACCGTGGCAGGTTCTCGATTAACCAAGTTTCCGCGCGCCTCACGCTCATACGTACTCTCGCTCGCAGATCAGAGTTGGATGATTCCTCAGGTAATCGCTCGAACGATTTGATCAACGCGGCGATTGCCAGCGAGGTCGTGGCAGTGCGGAATGCATGATGTGCTCCTGGAACCGGTGCGTAGATGTTCAGACCCTTCGTCCGCGTTGCCGATCCAAAGGAGCCGTTTGCGTTCTGATCGGCGACGAGGAATTCAATACCGCGTACCATGGCATCCACGATTTGCTCGTCGGTCGGCTCATCGACCTCAGGCGGTGTCGGTGAGTGATGCAAATCAAACCGATCAATTTCCACGGGGACAGTTGATTGCGCAGGGTGCTGCGATGAATTCTCTGTGACCGGATTTTCGGCGGCCGCATTCGCGCATGCAAACCCTGCAATGAGGAGCGATGCGCCGCGGAGACTCAGGGAAATGCGAGTGAGCATGGCGATGATCTAACGGTCCAGCGGAGAATGGTAGAGAAGGTCGCGATGACTTCGATTGACATGGTAGGCCGAGCTGTCGACCACAAAATCAACCACGACTCGTGGTCAATTCTTACTTTGTAAATTCGACCGAGCAGGTCATCGTGGGCACGATCGAGTCATCGATTTTACCCTTCAATTTGACCTCGGCATCAAACTTTTTGGCCGCGAAAGGGACCTTGTCAGTACGCGCGACGATGCCATTGAAGGCGGTATCGGGCAGCGAGTTTGGTTTGACCACACATTTCGCATCGGGAACCACCTGTGCTAATTGGGTTTCCGACAGCTCAAGGCGTACCCGCAATCGATCGGGGTTAACGATGGTTGCGATCACTTGGTCTTGGCTGATTTTCGAACCTGCTTCGATCGAGCTCGGTTTGGCCCCTAAGGCACCGCGTGTCAATTCGCCGTGCATGACGATGCCGTCACCGGGAGACTTCATCACGATTTCTTTGCGCTGTTGCAGCAGTGTTTCAAAATTTTCGCTCTTTTCGGCAAGTTCTGTCGCGGCTTGTTTGCGTTTTAAATCCCGCTGTTGTTTCGAGCTGGTCAGCTCATGTATTGCTTTCTGGTACGCCATCTCTGCTTTTGCCAGATCAGCTTCCTCCGTTTTATCCCGTTGTGGGACGGTCTGGTCCATGATACGGCTAGTGCGAACCTTGGCGTTCTCCAAATTAAACTCCGCAGACTCGACAGCTTGTTTGGCGCGTTTCATCACGATTTCTTCGGATTCTTCAGTCAAGTCATCCTCTTCATACATCTGCGTCAATTGTGTCAGTTCCTCCTGCGCATTCTCGAGATAGTACTGCGAGTTCTTGAGGCTGAATTTTGCGTTAGCAATCGTTTGCTCGCGATCGACTTTGACGTAGTTATCGTAGTTTTGGCGGGCTTGGTGACGGGCCCGTTCGGCAGCGTCGCGATCAAGCTTTTGAGTTTCGAGAAACTGGTCGTAGGAAAACTGATCATCGGCCGCGGCTAACTCGGCGAGTTTGAGCTCGATTTCAGCGGTCGCAATCTTCTTGTCGATGGACTCGGCATCGAACCAGACGACCGTTTGACCTTTTGTGACAACGGTGCCATGAGGCAAGATCTTTTCAATTTCCAGTGTTTGTATTTGATCGAGATCGTGGATCAATTCCCACGCTTGGACTGCTTCGAAAACGCCCTCTACTTTCAGCACTTCAGGCTCTTTCGGCTCATCCTTTCGTTCCGCAGCCGAATCGGCGCCTGTTGCTGCGGAAGAATTTTCCTTACTGGTTTTAGGCTTGGCAGCGCCCTCTTCGGCGGGCTGTTCCTCGGTAGAAGCTCCCTTCTCAGCAGACTTCTCCTCACGGTCAGGAGAATGTGCCGTATCCTGGACGGCACTACCCGCTAGCGCGTGCGGCGGAAATCCATTCGTGGTGAGGGCGACCATGATCAGGGTTAAATATACAAAACGCTTCATTCTGCTCTCCGGAAGTTGTTGTATCGCAGGATTTTCCCCGGCCATTGTGATCGCTAGCTCAGTGCGATGCCAACGATAAACCGGCCAGCCCACCACAAATCGGCGAATGTTGTTTTCAGAGCTTCTTAATGGCAGGATGCGCTACTGTGGCCAGTGATCGCGTTACGGTACACTGATTGCACAAGCCTCGATCGGGCTGGTGTGATGGGAGAAGCGTGAGCGTTGTCAGGTTGCGTGGCATTCGGCTGGCCCAGTGGACGACTCGACATACTCTCTTCGCCGGCCACCGTTAGAAAAATATACGAAGCTAGTTTGTGCATATCGTGCCGAAAGGATACTGAGATAATGGCGACCGACCCTAACCCTCGTGCAGGCCAGCTCGCCAGCGACGACATCTCCGATCACGAATCTCAGTTTTCGCATGTCGACGATGACGCGAGCTATGTTTGCGATAACTGTGGAGAGGATATCGCAATTCATATTGACTTGGCGGGAGGCCCAGATCAGACCTATGTGGAGGACTGCCCGGTATGTTGCAGTCCTAGCGTGATTCATGTTCATGTCGATGACGAACATGTGGACGTGCGAGCTGAACCAGAACAAGATCGATATTAGAGATATGCAGATAGAGACATGGTTATCGCCCACTGCGGTGGGACCTCACGAACGCGGCCGTGTCCGCGTGGCGGTAGTGATTGATGTGCTGCGTGCAACGACGGTGGCCACGACGGCCATTGCGGCGGGCGCAAGGTCGGTAACGACGTGTTTGGGCATCGATGAGGCACGGGCCTTGCAACGTGATTGCCAGCCCGACTGCGTACCTCTGCTGTGCGGGGAACGCGAATGCAAACCCATTGAGGGATTCGATTTTGGAAACTCTCCATCGGAGTATTCGCCAGCAGGGGTCGGCGAACGAGATCTGGTGATGACGACGACCAACGGTACCCGCGCCATCGATGCGGCAGCGGATTGCGATGTGATGCTGTTGGCCTGCTTTGCAAACTTGACAGCGGTAGCTGACGCAATCATTGCGGAGGTTTCCGCCTCCACCCCGTCGGGTGCGTTGGATTCTGAGTTCGTCAGCTGCCAACCGCCCTCCACTTCCGGTCGAGTGCGCATTGTGTGTGCGGGCACCAATGGCGCCGTGACGAGTGAAGACGTGCTGTTGGCGGGAGCGTTGATCGCAGTTTGTCATCGCAAACTCAGTGATACGGCACGCTTTTACGACGGGCCCATTGAGTTAGTCAACGATTCCGGATCGATTGCGTTAGCGGCTTGGCAGCACTGCGTCACGCATGACAAGGTGGTTGATTCTGAATCGCTGTCACGTCGTTTGGGCATGACCGGTGGCGGGCAGAACTTGATCGCGGCCGGCTATGAAAACGACCTCGTGGACTGCGCCAGCATCGATGTTTTCGACCAAGTTCCCTGCCGTGACCAACTCCACCCTCCAAGGTTTATCGGTCGATGATTCTAGCCGAATCCCGTGAGCGCCGACGTTTCATCGACACGCAGGGGCGTCTGCCTCCGCTATGGCCTCGCGGCACCATTTTCTTCGCCAATCTGCTGTCGCTTTTCTTCGGCAATTCCGACCAGACCCGCGTGCTCGGAGAGGAGGTCGGCGAACTGGACTCGTACAGCAATCGACTGATTCCGATTCTGAATCTGCTGTTCGCCGGACCGGACAACCTGTTGGTTGTCGAACGCGCTCCGGATCCAGAGCTATGCCGCTACATGCGTGATGAACTCGGTCTGTCCCTACCGGAAATCTGCGTTTTGACACACGAAGAATACTTGGACCTGGGCCGTCAGCTCGAAACGCATCCAGACTCATCGCTGAGCGAGTTGTTACCAGCAGGGCATCCACTGGCCCGAGCAGTTAATGCTCACTCGAATCATTGGATCGATGGCTATGTGATCGACGACATCTTGCCACGAATTGCCGACCGTCTGGGCTGTCCGACGATTTCTTCGACCCAGGCCAGTCAAGCGGGTAATAACAAGCTGCTGTTACACCAATTTTTGCTGACGCAAGATCTGCCGACCGTCGCGACAGAGATTGCCAACCAGCCGGGTGACGTTGTCGATTGCGCAGTTCGATTGCGAGACCAAGGCTATTCCGCCGCCGTAGTCCGCGCTCAAGTCGGAGCGTCCGGGGTGGGGATGTTGAAGTTGCATGATCTGAGTCAACCAGATGTACTGACACAGGTACCTGAATACTTTTTTCATGAAGGTCCCTGTTTGGTCCAGGGCTGGCTCGGTCCTGGGGTGCAGGGAGTCACGGCAGTCTTGAGTCCGAGCACACAGCTGTTCTTGGACGAGACCCAGGTACACGCCTTCGATATGACGGAGCAGATTCTGAGTGATCATTCTGTTCACGAGGGGAATGAGTCTCCACCGCCCTATTTGAAGAAACGCCCTGAAATCCGCGCCGAAACGATGCGTCAAGCAGAAATCGTCGGTGGATGGCTACATGAGACGGGGTACCGTGGTACGGCGAGCATCGACTGGTTGGTTATTCAGCGTGCAGCAGATACGGACTGGGAGGTCTACGTTTGTGAGATCAACGCCCGTGTAACAGGGGCGACTTACCCCTCCCTGCTCGCCAAGCATTTTCATCCCGAGGGGGCTTGGCTATTGCGTAATCTACGACTGTCGCAGCCCGTCACTGCCGCGGCACTGCTGGATGTTTTTGCGGCAAAAGATCATCTGTTTCAATTGGGCAAACGGGCGGGAGTGCTGCCATTGAATTTTAATTTTGGCAAAGACGGTCTGGTCCACAAAGGCCAGTTCATTTGCGTGGGGAAAGACACGCAGGAATGCCATCGATTCCTCGCCTTGGCGGAGCAGGATCTACCGGGCGGCTGGAAGGCTGATCGTGATTAAACGGAGGCCAGGGATCGATGCAGATGGATGCGCTGGTGCACAACGACGATGATTCGCTACCACACTCGAAAGGCAAACTGATTTGATTGGTAATGACAAGCACGAACATCTCAAATCGCGGTTAACATCGTTAACGCGGGACTTGATTCTGATTCCGAGTACGGAGAGTCGCCCTGCAGAACGTCAAAAATCATTCGAGTTCTTAAGGCATCACCTCGACTCGTCGCCAGGCGTTCGCCTTGATACGTTCAACCGGAACGGACATGAGTCGTTGGTGGTTCGGCCCGAGGGCTGTGATGCACCGGAGATTTTGTTGTGTGGACACGTTGATGTGATCGAGCATTCGGAGTCGGACTGCTACCATTCCAAGGTGGAGAACGGCCGGATCATTGGCCCCGGCAGCGGTGACATGAAGGGCCAGATTGCCATCATGATCGAATTGATGAGAGCGATCCATCGCCGCGGCGGCGGGGCAAGCGTGGGGTTGGCAGTCACGTCCGACGAAGAACGTGGCGGTGCGGATGGCGTGCGATTTTTGCTGGATGAGATCGGGTTGAGGTGTGGGGTGGCAATTATCCCTGATGGTGGTTCGCTGGATAAGATTACGACTGCGGAAAAGGGAGTTGTGCACGCACGTCTGGTTCAATACGGCCGCGAGGCGCATGCGGCACGCCCATGGTTAGGCGATAATGCGATCGAACGGTTGCTGCCCCGGTTGAATAGATTGATCGAACATTTTGCCAAGTACTGGCCTCAGGACAAAATCGATCCAACGGTGGATCATTGGTTTCCTACGTGCAGCATCACGATGTGTGAGAGCGAAAATACGACGGTCAACCGGGTTCCATCCGGTGCTTCGGCAGTGATTGATATCCGGTTTCCACCGCCCCACAGTGTCGAGTCGATGCTCGCGGAAGTCGCCCACATTATTGGCGCAGATTGCGCGTTAATACCTCTGATGACGGCGGAGCCGACCGACCTCGCCCCGGACCCACTGTTCTGCCAAGCGACCGCCGACGAGACCGGTAACGCCGTGGGCTTGGTGCGGGCCTCTGGTGGAAGCGATGGCCGATTTTTCCGCGAGCATGGCATCAGCGTGAACCTATCGCGCCCCCTCGTTGGTAATCTGCACGCCATCGATGAATGGATCGATATTGACTCGATGGTGACCTACTACCAAATCTGCAAACACTACATTGACCAACGACTGGCATAGCCCGGTAGGTGGCAAAGTGTACGTTGATGCCAACGCGTCGAGGTTGACTGGTTGCGGGGCGATCAGGACGTCACGCCGCTAAAGGTGCGCTGTGCCGTGGGCATTTGCTGGTCCAATTTCGTCGCGGCGTGGACGGTTGTGGAGTCCCGCCAACCCGCTGACGTAGCGGTTGCCATCGACGAAGAAACGCAGAGGCAACTCGGCGGCATGGCGAATCCCTACCCGTGGTGAGGTGATAATGCGAGCTCGGAGGTCGCGACCGAGCGTCAGCCGCCAGTCGTTTGAACGGAGCACTTCCACGCCGTCGCAGTCCCGTTGGATCTGCATCGCGTGGCAAATCATCCCCGGACCGGATGTGATTCGGCGATGGTTGGTCGTGCCGCGATTTTGCTGCATTTGCTCCATACCCCACACCGGTTCGATCGCGCGAATCAGCACCGCCGACCCGATCCCCGAGTCCTCGGTGACCAAGTTCATGCAGTGTTTGGCGTGGATTGGATATACATAGAGCGTGCCCGGGGCCCCGAACATCGACGCGTTGCCAGCCGTCAGGCCGCGCGAGCTATGACTTGCGGGATCATCTTGGGCCAGATAGGCCTCCGTCTCGACAATCCAGCCACCGAGCCATCTTCCATCGACGCGGTGGGCAACACCGCAGCCGAGGAGCCCGCGGGCAACCTCCGCAGGTCCACGCCGAAAAAACTCAACGTTCAGGGAACTCTGCACAGGGGGTAGGCTCATGGAGTACAGGCCGCCGGGTGGGAATTGGGTAAAGTTTGCCGGATGTGCGGACGATAACGATTGTGACGCCGGTTCTGAACTTTGGATTCCGGCCGGAGGTTGCAATTCATTGGTGGACTTTTCACCGGGAGCATCCTCCACCCCCAAAAAACCGCCCACGTGACACGGACGTCTGCGATGATTCACGCTGCTCAAACACTATTGCTCGCTCTCAGCTTAACTCTCACCGTCGGTTGCTGTGGTCCGCTATGGAACCATGGTGGCTACGCAGGGGCATGTGGTGGCGGCTGCAGCGACGGTTGTGGGGCCTGCGACGGATGTGGTGAGCTGTACGTTGACCCCTGGATCAACGATCCGGCCGATTGCTGCGATCCCTGTGATTCATGTGGTAACTTCAATGGACAATCGTGCGGAAAGTGCCGCCCCGTCTTCGCCGGCATTAAAAGCCTGTGGGGATATCGATGTGCCGACAGCTGTGGCGGAGGTTGCGATGGAGGCTGTGACGGCGGCTGCAGCACCGGCAGCTGTGGCGGAGATTGTGGTTGTGATGGACACGGTTCACTGCACCCCGCTGGTGAGTACATCGGCGGTTACTCCGAAGGTCAGCCCACCATTGCCTTGGGCGATGGTGAGCGAATTGTGGAGTCGCACATGTCGGGCCAACCGACACCGGCGCGAATCAGCCAGCAAAGTGGTACCGCCCGCCAGATTTTCCAACCTCGCCGTGTCAATCAGCCTCGCTCGCTGGCATACTGAGGTCCAGGAAACTTGCAAAAACCCAGCCAAGCGTCACGACAGGAGTCGTTCCTAGACGCTCGGTCCAGGTTCGCGGTTCTGAATGCTCAGTTCTGCTTCTCCGTCATCCCCGCGGTAGGTGAGCACGCTGTGAACGTCATAGGGTTCCAATCTCGCCTGGCCGCCGAGGGGCTCTAGGTGCAGCAAAAAGGAACAACCGACGATTTTCGCATCGCATTTTTCGAGCAGACGTAGACAGGCCTCAACGGTGCCTCCGGTCGCGAGCAGATCATCGACGACCAGAACGCGCTGGCCGGGCTGGATGCCATCGACATGGATTTGCAACTCGTCGGTGCCATATTCCAGCTGGTAGGCGAAGGAATGCAGATCAAACGGAAGTTTGCCTGGTTTGCGAATGGGTACGAATCCAGCACCTAAACGCATCGCCAGCGGAGTCCCAAAGATAAATCCGCGTGCCTCGGCCGCTGCCACGATGTCCACGCCGGCGTCTAGAAAAGGAGCCGCCATCTGTTCAACGGCCTCGTGCAAGGCCGCTGCATCACACAGCAGCGGTGTGATATCACGATACAATATTCCTGGTTTAGGGTAGTCAGGAATGTCTCGAATCAAAGAGCGAAGGTCCGTCATGACGTTGTCTCTGCGATGCTGGGGTAAGGTGTGAAGAATCGGTACCACCAGACCATAACCGCTCAGCTGACCGGAACAAAAGCACCAGTTGACAAAATCTCAAATTGTCGGACTTTGGCAATCACCCCCATCGAACGTTGGACCCCATGCACTGGCATCGGCTGCCCGTGCGATCAATCATCCATTGGCAGTTCGTTAGCCTTCGATGGTGTCCGCTTCGGTCATATCGAAAATGCGGTTCCAGGGCACGGCAGGAGAGGCGCCGTCGACGTCGTTCTCTGCCTTCCGGCGGCATTCGATGCAGTCGCTCGCGTAAGGAATGGCGCGGAGCCGATTGAGCGGAATGGGTTTGCCGCAGTCCTCGCAATCGCCGTAGGTACCCTGCTGGAATTTCGCAATCGCTTCTTCAATTGCGACCAATTCTTTGCTTTCGACCTCGACCAGCTGGCTGTTCAGCTCGTCCTGAACCGTGTCAGCGGCTGCGTCTAACGCATCGCCGGTCTTCTGCTGATGGAGTTCGCTCAGCAAGCTGAGGTCGCCTGCTAAAGCCTTCCGGAGGGCATCGCGACGGCGGACCAAAGTCGCTCGCAAATTTTGCAAAGATTCTTTTCTGGGCATTGGAAAACCTTTCTTTCAGACGAGTGCGTCCGGGGTAACCGGAAAAATCCGGCTCGCGACAACCCTTCAGACGTGCCAAGACGTAGGAAAGTTCGCGAAACCGATCTGCCACCTTGGCTGGACTACCTCGAAAGCGTGCGATGGGGACTCATTGGTGCTAGCCATGTGCGTGCGAGGTGAATACCTCGCCCGCACAAGGGTATCCATTGAATGGAAGATGCAACCCTAAAAAACGGGCGATTACACGGACAGACCTGTGCTACCGCAACGGTTGTGCCGAAAACATCGCTTCGTCCCCGAAAAAAGTTTTTCCTGTGGCAGAGGGTGACCTCGACAGTTCCAGAATCCCCAATTGGAAGGGGATCAAGGACTTTGCCGTCAACTTAGGTTTACTCCAATGGGCGAAGCGTCATCGTGCCAAAATGGAGCCCGTCCGCCTCGTTGTAAGCGAAACTACCACTCACATTGAAATATTTCCGTAATTGCTCAAACTTGGGTAAGTTCTGCCGTTGCAAGAGCTCGCTGAACTTCTGGGCAACGGGACTGTTCGCACCGCGACGGTCAAATGCGCCTGCCAAGGTGGGGGAGGCGGCAAGATCGTACAGGACTCGGTAGCTATCCGCATCACGATTAAATGACAGGAAAAACGGTTGCTCGCCGGCTAGTTTCGCCCCGAGTTCCGACAACATCAGCGCAAAGTCAGTATCATCGATCAATCTGGGCTGGGAGCCGGAGCGAGTCCGGATCGCCTGCTCGACGACCTCCCGTGAGTCGGAGAGTACGAGGTAGTCATCGAGCAGCATCACGCTCCGTTCGACCTGCCGCATCGTATCGGGCAACTCGCGGCCAGGCTTCGCGAAATAGACCTGGATGTCCCCGATCGTCTCCGGCCGCATGTCCGAAGCGGGCAGTTTTTGGCGGATTTTGTCCAGCATCTCTCTCGCTTTTTTGACGTCACGAACCTGTAACGCATCCATGCGCGCGATCGCGTTCCACGCCGCCGGCTCTTGATAGCGGCGAACGCCGACGTATCGCCCTGTAAGGTTCGCTAGTAAGTCATCTTTCAGGCTCACGTCCAATCTGGCCTGAACGCGATCTTCGGTGAAACGCTCAAAGCTGCCCTCGCCTGCAAAACGGTTGACAATCTTTGCAAGGTTCTCCGCCGCCGTAGCGATATCCCAATTGGCGGTCAAATACGACGTCGTGTCGGCTGGCACCCACTCGGGAGGCGTCGGTTCGACTGATTCAGGACGCACAACGCCAAAGAATCCATCACGAGGAGGGTCAATCACCACGTGCAGGTGAATAATACCCTCGACAATATCTCCACCCCGGAAAACGCTCCCGCCCACACCCCGGATCTTTTCAATCCCCAATTCTTCGACGATGGGCTGGATGAAGAATGATGAACTGCTCCGGCTGATGATTTTTTGGGCAATTGCGTAAGGATTGGCAAAAAATGTGATCTGCGGCGTCTCAGCCTCTGCTCCCACGCAGCGTGTCATTACGGCACCAAAATCACGATTACTGGATAGGTTCTCCAAGATCATCGAATCCGAGGCCGCGGTCTGCGATCTCTCTGCAGCCGCTTTCCGATTTTCGGGTGCGTCGGTTTCGTGCCAGCGTTCGAGCACGTCGGCGGCGGCGCGGCGGCCCACGCCGATGACAAATACCCCGTCGCGATCGAACCATTCCACGACGGGGCCGCGCCCCCGTGGTGACTTCCATGTGGTGACTCGATGGCCACCGATTTCTTCCTCGCTGTCGACAAACTGATTTCTTTTAGCAAGTTCGCCAATCGTTTCAATCAGCTTCCGCATTGATGCAGCGGAATCATTTTGTTGGCCGGTCTCGATGAGGAACACGCCCGCGAAACTGTTTCGGTCACGGCGTTGTCGCTGCATTCGCGCGGCGATCTCCTCATCACTCTCCTCGGATTTCTCGTCCGGATTGCCCGCTTTGGGTTCTTCCGGTGGAGCGCCGGGGACGACCGCTAAGGATACTTGTCCTTTGGGAATCGCAAGCATTTCGTCCAGCGATAGCCCTACTTGGCTGGCGAATTCCTCCATTAGCTGACTGACGGTTTGGTAGGTATCTGAAACGAATGGCCGCATCGCTGGATCGTTCAGCATCTGGCCCAGGGTAGAACGGGAGAATCCTGCTCTCAGCTCTGATGTATTGCGAATACGGATATATGCCAGCGTATCGGAGGGCAACAGTCGAGACGCAGGTGGACACTGGGATTCAAATCCGACAGTATCACTTGTGCGGGCACGAGCCTGCGCGACTAAAGTCTGCGGCACGATCATTCCGATCAACAGCATGGTTGCGAACCAGCGACAGCGAACAACAGCGAGCGTGACCGTGGGGAGAGTCATACGTTTCGGATTCCAAAAGCAGAAAGTAGAAAATTTTTCAGCGACGAGATTAGAATAGTAGTATCCGACCCCACGCTAGCCTTCACACCCACAAAGTATCCGATGCTAAACCTGAAATCCAACACTTGGTACAAACGCTTACTGACTAGCATCTTCTCCATCGCGTTGGTTGTTTGTCTTGGTACAACCGTCCAAGCCAACAATGGTGGCGGTGGAAATACCGGAGGTGGCGGTACAGGTGGTGGTGGAGCGGGTGCTGGTGGCACGCCGATTACCGGCGGCAGTGACCTGGTTGATCTGCAGGAAGAGTTCATCGGTGATGTGGACCGCACGGGCGGAGTGGGACAATTCAGCGAGCCTGTGGGCGCAAGTGTCACGTCAGCCGCCGCGTCTTTGAGTACGACCGGTGCGCGGGCGACGACCCGGGCTGGCGGTGGCTTGGGGGGGCTTGGTGGGTTAGGGGCCGCCTTCAATAATGCGTTGAATGGTGGGCTGAACGGTGGTACCGAAGCGACCATGCCCATCCGCACTCGACTCCGCAGTGCTGTCGAGTTGCCTCCCGTGGACGTCGATGTACAGATCGCCCGCGAGGTCAGCTTGAATAACCGTTTGCAGCGAACCAGTTCGCTCGGGCCACGACCGCGAGGCCCCGCTACTCTCGGTGCAGAGTATGGTCCGGCATCCCAACCGCTCTACGGCGTTAACGTGCAGATGCAGGGCAGGACCGCGATCTTGCAGGGCACGGTCAGTAGCGAAGCCCACCGACGCCGAAGTGAATTACTTATTCGATTAGAGCCAGGTGTCTCTCAAATCGATAATCGAATTAGTGTCGCGCCCTAAAGACCGCACCTCATGTGACATAGCTGGGTGCGGGTCGCATTTATCGTGGTCGTCGTCTTGCCTGCCTTTAGCCCATTTCATTCCTGATCAATTCGATCAGATCCTGGGTCTGCAGGCGGGCAGCAGCGTCAGTACCGTCGAGCACACCGGCAACGAGCTCCCGTTTATCAGCGTGGAGCTGCAGGATTTGTTCTTCGATCGTTCGTTCGGCCACCAGTCGATAGACCGTCACGGGGCGTTCCTGGCCGATCCGGTGGGCGCGGTCAGTCGCTTGATCTTCGACAGCTGGGTTCCACCAGGGGTCGAGGTGCAAGACGTAATCAGCTGCCGTCAGGTTGAGCCCCGTGCCGCCGGCTTTGAGCGAGATCAAGAACAGGTCACCCTCGCCGGCTTGGAACGCGTCGACACGCCGCTGCCGTTCGTGCGACGGGGTCGACCCATCGAGGTATTGGTACGTGATGCCGCGTCGATCAAGCACATCCCGGACAACCCCGAGATGCTTCACAAACTGGCTGAAGACGAGGGCGCGGTGATCGCCGTCCCGCAATTCATCCACTAACGACATCAGCAGGTCGAGTTTCGCCGAAGCGCCCTTCCAGCTGGGGTCAACCAATGCAGGGTGGCATGCGAGTTGGCGGAGCCGGGTCAGCCATGCCAGCGTTTGAATCCGACGACGACCATCGTGCGATTTCTCGCCGTCGTTGGTCGCGTGCGTGAGTTCGGCAAGTGCGGCGAGGCGGGCATCTTCGTAAAGTTTTCTTTCCGCATCGCTGAGTTCTGCTCGCAGCGTGATCTCAGTTCGCGGCGGTAGTTCGGTGAGTACCTTGTCTTTCGTGCGGCGGAGGATGAAGGGGCGAACGAGCCGAGCCAATGCTTCGCGGCGTTCGGCATCGTTGTGCCGCTCGATCGGTTCAGCAAACCGGCTGCGGAACCGCTGCCACGATCCGAGCAAGCCTGGGCTGAGCGTGCGGAACAGACTCCACAGTTCGCCCAGGTGGTTTTCCAGCGGCGTACCCGACAGACCTAGCCGCCAATCTGCTTGCAGCATGCGGATGGCCTGCGACGTCTTGGTTTGCGAGTTCTTGATGAACTGGGCCTCATCGAGCACGAGCGTGGTCCAAGACCGAGTGGCAAAGCGTTTGGCGTCACGCTGCATCAATTGGTAGCTGACAATCAAGACATGGCCGGGGCCGGCTGTCTTGATGATCTCATCCCGATCGCAATCGCGGTACAGCACCGCGTTGAGCGAGGGGGCAAACCGGCCGGCTTCGCGAACCCAGTTTTCACCGACACTCGTCGGCGCGATGACAAGGGCGGGACCATCGGCGGATCGATCGATCAGAATCCCTAACGTCTGGACGGTTTTACCCAATCCCATGTCGTCGGCGAGGACACCGCCTACGCCCCAGCGACTCAGCCGGGCGAGCCAGCGGTAGCCATCGAGCTGGTAATCACGCAGGGTCGCATCGAGACCGGTGGGACGCTCCGGATTCCAACTGCCCAAGGACTCAAGTCGTTCAACGGCTGAATGCCACGCGGCGGTTGCCTCCAGCGAGACGTCGTCCCCAAGCACCTCCTGCGCCAGTGGAACGGCGGCTGTCGGCAGTTTTAGATGTCCCTTCTCGGCAACCAGCGTATCCGCTAACTGAGTTAACCGACGACGGAATGCCTCGCTGATTTTGGCAAACTTGCGATCACCGACGCGGACGAGTTGGCGGTCTTCACGAACGGCCAGCAACAGATCATTGAGCGGAACTTCGACGCCGTCGATCGTGACCGATCCGGTAACGCCGAACCAATCCGGTGAGTCATCGATTTGCACACGCAGCGACTTCGGTGTGATCTCGCCACGGACTCGGAACGTTTCGCCTTCCGGCCAGACGATTCGTGGGGCATTCTCGCCTGCATCGTGCAAGCGGCCGAGCAGATCGAGGGCCGAATGGTCGCTGACGGCGACCCACTCATGGTCTCCATCGCTGGACAGTTTATTCAGTGCAAATCGCTCGACGATTTCCTGCCCAGCAATCAGCTCGTCTGCCAGATTGCGTTGCAATCGAATCGGGCCGGTTTCGCTGAGACAAGGCACGATGTCAGGCTGTTGCCCGGGGATGAGTGAATCGCGGAAACGCGCATCATAGGTTCGCAGCGCGATTTTCAATCCCGCACCAGGCCGGGGGCGCATCTGTAGAATCAACTCACTGGGAATCGGGCGGATCGGTCCGGCCAATTGCGGCGGCAGGGAGACATGGATCAACGAATCGATTGTGCCGGCGGACAGAGCCAGCTTGGCCGCCGACTTTTCGTCGAGCATGGTGTCGCGGTAGTCCTCTCGTAACAGGAACTGAACCAGTCCGCTGGCTGCCGAATCGATCAACGTGCAAACGACTAGACGATTGTGCTCACGGTCTGCTAGGACGACGACCGGTTCGACGGGGCTGGTGTGACCGAACAGCACTTCACATGCATGCACGTCGATGTCGATGCCTTCGACCGTCAATCGAGGCTGGAACTGAACCGCGGTGGATTCGCCCGGAGGTGCCGCGAGAGTGTCGGGGACAGCGGCATCGAAGTCGCGCTCAAGTTCGACAGTCATGGTCGCCGCGGTGTCGGATTCCGCGGCCCTCGCGAGCTGGGGGGCCCCATCACGATCGGGAAACTCGGTGAGTTCGGCAAACGATCTCGATCGAGCAGACTTGGTGGATCGTTTTTTCTGACGCGGTTTTTGGTGGTTGTCTGTGGAGTTCTGGCTGTCTCGTTTGCTCTTCTTAGCCGGCTGATCCACTTCCACTGGATGAAGGGTTAAGCTGAGTTGGCTGCTGAATACATCCACTGGAGATGCTTCGGAGTCGTCCCACGCGACGTTCTCGTGACCGGCGAGCAAACGCAGGGCTTGAAACATGCCGTACTGGTCTTCGCGAAAACCGTGCGTGGGGATCGATGTGAGCGAAGCGATCTGGCTGTCGAGGGGTTCGGTGAGCAGGTTTTGTTCGAGTAAGTCGAAACTACGGACCTCGCGGCCCTTGGTCCAACCTTTCCCGCCCTTGCGGCTCCGCTGCTCAAACGGCGTGATGGTAAGTGGCGTCGCCTGGGAGGCAACATTGACGCGCAGCCGCCACTGCAGTTGGGTCGGTTCCTCATCGGACCGTTCGGGGCGGGCACTGGCAGCCCGGCGCAGCAACTCATCGACAAACTGTTTGCCCGCCGCGACCGCGTCAGCTTTGAGCCCAGCGAGAAACTCGAATAACTGTCCGTTTCCCCTCCGCCGGGTGATCTGTTCCTGCATCCACCACGCGCAGGCGAGCGTATGAGCACAGCGAAGGCTTCGCTCGTAGGCCAGGCAGCCACACTCGCAATCGCCCCGCAACTGCATCGCTTCGGCACTGGGGTCCTCGGGATCGGCGAGCGGTTGCACGATGACAGCAACGCTTTGCATTCGTTGCCGGTTGCCTTTCACCTGAAACTCAAATCGAACGCCATCATCGCCTTGCGTCAGCGTGGGCGTTTTGACGTTCATCATGGCCGCATGCTTGTCGAATTCTTGATCATGCGAATCGACCAGACGCTCAACTGCTTCGCCGAGCAGCAGCCCCAACGATCCGATTTGGTCTTCGGCGATCCAGTCCATGCCGTCATCAATCCCATTCTGGTGAAAAAACAAGCATTCCCTGTCCAACCGCGATTTCGTTGGTCAAAACCAAATCAAGCGGTGCACGGAAATTTGAGCGAACCAGGGTACACGTCAGAGGCTGTAAATGCGATGGTAGATAGCGATTCTTTCTTGGTAGGACTGCCTGTGGGCCGATTGGACGCCGGAGAACCAGGATTCGGTATGAATTTTGCGTTGCTCGTCGACGTGATTCGTCACGGATTCGTGTTCTTGGCGACTCGATCGTCCCGCCCGGCTTCCTGCCCTCCCCTGAACCCACTGCCGAGCATTTCCATGGTCCCGTTTCGTTTTCGAATCCAATTTGTTGTTTTGTTGTTCGCCCTGAGTCATTTAGTGGTTAGCGTGGGCTGCCAACCACCCCGAGGACAGGCGATCACGACCGAGGATGGAGAGGTCGCCACCGATTTCTCCGCCGACATGATCGACGACGGCACCCCTGTCACCGAAGGTGCTCCAGTCGCAGACGATCAGGCCACAGCTGAAGGCGACGCAGCCAGCGCAAAATAGTTCCGTGTCCCCGGTGATGGGGCCCGGTAACGGAGCCGAGACGATATGAATCAGACAATTGATCTTCGCGCGGATACCAGTGTTCCGACCGGCACTTTCGCTGATTCCAATCCACCGCAAGTCTCGGCGGTCGAGCACTCCGTGCGAGCGGCACTCCGCCGCTGTGGTCGTCGTCCCATTATGGAACTACGTTGCGATTTTTCTGTTTCCGCGGGCGATCACGTGACCGTGACGCTCAGCGGACGGTTGCCATCGTTTTATCTGAATCAGCTCGCCCAGGAGCTCGTCCGCCGGGTGCCTGGCGTCGATCAAGTTTGCAATCGCGTGCGAGTCGATTTTCCACACGATTGAAACCACGATAATAGATAGCGCATCTATTCAGGAAACGTGTTTCCGAAACCGGGACGCATCTACAGGCGGAATCGAACCGGTAGCACCTCGGCTGTCTCAATCGGTCGGCCGAACCGCGTCGCTGGCTTGCCCGACCATGTCTTGACGGCCGCCAATGCGGCATGATCGAGCAGCTCGCTGCCGCTGGATTCTAGTACCTCGGCCCGCGACACTTTGCCTTCTCGATTGACGTAGAGCTTCAAGAGCACGGTGCCCTCGATCCCACGGGCCGCTGCATGTGTCGGGTACTTTGGCGGTGGATTGTCGTGGAACTCAACATCCGTTGGCGCTAGCCCTGCCAGGGCGTCGACCGGAACTGCGGCAACCACCGGCATGATCGCAATCGATGGATCACTCCGGGGACGGGAGACTCTGACGTTCGCCACCGTCGGCATCTCCACTACCCTCTCGACTCGTTGAGGCAATTCATCGATTGGGTTCTCGGCGGATAGCGGTTGCGTCGAATGAGAGGGAGCGTAGTTTGACGGGGCTGCGTCCGGCCTGGCGAGGTTGTCCGAAGGCCGCAGGCTCCGCTCCGCTTCGATTGTCTCCGTTGGCTCATGCGTCACTTCCGCAGACATTGTCGATGCAGTTGAGAACGGCATCGGGGCAGCGATCGACATCTCGATGGAGATTACCTGGCGTTGTCCGCTGGTAGTGAATCGACGAATCGCTTCAAGCGGTAAGTAGCCGACTGCGACCAATACCACCGCATGCACTGCGCAAGAAAAAACAGTCGGCCGATGAAATGCTTTCAGATAAATCACTTGGTCAAGTATAACTTCCCCGAGCCAGTCTTGCGAAGTCGATACATGACGTCACCATGTTTGATCCACACCTCTTTGTTTCCATGCAACAGGTCATCGGAGGCCAGGACTCGAAAATGTTGGCAACTACTTTCGATCGATGGGGGCATGACGTTTGAGTCGCAATCGTGCGACGAATTTGATTCATTCATGTCACGATAGAAATAGCAGATTCTGTACCAGGACGCCCGTCGGCAACTGGGATGCAGTCGACAACGAGATATTGGCCACGAGGGGGCGATCGCGGTGGGCTCAGGGGGGCGGTTTCTTGATCATGGCAGACGGAATTTTGATCGCAACTGACCCGCCAAAGAGGTTCATTATGCTGGTTACGGTGACCTGAACGATTCAGGTTGTACGCCATGGAGTGTTTGAGCCTAATGTGCCGATCAGTGCCACATCAGCTGACCGGAACGATTCATCATGCCCAGCTCTGTCGCCAATGCGTCGATATCGTTCGCTTGATAAGGAAGACACGTGAAAAGGATTTCACTGCTCGCATTGGTGCTTCTGCCCTCGTTCCCAATGGCTTTGATCGCTGACGAACCCCTGGTTCATGCGGCCCCTGAGGCAACCTTCGCAACCATGCTTCAGCAGCGCGAGAGGCCGACTCTGCCCGAGATCGAGGTGCGCCCGCCGGCGACATCTGACTCCGCACGACCGAGTCCAACGCCTCGATCTCCATCTTCTACTGAGACTACTGATCCGAGCACTGGACAGCTCCTCACGCCGCCGATATTCGCAGGTCCAGACGCCCTGCCGTTGGATGGACAGCCTCGTTCAGCAAACGAAGCGTCAGCGCAATCCGCCGCATCACCGCTAAGCATCAATACGGACAGCGGAGTAGCCGGGACGTCGAGCGCACCAAGTAACGACGGTCCGTTTAGTCAGTCATTCGAGTCGCTCAGCGAACAGATCTTCGGCGGCACGATGAGTAATCCAACCGGGCTCAACAGCGTCGTGCGAGGGGAAACAAGTCTGTTTGATTCGCCCCGACTGGGGACGATCATCGACCGGGAGGACCTCGATCGCCGGCAGGCGTCGACCGTCTTTCGGGCACTGCAGAATCAAGTGGGCGTGATGACGCAGCAGACCGGAAATGGTCAAGTCTCCCCGTTCATTCGCGGATTGACTGGACAACAGATTTTGATCTTAGTTGACGGCATCCGCATGAACACCAGTATCCTGAGGCCAGGGCCGAATCAATACACCTCAACGATTGATCCCGGTTCGCTCGCTCGTGTCGAGATCATTCGCGGTGCCGAGTCGGCATTGTGGGGAAGCGATGCGATCGGTGGCGTCATTAATTTCGTCACGCGGTCCGCCGACCCACTTCGCGGAAACTACGCCAGTCCACAATTTAGCGAGTTTTACAGCACGGCTGAGGCGTCCACCTACACGCGCACGGGGTTCAGCGGGTGGTACGGGACGACCGGTATCACCGGCGGTGTTTCCTACCTGGACTCAGGTAATCTCGATGTGGGAGGTGACTTGGGACGCCAACCCGCAACGGACTATAGCCAGTACGCAGGCGACGTCAAACTGCAACGCATGCTAACTGAAAATCATTTGCTAACGGTCGCGTTACAGCATTTCGAGCAGAACGATCTCAAACGCAGTGATCGATTTCTGCCCTTCGTGCTTGGTCCCGCTTCCGACGGCAGCGTACCGATACAGCGTCCCACTGTATTTGATCCACAGCAGCGTGACCTGATCTACGGCCGGCTCGAGGGGTTGCTGCCAGACGATTTGCTATTAGCCGACGTCTACTCGGTCACTTTATCGGGGATGCGGACCAAAGAAGCGTCCGTAGTGGATCGCTACGCCAGTAACGACGCCGACGCGTTGCCTACACGGCGTGAAATTGGTGAATTTGACGACCTCGGTTGGGGGACGACGATGTCATTTGTCAAAGATATGGGTGACGTTGGAAAGTTGACTTACGGAACCGATTTTTACGGCGAGTCAATCAACTCCGAACGTGTTCAAATCGATGATCCGACGTCTGCTGGTGCAACGCCATCGGTCACCGATCCACAGTATCCCGATGACTCTGCGGCCGACCGTGTCGGAGTCTTCACGTCTTGGTACGTGCCGCTAACGGAGCGTCTCGACGCCACGACCTCGGTGCGCTACGAGAATATTAATCTGTCGGCAACTCCCGACTTCGATACCATCGGTCCGCAATTCTTCAAGCGAACCTACCAAGATTGGATCGCCAGTGTGGGGCTATCGTACAAGCTTACCGAAGAGGTGCGTCTGGTCGGTGGCTATTACGAAGGCTTTCGAGCACCGACGATCGACGATTTGACCGCAAACAAGACATTCCTACAGAATGATCAGTCCACACCACTGGTGGGGAATCTGGATGTCCAGCCGGAACATAGTCGGACCTACGAAGTTGGGTTGAAATTCAACTACGACCGGTTGCGTTTGCAAGTCACCGAATTCTGGACAGATTTTGATAGTTTCATCGATCGCGACATCATCGATGGCCAACGATTTTTGACTAATCAAGAGGCCTTCATCAATGGCACCGAACTGACCGGCGAGTACCTACTTCAGCGCAACGTAGCCTTGTATGGAAACTTTTTTTATACGTACGGCAATAATACCACTCGGAAGGATCCGCTGTCGCGGATCCCGCCCACGCAAGGCACACTCGGGCTGCGTATCGACGAGCCTTCCCATGGCGCCTACATCGACGTCTTTACTTGGCTGGTCGATCGCGCCGACCGGTACGCGGAGTCCAACCTAAGTGATGTGAGATTCATTGCGGGTGGCACTCCCGGTTACGGAACACTGAACGTTAGGACTGGTCGCTTCTTCGGCCAGTCGAACCAGCACAGCCTCTCGTTGTCACTCGAAAATATCACAAACAAATATTATCGCGTGCTCGGTAGCGGTGTGGATGGGCCAGGGTTTAACGCTGTCTTCGGGTACCAATATCAGATGTAGTGGAACGCATTTAGAAATCAGCATCCAATACGACCCGATACCTCGCTTTGCCCTCCTCGACATGGGCAAAGGCATCATTGATTTGGCTCATGGGGAAATGTTCCGTTTGCGGCGCAATATCGTGGCGGGCGGCGAAATCGAGCATGTTGGCAATGTCGACCGGCGATCCGGTCGGCGACGCGCTGACGCTGCCCTGCCGCGAGAGTAGCGGGAAGATAGAAATGGGGACGGGCTCAAGCACGGCACCAACAAGATGCATACGGCCTTGAGGGGCAAGTGATGCAATGAGCCCGTCCCAATCCAGTTGCACGTTCACCGTGACAATCAACAGGTCGAATGATTTTTCCAGTGCTGCAATCGCGTCCTTGTCCCGCGTTGCGACAACGTGCTGGGCACCGAATTGGCGCGCCTCGGCGAACTTACTCTCCCGGGACGTAAAAGCGGTCACATCGCATCCGTAGGACGATGCGAACTTGACCGCCAAATGCCCCAGGCCGCCGATCCCGATCACACCCACACGGCTGATCGGGGACGCAAACATGTGCAGCGGATTGAAAACGGTAATCCCTCCGCACAGCAGCGGTCCTGCGTCTGCTGCGTTCAAGTCATCAGGCAAAGGAATCGCCCACGCCCAATGTGCCCGCAGGGAACTGGCAAAACCACCGAAATGTCCCGCGATCGTCGGTTGGACGTCGTTGCACAGATGTTGTTCTCCGGACAAGCAGGGGCGGCAGTGCATGCAGCTCTGGCAGTTCCAACCCACACCGACACGCTGACCGACGCTCACGCCTTTGGCATGGTCGCCGACCGCAGTCACCCGGCCAACCGCTTCGTGCCCGAGGACCGCCGGAAACCCTGACATTCCCCAGTCATTCTTCCACATCGAAAGATCCGAATGGCACACGCCGCAATGCTCGACGGCGATTTCAACCTCTTCTGCACCGAGCGGTTCCCGGTCGAGAGTTTGCTTCGAAAACGCACCACCGGCTTGGTCAGCGACCCACGCTTGATATTCCATTCCTATCTCCATCTTTTTGAATTGGGCAAGTTTCTGAATGCGTGCAGCATCTACGTTGATCGTACACTGTCGGGGCACCGCGCATGTCACTGTACCGGCAAACGCTTGCAGCCGTATGTCGACGACTGCTGCGGACTCGTTCAGCTGGCCACCGAAGCCGCGTGGGACACGATATGCCGGCCCTGACCCGTCGATGTTGTGACTCCCGACCGGCCACGCGTTGGATTATGCTAACGACAGTTGCCGCGAGAGAATTCACTGGCGGAGCTTTTCCTCAGCTCGTTTATGAGTGGATCATGCATCGATTGTTGCTTTTGATTGGGTGTTTGTTTTCTTCCTCCGTCACCGTGATTGCCGAGCAGCCCAATGTGCTGTTGATTTGCGTGGACGACTTGAAGCCGACGCTGGGGTGTTACGGTGATGCGCACGCCGTCACTCCCAACATTGATCGCCTGGCTAGACGGGGGGTGCTGTTTCGCTCCGCGTATTGCAACCAAGCCGTCTGTTCGCCGAGCCGAAATTCGCTCATCACGGGTCTGCGTCCGCAGACGCTCGGGATTTACGATTTGCCTACCAATTTTCGCATCGCAGCACCCCACGTGACGACGCTGCCGCAACACTTCGTCAACCATGGCTACGAGGCTCAGGGACTGGGTAAAATTCTGCATGTCGGTCATGGGAATACCGATGACGCCAAATCGTGGAGTGTTCCGTTTTGGAGACCCAAGGCTCCGAGTTACGTGCTTGAGGAAAGCCTCGCTGGACTGAAAAAAGATAAGTCGGGCAAGGTTCGTGGTCCGGCAACGGAAGCGGCGGCTGTTTCCGACGAGACATACAGCGATGGAAAAATTGCCCGCGAAGCCGTGGCTCGATTGACCGTTGCCAGTCAAACGCCCGCGAAACCATTTTTCATCGCCGTTGGCTTTTTGAAACCGCACTTACCCTTCGTTGCACCGCAGCAGTATTGGGATCTGCACGACCCGCAAACACTACCGATGCCGACCTTGCATCAGCCGCCGAAAGATGCTCCCAGTTACGCCCCGACTTCCTACGGCGAACTTCGTAACTATGCGGACATGTTCGGTCGTGATGCCAATGAGCAAGCGACAACTCGACATTTGATCCATGGATACTATGCAGCGACCAGCTACATGGACGCGCAGGTTGGCAAGGTATTGGATGCCGTCGATGACTTGGGACTGGCAGAGAATACCATCATTGTGTTTTGGGGTGATCATGGTTGGCATTTAGGGGATCACGGGATGTGGTGCAAACATACCAATTACGAGCAGGCCGCTCGCATTCCTGTGATCGTAGTGGCTCCCGGTGCTGTTCAAGCTGCCTCGACGCCGGCAATGATCGAGACGGTAGACATTTTCCCGACGCTGTGCGAACTCGCCGGGATCGACGCTCCTGATGAAGGCGACGGCGTCAGTTTTTCCCAGGTGCTAGACGATCCCGAATCCGATGCTCGCCCCTATGTGACTCATGTTTATCCGCGCGGAAAGAGGCTGGGTCGAGCAATTCGAGATCCGCGATATCGCATGGTGGAGTGGAAAAACTTCTCGGAACCTTCGGCTGCGAGCGAGCAGGCGGAGGTTGAATACGAGCTTTACGACTACGTCGCTGATCCACAGGAAACACAGAACTTGGCCGCTCAGCGTCCCGAGATTCTCGCATCGATGCAAGCAGAACTCGCGAAACAAGCCGTCCCGAAGCCGCAAGTGAAAGCACCCGCCAAGGCGGCTGCGAAGAAGGCTGGCAAGGCAACGGAGAAAGACCGCAAACCCTTCGATCGAGACGCCGCCTTCAAAAAACGAGACAGCAACCACGATGGCTATCTCACTCTGACTGAATTCCTCAGCCCTCAGCCCAATGATGAAGCCGCAGCGAAGAGATTTCCGAAGTTCGATAAAAACGAGGACGGGAAACTCTCAGCAGAAGAATACGTTCGCAACGGTAACGAATAGCCGGGCGATCAGCCGTCGGCTAGGTCTCGTCACCCACCAGGTTTGTAGCGGCATTTCACTCACCGGCCCCGTGACTGTCTAACCAGTCGGCGGCCGGTGTCGACTGCTTGGCATTGGGAACTGGCGAGCCTAATTGCCCCAGCTTCCATCGAAGGTTCGCCTTAGGCATCAGTGACAATACCTTCGTCCAACTCAGGTCGTTGGGGGCGTTGCGGCCGATTCTCGTCACGTTGGTCACCACCACGGCCACCGCCTCCTCCACGCCCACCAAAGCCCGGTCCACCGCCTCTTGGGCCACCACCTCCTGGGCCGCGCATGCTCTGCATACCTTTCTGAAACTCCTCCAGCGACACGGAACCATCTTTGTCTTCGTCCCATTCCTGGGCGCGTGCTTGAAACGGGCCTTCCAATTCCGCGGCCGTCAACTTTCCATCTTGATTGGCATCCATTCGATTGAAGAAGGTTTGCGGATCAAATCCACGTCCGCCACCTCCCTCGCGTCCTCCTCGGTCTCCCCGTCCGCCACCACCTGGACCACCTCCGCCTGGTCCGCCGCGGCGATCGCCGGCTTGCGCATCCTCGCTGGATCGACCCGCAACTTCGGTTTTTGCTGGTTCGGCTGATTCATCAAATGGACCATCGACGATGCAATACAGAGTCTTGTCGGATCGAACGTAAAGCTTACCGTTGCTCAATGCGGGGGTTCCACTGAATGATTCGGCGTCATTGGTGGTCTGATTGACGGCAATCTGTTTCATGTCGTCGTGAACATCGAACACGAACATGTCGCCATTGCCCTTGAGGTAATAGAGCTTGCCATCGGCGATGATAGGTGACGCGTAATCCGAACCACCGCGTCGCCCGCTGCCTCCAGACAATCGAACGCGATCGGATTGCTCGCCCGATTTGGTTGCGGTGCGTGAGAGCACGTCGCTCGCCACAGAATAGATATGCCCTTGGTAGGCCACCGGGGTGGCGAATCGTCCGGCGTCGCGGCCCGTCCATGCGACGTGAGAATCAGAGACATCTCCTTGGCCTCCCGGCCGCACGGCAATCGAACCACTGCCGCGTCCGCCAACGACGACGATCAATCCATCATTCACGATTGCGCTGGTGTTCGCTTGATCGGTTTCCCCCGACTGGCAATACCATCGCAACTTTCCGTTGCTAGGATTCAGTCCCCACACTTCACCTGCCACGCCCACGACGAGCTCTTCAGTGCCATCGCTCGTTTCCGCCAACGCAGGGGTACCCCACAAATTATCGAGGCCCTTGGCCTCCTGCCGCCAGACCTCTTTGCCGGTCGCTTTATCGAGGGCAACGAGTGCTTGGCTTTCTGCCGCCGCAGTTACGATCAGTTTGTCATCGAATAGGATTGGACTCGATGCTGACCCCCAGCGGTGTGAATCGGATTCCATCCCAAGCGATGTCTGCCATAATTTGTTGCCGTCGAAATCAAAAGCCAGTGCACCGGTTTTTCCGAAGAACACGAACACGTGCTCCCCGTCGGATACCGGTGAGCTCGAGGCATAACCGTGCGACGGCACGCCAGCTCCCGTGTAGGGATCTTCCGGTTGAGCTGCGTCAATCGTTTTTTCCCAGATCAATTCACCGGATTGGGCGTCGACGCACAGTAGATGCCGCTTGAGATCGTCGATGTCGCCAGGGTTACTTCGATCGAGCCCGTAACCGGAATAGCAGGTCACGAAAACTCGATCGCCCACGACGATGGGGCTCGATACCCCGGGTCCGGGGAGTGTGAGAGTCCACTTGACGTTTTGCGTCGGACTCCAGCGAACCGGAGCATCCTGAGAACCCTCTACGACACCTGATCCGTTGGGACCACGAAATCTTGACCAATCCTCTGCGTTGGCGATGGATGCACCAAGCAGGCCCGTCAGGAGGGCCGCCGACCAGTAATGCATGCGTTTCATCTGAAGTCCTTGGGGTGTTTACTAGACCTAGTTCATTGATAAGGAACCGTTCATTACGGCGATGATACTGGATGGTCGTCGACCGCGTGCGTGTTTTGCTTTTTTAGCGACGTTGACAGACCGTAGCCAATCGCACCGAGCCCGAACGTGAGGACTGTCCCCGCAATCTGCCATGGATCATTGATCGTGAGGATTGCCGCAGCGATCAACGTGCAGGCGATATACAGAAGGGGCAACCAATGCACCGGATGCCAAATTGCCTGCGTGCGGACCGAGGGCAGTAGCAGCGTGCAAACCGAGCATGCGGCACAAATCGACAGCGTTAAACCTAAATATGATAGTAGGCCCTGAAGATCGGAAGCCAAAACCAAACAAACAGCGAGCACTATTTGAATGCAGGTGGCTGCAAGCGGGCTCTCGCCCTGAAACCGCAAGCCTCCGGGCAGTAAGCCATCATCGGCCATCTTCGCATAGACCCGTGGTGCGGCCATCATCATGCTGAACACGGATGTCAGCAGGCATGCCACGATCGTCAGACGCACAAACGTCTCGAACTTAGCGCCACCGAGTGACCTCGCGGCGATTGCGGCCACGTCCGCCTGCCCCACGATATCCTCTGCCGGTGGGATGTAAACAAAGATGGCATTCAGTAACACATACAACACAACGACCACCACGGTTCCAGTGACCAAGGCCCGCGGCACAACGCGTCGCGCGTCGCGGACTTCATCGGCCACGTATACCGCGGCGTTGAATCCGGAATAGCTGAGCGAGATCCAAACCAAACTCCCCGCCATGGCGGAGACCAGCGTCCACCCCGTCATCAATTCGTCGCCATGGACGAACTCAGGCGAAACATCGCCCGCATCCATGGCGAACGCGGCATACCCTAACACGGCGGCAAGTAGCACCAACTTCATGACGACCACCAAGTTCTGTACCCAGGCTCCGGCCCGCGGACGCCACCCGTGGATGGCACCGGCGGCGATGATTGCCGCGATCGCCCACGTCCCCTCCGGTAGCCAGTGAGGTCTTGACCATACGCCCATGACGTAGCTTTCAAACGCCGTAGCCGCAAAGGCGATCGCGCCTGAAAACCCAGCGATCAGTGACACCCAACCAGCAATGAAGCCCGCCAGCGGATGGACCTTTCTAGACAGGAAAAGATATTCGCCGCCGGAATGTGGCATTGCTCGCACCAGCATCGCATAACTGAACGCGCCTGCGATCGCGATCATGCCGCCAATCGCCCACGCCCACATCACCAGTCCGGGTGAACCCAGGTCGGCCAAAGCAAAGCCAGATGTCGTGAAAACTCCTGCACCAATCATGTTGGCGACGACGAGGAACGTGAGCGTCCAAAATCCGAAGTTTTTCATATTCCAAGTTGATCTGACGCGGTTCGGTTTGGGCCCGACGGGCAGGGATCACGAAGGGGCAAGTCGGAGGGCAGGTGAATTGTTGGCTCATGCTGCTGTCAGATGACACGCTCGCATGGAGCGGCAAGTCTATCCTACGTCGTCAACTCTTGTGAGACATTGCCAGGCCGATCAGCTCCCCATCCAGCGAGCCCAAACGCAAATCGCCGAACGGAGTACAATGCGTGTTCCCTCAATAGTACCTTCGGTACGCGTCTACCTCACTACTCGATCCCCGCTCGATGCCAATGTCGTCTCACCGCAATTACTACGTACTTCTCCTGGTCGTCATTTCGATCTTGGGCTCCTCAGTCGCCGCTCGCCGGGTCCACGCCGAGACCTACGACATTGTGATTTATGGGGGAACGTCTGCTGCGATGACAGCTGCCGTGCAGGCCAAACGGATGAATCAGTCGGTGATCGTAGTGTCACCGGATCGTCACCTGGGGGGACTGACCAGCGGCGGACTGGGATGGACCGATACCGGCAACAAGTACGTCATCGGTGGTTTGGCGAAGGAGTTTTACCAAGCGGTTTATCGTCACTACCAAGATGACAAGTCATGGAATTTTCAGCAGCGTGAACAGTACGGTGACCGCGCCCAAGGACATCGGGCCACCGATGACGAGGATGCAACGATGTGGGTCTTCGAACCGCATGTCGCCGAGCAGATCTTTGACGCGATGATGGTGGAGAATGAAATCCCCGTTGTTCGCGACGCGTGGTTGGACCGCGAATCGGGCGTTGTCGTGAAAGACAGGAAAATCGTCTCGATCAAGATGCTCGACGGACAAACCTTCTCCGGACGACAGTTCATCGACGCTACCTATGAGGGGGACTTGATCGCTGCGGCGGGCGTGCAAACGACTACCGGTCGAGAATCGATCGCTGATTTCAACGAACCCCATGCTGGCGTCCAAACGGGCCGTCTGTTTCATCAACATCACTTCGACGTGCTCGATCGCCCAGTGGATCCGTATATCGTGCCAGGCGATCCGTCCAGCGGTGTGATCCCCCGGGTCAGCGCGGACCCACCGGGGGAATTCGGTAGTGGCGACGATCGCATTCAAGCCTATTGCTTCCGTACGTGCTTCACCAACCACGATCCCAATCGCGTGCCGTTTCCGAAACCAGACGGCTACGATGCCGCTCAATACGAAGTCTTGCTGCGATGTTTTGCCGCCGGATGGGAGGATGTTTTTGGAAAGTTTGATCCGCTGCCCAATTTCAAAACGGATACCAACAACCACGGACCCGTCAGTTTCGACAATATTGGCTACAACTACGACTACCCGGAAGCGAGTTACAAGCGCCGGGCGGAGATTATCCGCGAACACGAGACCTATCAAAAAGGAATTCTCTACTTCATCGCGAATGACCCGCGAGTTCCCGAGTCGATCCAGAACAAGATGCAGCGGTGGGGACTGGCGAAAGATGAGTTCACTGACAACGGTAACTGGCCGCATCAGATCTACGTCCGCGAAGCGCGAAGAATGGTCGGTCAATTCATCATGACCGAAAACCATCTACGCAAAAAGATTGAGACCCCCGAGTCGGTCGGCATGGGATCCTACAGCATCGATTCGCATAACACGCAGCGGTACATCACACCCGAGGGCACGGTGCAAAATGAAGGCGATATCGGCATCAGCACCAACGGTCCGTACCAGATCGCAAGGGGGTGTTTGATGCCTCGCGCAGAACAGTGCGTCAACCTTACCGTTCCCGTTTGTGTTTCGTCCACACACATGGCCTTTGGTTCGATTCGAATGGAGCCCGTGTTCATGATTCTCGGGCAATCTGCCGCAACGCTCTCAGCATTGGCGAATCAATCCCAGACCGACGTCCAGGAAATAGGCTACGACGCGCTACGGGAGCGACTGCTCGATGACGGACAGATTTTGCAGAATCGACCGCGTTGATAGCAGACGCGACTCATCCCTGAAGGTCATTGCGAACTCAACAGTGCTGCCGCATCAAACGCGAGTCAATGTGGCGGTCACGACAACTGCACCGATGAGATATCCGATCACCGCCCACAGCGTGATCTTGCGAAAGTACCACAGAAAATCGATGTGCTCGAGCCCCATCGCCGCGACACCCGCGGCGGAGCCAATGATCAGGCAACTGCCACCCGTCCCGGCGCAATAGGCCAGTAACATCCAAAATGGATCGTTCATGGGCAGGTCGTACATCTCCATTCCGGCGGCCACCAACGGCACGTTGTCGACGACCGCTGACACCAGTCCAATCACGACGGCCACGACGTCTCGGTTGGGCAGCACGCTGTCAAGCCACACCGCCGTCGATTGCAGCATCCCCGTGGCACCGAGAGATCCAACGGCCAACAAAATGCCAAGGAAAAACAGTATCGAAGACATGTCTACTCGCTTGAGCGCGGGCAGCACGCCGGTCGTTGAGCGGGTTTCTTCGCCGAGGGTGTGGCCGACTAATTCGGAGACGATCCATAGCACCGAGAGGCTCAGCATCATTCCCATATAGGGTGGCAGATGAGTGAAAGTCTTGAAGACAGGCACTCCCAGAAGTGCGATCAGCCCCAGAACCAAGAACAACCACTGATGCCAGGGGCGGATGTCGGGCCGAATTGAACGCTCTCTTTCGACCGGTGCCAAAGTGCCTGGCATCGTCAATGAGAAGCCGATTAATGGCACCAGCATGCATACCAGACTGCCCCAGAAAATCTCTTGCATGACTTCGACCGTTCCAATTTTATGCTGGATCCACAGCATTGTCGTCGTCACGTCGCCAATCACCGTCCACGCCCCGCCAGCATTCGCCGAGATCACGACCAAGCCCACGAATTTCCATCGATCGTCACGGTCATGAACCAGCTTTTTCAATAACGAGACCATCACAATCGTCGTCGTTAGGTTGTCCAGGACCGCCGACATAAAGAATGTCAAAATCGCGACGATCCACAGTAGCACGCGTTTGTTGGTCGTGCGGATACGGTCGGTGATCAAGGCGAACGACTCATGCGAATCGACTAGCTCGACGATCGTCATGGCCCCCATCAAGAAGAACAAGATGCTGGCGATCTCGCCAGTCTGATGCAGGTGCTGAGCATCGATGGCGAAGTGCAATGGGACCTGCTCGATCCCTTCCGATTCGGCCTCCATGCGAAACCAATCTGGAATCGTATCGGGCGTGATAAACGCCCCCACGTCCACCACGTATAAGGCCCAGCACACCACGCCAATGAACAAGGCGCTGGCGGCCTTGTTGATATGGATCTTGTGCTCCAAAGCAATCGCGAGGTAGCCGATCACGAAAACGACCAGAATCAGTGTGTGCATCAAAGAACTTTGGTTGGAAAAATCGGAGCTGAATACTGTCAGGGGCCACTCGTCATTTCAAATGGAACGTGGGCCTCATTGCATTTCACGTACCCAACGGGTCCGGCAGCGGCCGCTTAACTCGCTATTGCCTGCGAAGGGGCTCTTGCTAGCCGTATCCATACTTTGGGGGATCGCAGCCTCTGGGCTTTCTGCAAACCCCTGCATCCTCCCTGCAGTTCACTGCAGGTTGTGCAAGTTTTGCTGGCGGTCGAAGTCTGCGAATCAGTCTGCCGTTTTCTAACTCAGTGTCGGAACCAGGAGACGCCTTCGACCAGCAGCTGCTGGAGCGCGTGACAATGCGCGGAAAGATTAGCGAGCACCGCTGATGATGGGCAAGTTCAGGCGGGCCCAGCATGCCCGCGAGGGAAAAGATGCCCTCCTCCGGTCTGCGCGTGGGGCAAGTTCCCGTCCGCTAGGATGCGCCTCCATCTTCCTCGCTCATCGTCACGATGTCGGGTCGATGTTCAATCGCAATCCATCGTATGCCAACTCGATTCCAGCAGGCAGTTGAGCGTCGACCTTGGCATGGTCGATGTCGTGACAAAGATGCGTTAAGAACGCGCGTTTCGGGCTGATCTCGCGGATCACTTCAATCGCTTCGTCGACTGAGAAATGAGTCGGGTGAGGGCGAAAACGCAGCGCGTCAATGACGAGCGTTTCGACGCCCCGCAATCGCTCGATCGACTCAGCGGGGATAGCGTTGGTATCGGTGCAGTAGGCGAAATTCCCGATCCGGAAACCAAGCACATTGAAATAGGGACCGTGCACCATTGGGATGGGGACGACCTCCACACCGAGTACGTTGAACGGATCGTGCGTGATCCGGACGAATTCCAGTTGAGGTGTCGAGCCGGGGTGTGTTGGTGCGCGGTCGCTGAAGGCGTAGTCATAGACGCGTCGGATACGCGCCTCGACATGACTTTCGCAATAGAGCGGCATGGCGTGGCCGAGCTGAAAAGGAAACAGCCGCAGGTCGTCGAGACCGTATAGATGGTCAACGTGCTCGTGAGTAAACAGCACCGCATGGATGAGCGAGATGTCCTCGCGTAGCAACTGCGTCCGCAGATCGGGCGGCGTATCAATCAACAAATTGCTATGTTTGAATCGCACCACGATCGCGCACCGGGTGCGCTGATTGCGAGGATCTGTACTCGTACAGACATCACATCGACATCCCAGCGCGGGGACGCCCACACTCGTGCCCGTACCCAAAAAAATAACCTCTGCCGAATTTGCGTCCGCAGGCGGAGGGGGAAGCTCGTTAGGGGGCAGCGCGGTATTCATGCCTACCACAATAGCAGTATAAATCCAGCTAAAGCAGCGGACTGGCTCAGCGTCCCGCGACTCGTCGCGAGGCAGCTGTCACCCACCTGCAAGGGCTCAACGGGACATTGGTATTGGTGGCATGTGGGGCAATCACCGTAGGCGGCGACGCACTCGCAGGGCGGCTGGGCGGCTAAGCGAAACGGCAGGAGCGACGTGTTACCGATAAACCAAACGCTGGAATAGAGATTTTGTAAATAACCACAACGCGCACAATCAAGTTTGCCGCACCGCTCCAGGTTAAGTTCCTGGAAGTATGTTGGATTATGGTGGAACACGACGTGAACCCGCTGTGGCGGCGGGGGAACGCTCGGCCCGCCGAGAATCCAGTACGGCGATTGGTCGAATACTACCGCGGCTCGATTGACAGGTTCGTCTCCAGCGGTGACGGGCGGCGGGGCAACCGTCAGTAACGTGGCGGGTTTGTTGAGTTCGGCCAGTCTTGCCCTCACCCGGGCGTCGTCGACGGCTGACATCGCATGTTTGAGGTCACGAGGTGAAATCGCGTTGGCCACGGCGTCGTCGGAGGTGGCCGAGTCAACGGCCTCGACGATCCGTCCAGCTGTCGCGGGATGACCGTCGCGCCGCGGGCTTGGCTTCACGAGCGATTCGGTGCGCTGCTGCTCGTCGCGTCCGTCGGCCTGATTGGAATTGGATTCTTTATCATGTGTCTGATCGTCGACATCGATCAACGCGAGCGAATCATCATCGGCGAGGCAGGCCACGAACCTGATCCCGAATGTGGACGGTTCCTCTGGTGACGCCAACAACGAACTCAACGAGTCGGCCCCCACGCGAGGCGACAAGAAAGGTGCTTCCGCCCGGACCGCTGGCTGAGCCGTCCCTAGGAGGCCAAGCAAAATGAGTAGAAAACGTCGCATGGGGCAACCTGGATCGGGAAGTTTCGTCCCAGCATTTATCGTGTTTCGACGTTGTCCTTCACGAGTTTGGTTGGTTCTGCCCCCCGAGGCCGATCTAGCCGGGTGATCGATTTCAGGGGAACAATGCTGAAATTCGTCATAGCTTGCCCTTTTGCTGCTCTGCCAACACCGCTGCGGGCGTAGCTGTCCGCATCGCCAGAGCTCGACGGCCCACACAGGCGATGGCGACTAATGTGGCCGTCACGCAGGCGAAAACCGAGACCTCGAAAACCCACGCTGGTGACTGGCCATCGACAATTTGCCCCATCGTCCAGACCCAGTTCGTCGACTGCCACCCGGAATATTCAAAGGGGCGATAGTCATTCGCATGCAGCCCAATCGCGTAGGGTACCAAGGCTGCCAACACAGCGATGGCGATCAATGCAGCCAGGCCAATCTCGACGCGTGGGTGATTTCGAATTCGGACGATCGCGACGATGGCGCGAACGCACAGTAGCAGCACCAGCAGGTAACTCGCGTAAGCTAAAATCAGCGTTTGCAGCATGGTGAAGTCGGTCGGCCTCAGTACACTGCCGAGGGACTGCATTCGTTCGATCCCTATCAGTGATGCTGACATCACTAAGACGATTCCCAAGCATGCAAACACTAAGCCTGTTGCCGGGCCGGGGGTGAAGAATAGCAGTAGCAGTCGGCTGAGGAAATTGCCGGGCAACTCTCGCTGGATGCGCGGCGTGACGGTTGCCGACTCCGCCGTCATCAAGGCTCCGCTGAACGTCCACAGGCCCGTCAAGCACAGCAGCGAAGGGAAGAACACAGCCAACACTTGCCCGCGATCCTCTTGGATCCATTCGATTGCAAACGCATTGCACGCGAACACCAAAGTTGTCAGTAGGAGGATCGACCAGCGAATGCCGCTGCTGCGATTTTCGCTCTCAGGGGTCAACTGGGCCGCTGTCGCCGTCAATAACAAATGCCCGATTGAGAAGGTTAGCAATACCATCGTGATCAGCAGGAATGCGGTCCAGCCAACGGTCAGAGGATTGCCGTAGACGATCATGAAGACGACCCCTGTGCCAATCATGTATTGGGCCATCATCAGTACCATCAGCACGACGAGCAGTGTCGTGATCCGGCCCGAACGTCCTCTTGCCAGCGGCGCGAATGCTAGTGCAACAATCGTCAATGCGATCGCAGCAGTAATCAATACGGCCATCATTAGCCCGATCGTGGGCAAATCGACGCCGCGCAATGTGTATGCGTAGGCCACGCAGGGAAACAATGCGACGAGATACAACATCATCTGCAATGATGCGCTGGCGAGTTTGCCCAGCACGATCTGCCACGGACTCAGCGCCGTGATCGAAAGAAGTTCCAGCGTCCCGTCGTCAATCTCCGCTTCGAGCGAGCGATAGGCTGCCAACGGCACCACCAACAGCATGGGGATCGCGAGCACGATGTAATACCCGATCAGCATTCGCGGTGCCGATGGCGTCGTATAGATCATCGGCATCAACGACAGGCTGCCGGCGACGGTCCACGCCAGTGCAGCGACCAGCAGGACCGAGAACGTCAGCACGAACTGGCGACTTTTCAGGGCCTGACGCGTCTCCTTGATAAGAATCGGATTGACCGCGTCACCAATTTTTTCGGCCCACACATCGATTCGCTCGATCCAGCGATCCGACGCTGTATCCTCGTCCGGTTGACCGCCTGTTGTGAGGGAGTCAGAAACAGCGGTGACCGTACTCATGAGCGATGTTGAAAGTGAGAAACGCGGCGAGAAATCGACCGGTGTTATACCTCGGAAACGACTCCAACGCAAAGAAACTCGCCGCTACCATCTCAAAATACAGGGGCTCAGGGCGTTGAACGCTTGTGGTCGTTGAAGTCACTTTGGTCATCATGAGCTGTCGGTTTCTGATTCACATCGAAGGGGCCGTTCGCCACGAAGTGCGGTCACGGCATCGCTGAGCGTCGCCGGCACCGGTCGCGTGCGAATCGCAGTTCGCTGGTTCAACTAAGCGGCGTCCGCAAGATCGCTGCCGTAAAGATTGCGATAGAAGCCATTGCTTGCCATGAGTTGATCGTGAGTACCCACGGCGGCAACGCGACCGTGGTCGAGAACGGCGACCCGGTCAGCCATCGCCAACGTGCTGGCGCGGTGAGTGACCATGATACCCGTGCGCCCTTTCAGAAAGATTTCCAGGGCACGGTGGATCAACATTTCGCTCTCAATGTCAATTTGGCTGGTGGCTTCGTCGAGAATCAAAATGTCGGGATTGCGTAAGAACGCACGAGCCAGAGCAATTCGCTGCATCTGGCCACCCGATAGCCGGACACCACCACTGCCCAGCCGGGTTTCATAGCCATGAGGTGTTTTGCGGAGGATGAAATCGTCGGCAAAGGCAAGTTTTGCTGCACGGACGACGGCGTGCCGGTCGGCACTGGGGCTGCCGTAGCGGATATTGTTTTCAATGGTATCGTCGAATAGTACCGTCCGTTGGGTGACTAAGGCGATTCGACGACGCAGGTCACGAGTGGCCATTTGATTGATGGCGCAGTCATCAAGACACACTTGCCCCTCTTTGGGGTCGTCAAAACGACACAGCAGACTGATCAACGTGCTTTTGCCACATCCGTTTGGGCCCACCAACGCAATCGTTTCCCCATGGGGGATTGTTAAATCGATCCCCTGAAGAACCTGGGGGCCAGCGGGGTACTGAAAATGCACATTGTCAAACCGAAGTTCACGGTGTGGACGTGGCGGCTTGATCGCCACTGCGGGTTCGGTGACACGTACGGGGGCGTCAATGATCTCGTAGATGCGTGTTGATGCCACAATCCCGCGTTGCAATGCGCTCCAGACATCGGAGAGTTTCCGTGCAGGATCAGAGGCACCAATCAAGAATGCGAAGAATAACAACATCTTGGAGCTGTCCAGAGGCCGCTCGGTCATTCGCATGCCAAGCAGATGCGTTTCTTGGTTAATCGTCAGATAGCCGCCAGCGATGATTGCCATCCCCACCATGATCAGGCCCAGCAACTCGCTCGTGCCCCGTGCCATGGAGTTGTAGAATGCCACCTTCATCGAACGCCTGAAATAACCATCAACGTGGCAGCGAAAGCGAGCACGCTCGTGTGATTGAGTGTTGAATGATTTGACGACGCGGATTCCGTTGAAGGCATCGTTGAGCATTCCATAAAGCCCGCTCATCTCCTCCATCACTCGGCGACTGGCACGACGGATCGCTCGGCTGAGTCGTTGCATCACAATCGCCACCAGCGGCGAAATTACCATCACCAGTAGCAGCAAGCGTGGACATACTGCACACGCGCCGAACAGACAAACTGCCATTTTGAGCGGCTCGCGAATCACGCGACCAATTAATGTGCTGAGCCCGATTCCCACATGCGAAACGTCATTGGTTAATCGACTGGTCAGGTTCGCAGATCCGTTTTCACCAAAATGGTCTAAGTCCAATTGCAGGGATTTACGGAAAAATTGCTCTCGCAACTCCATCACCGTGCCTTCGGCGATGTACTGCACCATAATTAAATTAAACGTTAACGCAACGAGCTTGATCGCGGTGCACGTGATCAGAAACGCGACCACCAATAGCAACGTGTTGAACGGTCCCGGCGGTGCCCAGCGGTTCACCAACGGCTCGGCCCAGTGCAGCCAAGACGCTGAGTACGCCACGGTCTTGCGACGAAAATCCAGCGACGATTTGTCAGCCAATTGGTCGTCGCGCACATCGCCCTCAGCGACTGCCGCGTCGATCGCCGCGATTTTTTCGTCGATTTCACGGAGCTCTTCATCCGTCGCGTTGACTTGCGTGTGGACGTAGGATGCTAAGTCCTCCCCTGCAAAGACAACCTCCGTGATCGGGTAGAGCACGCCAATATTCCCACCCCACATCGCAGCGATGATCAACGAAGTCAACAAAACCCCGATAAATGAGAGGCGTCGGCGGCAGGCGAGCAGCAAAACTCGGCGGAATGACTTCATGGCGCGCGTGAACGAATCAATGAGGAGGTGCGTGGAGCGGACGTCATAGTCTCTTCATATCAGGTGCCGCGGAGGTGACGCCAGCCTGATCGATGGGGACTTTCATCGGCCTTCATCGGCTCAGGCAGCCTCGAGGGCTGCGTAGTTGCCGCAGGTTTCCTGTTCTGCCGAGTTTGCGGGGCCTGCTACTTGGGCTCTTGCCGAAAAAGATGGGAGTCCCCCGGTTCCGCCCGACTCACTGTCATCCCCGAGATGGTTGCATTACTCAACGCACCTGTGAGCTGCCACCAAATGGATGCCGGAGCAACCGCGAGGGCGTCGCGGTGATACGGGGTGTCGGCTGGGATTGACCGGTGGGCCAGAACAACACGGATCCATCTTGGGGCAGGACCACACGAAAAACGCCGTCGTCGATTCGTTCGATTTGAGCGTTGTCGGATGCGGACCAATCGACGTCGATGAGCGGCAGTTGCACTTCGACGCTGCCGCCAGCATCTGCGGTGACTTCGGCCCATTGGGTCTTTCCCGACTCGCGCTTTGCGCTAACCAGGAACGCACCCTCCGCACGAAGTCGGTCAAATTGGACATCGCCCCATTTTTGTGGCACAGCTGGGAAAACGCGGATTCGACCGCCCCAACTTTGCAGCACCATGTCTTGGATGGCAGTCGCACCGTGGAGTGGCGTTTCCATGACGGGGAGGCTGCCGGCTTCAGAATAGAGCGTATTGGGATGGAGAAATGACTTGAGTCGATTGAGAAACTCGTATGCGCGATCACCATCGCCCAACAATGCGGCCATGCATGCGCCACCGGTCACTGAATAACCTGCCATTGCTGGGCCGTGACGATGCCAATGATTCAAACTCAGCTCGATGAGCTTGCGATCGGCATCTGTGTCGGGCGTCAACGTCCGCAGGGGGTAGATTGCGAGCAGGTGCGACCAATGGCGATGTCGGCCGGACAAGGCAACGTCGCGGCCGATCATGCGTCCTGTCTCATCGATATGTGTGGGAACGAGTTTCGACTGAAGATTTTGCCACTGAGCAATCAACGGCTCCTCTGCTTGGGTCAAACCTTTTTCAGTAGCCAGCGCCAGCAATCTGCCTGACGCCCAACGCAGGAGATCGAGGTCATACGTGCAATCTTCTGCGATTCGATATTCAGGGCTGTAGGTTTTCGGCAAGTGCAAATACCCATCGGGCTCCTCGACCAAGAAGTGCAGATAGTAGTTCACTGCTCGAACCAGCAGCGGAAAGAGGACACGGTCTCGCAGTTCAGTGTCCTGCCAGTATTTGTATTCCAAATCCACGTTGTGAAGTGCCCACAGCAGATTGCCACATTCACGACCGATCTGGTCGTCCTTCGGCGGTCGACCTGTTCCCGGTTGTCCAGCGTGACCAGCCAGATCCCAACCCGATGAACTGCGGCCGATCGCGTACGAGTCATCGCGGTACTCCTCGGCGACGTTCATCGCCAACTGGTCGCGGCATTGATCCAGCCGACGTCCCAACGCTGCACCCATGCCGCGACGATTGGCGGTAGCAAATCCACTGTGAGACAGCTGCACATTCAAATTCCACCACAGAGCGTTCCAAGCGGTCGGTTGGAGCCAGGGTCCTTGATTGTCAATGATCCATTTTTCTGCTCGCGTGGCACTTGCCAGCTTGTACTGCTGGATCCAGTAGAATGCGTCCCAATACGGATCGCCGGTCGATAGATAGCTGCGTTGGTAGTATCGATGCCACCACTGACGATGCTGGTTGAGCCAATCGCTCTGGTCTGCGGAGGCGGCGGTGCGCACCGCTTCGACTGCGAGAGTTTCAGCGTCCAAACCCGGATAGGAATGCATCACGCTCAGCCACAGCCGAGTGGTCCCCGCTGATTTCGACTCATACCAGGCTACGGCCGTTTGACCGCCCGCGTAAAGGTTATGAACCGCCGTTTGGACACCGTCGTGGTGCGTCGAAAGAACGGCTGGCGGATTCTCCGGATTGCGTAGGGTTTGTGCGCGCAGAGCACGTGGGTTGCGTGCCTCTGCGGGGACATAGACAAACTTTGCCGGCGTTAGCGTTCCGGTGGTAGCGATATCAAATCGCATCACCGGCGACTTCGCGTGAACGATCGACGACCAGCGTGCGTGACCACCGGCGGTCCGGATTTCGCCTTTCGCCTCGGCATCCCATAGTGATAGTCGCAACGAACTGCCGCGTAATTTTTCTGGAAATTCGACTCGCAGATGTCCAATAAAAAGCCGTCCCCGATTGAGCACCTCGACGTTCTTCTCACTGAAGTCGTCTTCGCTGGGCGGCCGATGGTCATGCGCGGCCGAATTGCCGATATCCCATCGCAGTGTCTGCTCATCTTCGCGATACATCATCGTTCCCTGCTCACCGTTGCCCAGAAACGGGGCTTCCATCCAATTCTTGGGAAGCTGGTCCCATGTCAGGTCGCACTTGGCAAGTTCGTCACGCCAGCGCACGGCGTTTTCAGCGCCCCGAACTACTGAGCCCACAAGGAGAGCTTGCCCGCAGACGATCACACCAGCAGCCAGAGCAGAGCAATAGCGACGTCGCGAATAGGTCATGGAAATTCTAAGCCGAAAAATAAGCGAAATATTCTTAGTCATCAAATACCTTTCGCCGGTCATCACTGCAACCGACCCACGAAATTGGCATGCAGCAGAACGTTAGTAGTATCATTGTTTGGAGTCCATTTATTTTTATCTCATGTGTAATACGAGGTGCGATGCCTCGCTTCGGATTGAAGTTCCCAGTCGGACCCCTGCCGTAGTTTTTTTGACTACAATGCCGGGTTTTCGTCCGCCGCCCGGGGGCATGTGCCCACGCTTCCGGCGGCCACTGATACGAGATCGATGCCTGTTCCCATGCAACGTCTGCCGAGTTTTCTGTGTCTCTGTGTTGCCCTATGGGTGCTCTTTGGCTGCCGAGAGCGGAATGCCGCCCCTGAGAGTCTTGGTGATACGCAAGACTTACCAGAGATCGCTGCCGAAACGTTACGCCTTGAAATGCAGAGTTGGCCGACCGTCGTTCGCTGCCAGGGCAACTTGTTGCCCGACGAGCAGGTTGTCGTGGGCGCCAAGGTTGGCGGCCGTGTTGACGCGGTGCACATTGAGATCGGTGACTTTGTCGAGCAAGGAGCGCCGTTGGCGACGCTCGATCAACAGGAAGCTCGGCTGCGCGTGTTGCAAGCCCAGGCGCAGTTAAGGCAAGCAAGGTCCACGGTGGGCCTTTTAGAAGGTCAATCGGCCGACGACCTCAACCCGGAGAATGCTGCGCCGGTACGAGAGGCCAAGGCGGTTTGGGACGAAGGGATTGCTGGGTTCAAACGTGCTCAGATGCTGATTGAACGTAACGCGCTGTCGGCAGCAGAGTTCGACCAAGCTGCCGCTGCGGAGCAGGTTGCTCAAGCTCAATATGCCTCATCGCTCAATGCGGTTGCTGAATCACTTGCGTTGATCGGGGTGCGGCAAGCTGAGTTGTCGATTGCTCAACAGCAGTTGGCCGACGCCGTCGTCACCGCTCCCTTCAGCGGGTACGTGCAACAGCGTGGGATCGCGCCGGGAGCGTACGTTGCGACCGGCCAGCCGATAGCCGTCCTCGTGCGCACCTCGCCGCTGCGGTTTCGCGGGGCTGTTCCCGAGCGATTTGCGCAATCATTGAAATTAGGGCAGGAGGTGCGACTGACGATTCAGTCCGTGCCGACTCCTGTGACCGCGGCCGTCACGCGAATCAGTCCGATGTTGGATTCGCGGTCTCGAACTCTGATGTTTGAGGCCGAGGTGGCTAACAAGGATCATCAGCTGCGGACGGGGCTATTCGCCGAAGCCGAAATCGTGATTGATCCCGCTGCCCGGGCCATCGTATTGCCCGAGTCCGCCATCGTCGAGTTCGGGGGTACCCAGAAAGTGTGGAAGGTCGTCGATGGCATGGCGTCTGAACAACCCATCGCAACCTCCCACCGCCGTCCTGGATATCGAGAGGTGGCAGAGGGGTTGGAGATTGGTGATCTCGTCTTGATTGACGGCGATCAAGGGGCCGTTGCGAAAGTCACCGGTCCGACCGTCCGCTCTTCACTCTCGACGAGTAGGGATGAGCCGGGCGACGTGAAAGACACCAAAGACGCAGTACTCAACGATGGCAAACCGACCGAATCGCCCGAATCGATGGAATCCACCGAGGATCCTACAGACGAGGATTCCAACGTGAGGGCATCGTCATGAGACGCTCCGTCCGATCAAACATAAGAGGTTGCGATGTACTGGCTCGCTGAGATTTCCGTCAAGCGGCCCGTATTTGCGTTGATGCTGATCACCGCATTTGTCGTCGCCGGCATTGCTGCGTTCCCGACACTCGGTGTCGACCGCTTTCCCAACATGGATATGCCTCAAATATTCGTTAACACGGAATACGTGGGGGCGGCCGCTGAGGAGGTTGAATCTGAGATCAGTAGTGTTATCGAGGATGCGGTTGCGACAGTGGCGGGGATCGAGGAGCTGCGATCGATTTCGAGCGACGGACGCTCTTTCGTTATCATCACCGTCGAACTCGATCGCGATATCGACGCTGCGATCCAAGATGTTCGCGACGCGGTCGCGAGTGTCCGGCGGCAGTTGCCGACTGGCATCGACCCGCCGATCGTTGAGAAGCGGGATCTCGATTCGTCGCCGATCATGACGCTCGCGGTCTCAGGCCAGCGTTCCTCGCGCGAGCTGTTCGTGCTCGCCGATCGCTACGTCAAGAACGTGATCGAGTCGTCTCATGGTGTCGGCGAAGTTGTGATCGCCGGTGCGGCTGACCGTGCTATTCAAGTCAATATCGACGCTGATCGTCTGGCGGCTCATCAGATTTCTATTCTCGAAGTCCGTGAGGCGCTCGTTCGCCAGAACGCTGAGGTTCCTGGTGGTCGAGTCGACGAGGGCGGGCGGGAACTGACCATGCGGACACTCGGCCGGTTGGCCGACTCAGCCAATTTTTCAAAACTCGTTGTGGACACTGTCGATGGAGTCCCGATCCGACTCGGTGACTTGGGCACGGTGACCGATAGCACAAAGGAAGTGCGGACACTGGCGAGCCTCAATGGCGAGCCTGCTGTGGTTCTGGAGGTTCAGCGTCAATCAGGTGAGAACACCGTCGCAGTGATTGATGGAATCAAAGCAAGATTGCCGCGTTGCGAAGACCTGCTCCCCGACGGTGTTCGCGTCTCGGTTATCCAAGATCAATCGCGATACATTGTCGAGGCGCTCCATGAAATTGAGCGTCACCTCATCTCCGGGAGCATTTTGGCGTGCCTGACCGTGTTGCTGTTTATGCGTTCATGGCGTTCGACCATCATTGCAGCCGTTGCCATTCCCGCATCGATCATCGCCAGCTTCGCATTCATGAGATGGTTCGATTTCACGCTCAACAATGTCACCATGTTGGCGCTGGTGTTGATGGTGGGCGTGGTGATCGATGATGCAATCGTAGTGCTCGAGAATATCTTTCATTGCATTGAAGAGAAAGGCATGGACCCCTTCGAGGCCTCTATTCAGGGGACTCGGGAGATCGCCATGGCGGTGCTCGCGACAACCATTTCTCTGGTGATCGTATTCCTACCAGTCTCATTCCTATCGAGTGTGACGGGCCGGATGCTGTTTCAGTTTGGTGTTACCGCGACCGTTGCCATCCTGATCTCGATGCTGATCAGTTTTTCGCTGACGCCCATGATGTGCAGCAAACTGTTGCGCCCCAGTAAAACGCGACAGGGCGAGGCCGCTCCTGCATCGAGACGAGGTATCTATTCACTGATCGAGCGAGCCTACCTATGGATGCTCGCCATGGCGCTCCGGTTTCGCTGGGCTGTGCTCGTCGTCGTCGTTCTGGTAATTGCGTCCAACGTCCCATTGAGCCACTTGGTACAGCGAGACTATGTGCCTCTGAATGTCGACGAATCGGAGTTCGAAGTGCGTGCCGAAGCCCGTCAGGGAGCCAGTGTGCTCGCCATGCGGCATGCTATCGAAAGAGTGCAAGCGGTGCTCGATGATGTGGATGGGATTGAAACGGCGCTGGCCACCGTCGGAACACGCGGCGGTAGCGATGTCAATCGAGCCAGCTTCTTCATTCGACTAATCGATAGCAAGGAGCGAACATTCTCGATAGGGAGGTTGTGGAACGGTTTGTTAGCGGGGGATCCCAGCATTGCTTGGCGTGGCAATTTCACCCAGCGCGAAAAAATGTCCGAAATTCGTGAACATCTAAAAACGATTCCAGGCTTACGACTGTCGGTGCGAAATCTGACCTCGCTACGCCAGGGAGCCCCCGTCGATATTGATTTCGCGATCACGGGCCCAGACGCCGACCGACTGCTGACGTTCAGCAACGAGTTACGCCAGCGGGCGAAAGAAATTCCCGGGTTGGTCGATGTCTACTCCACGCTTCAAATTGATAATCCAGAACTGCTGATACATATCGACCGACCACGAGCTGCGGCAATGGGGATCGAGGTGCAAGAGATTGCCGATACACTCCGGGTGGCTGTCGGTGGCGATGACCGCGTCTCACGATATTTCGACCGCACCGCCGGCGATGCCTACGATGTCGAACTGCGTTTAGTTGGGATGGATCGTAATGACATTCCCTCCATTTCACAATTGTTTGTCCGGTCCAATCCTGATGCTGCGTTCGAATCTTCAGGTGTCCTGAGCACGCCAGCCTCCGAGTTGAGAATGAATCGTGGTGCGGTCTCTTTGGCAGCACCGTCCTCCTCTGCGCTCACTCGACTTGACAATGTGGTGAGCTTCGAAGTCAGCACGTCGGCATCACGGATCGATCGGCTCAGCCGCCAGCGGATGGTTGGGGTGCGGGCGAATATTGCTGACGGATATGCACTGGCAGGGCAGGTCGAGGCGCTGCAGACGGCAGCCCACGAGATTGGCGTTCCACCGGGATTCAATATTGAGGTGTTGGGAGGCGGTCGTGAGCTCGAACGCACGATCTCGGATTTCGGGTGGACCTTCATGCTGTCGTTCGTATTCATGTATATCGTATTGGCAGCCCAGTACGAAAACATGGTCTATCCCGTGATTATTTTGCTGTCACTACCGATCGCAGTGCCGTTTGGTTTGATCAGCTTGTACTGGGGCGGCGAAACACTGAACTTGTATTCTGCCCTGGGGATCCTGGTCCTGTTCGGCGTCGTTAAGAAAGCAGCGATTTTGCAGGTTGACCACACCAATGCACTTCGTGGCCAAGGACTGGCCCGACACGACGCGATCATGCTTGCCAACCGTGACCGACTGCGGCCGATTTTGATGACGACGATCTCGTTCGTAGCAGGCCTGCTGCCGCTGCTGATTGCCACCGGACCGGGCGCTGAAGAACGCCGATCGATTGCGGTCTTGGCCGCTGGCGGTCAGACACTGTCTCTGCTGTTAACTCTGCTGGCAATTCCTGTGCTCTACACCTTTTTAGATGATTTCAGCAGTTTCTGTTCTCGTCGGTGGTCCCAGGCGAAAGCCGCCTGAATCCATGCTCCGGTGTCAGTCTCAGTTGCTGATACAGACGAGGTATTCCTGGCGCTGGTCGTCTTCCATTTTCGCTACGCGAGTGTAGATCTTGCCGCCCACAATGGCGGGCGTGGCAAAGACGCTTTGCCCAATCTTGTTCTTGCCTGCGGATTGAAACTTTTCTGGAGTGGCTTCAAAAATGAATGTTTCGCCGTCTTCGTTGGTGGCATAGATGAGTGTTCCCACCAGCACGGGCGAGCTGCTGAAGGTGCCGCCGAGCCGCTTCTTCCATATCTCCTCGCCGGTGGCAGCATCAATGCATCCGGCAATGCCATCGTCGAAGGTCACGTAAAGATAGCCATCGCGAATGACCATCGAGGGTACGTAGATTCGTTTGTTAATCTCCCAGGCCACTCGACCGCTGCCATCGGCAACGATCGCGGCGACGTGGTTTTTGGGGTAGCCTCCTGAGCTGTAGACGTGAGTACCGTCTGTCACGGTCGTCGTGACGCATTCGGTCGTCGCCCCGGGGATCTCCCACAATACCTCGCCCGTGAGCGGATTGAGACTGGTGACGAGATCGCACCCAGTGAGGATGAGTTGGTCGCGGCCGTTGAGGTGATGAACGATCGGCGATGCGTAGTTCGGTTTGGATGGGCGGTCGTGCGACCAAACGATCTTGCCGCTCTTACGATCGAGACCTGCAACCGCACCACCGCCTTTGTTGTCAGCGGAAACGATCACCAAGGGCCCATGCAATGCCGGTGACGATCCGTAGCCTTGATGCATGGTGTAGTCACTGATTTTCTGCTGCCAGAGAATGTGGCCGGAGTGATCGAGCGCCGTGGTGTAGATGGCATCGTCGTTGAAGAAGTTGACATACAGTTGTTCGTTGTCCGCCGCGATTGTCGATGAGGCGAAACTCGCCTTCGAGTTTGCCGTCTCGGCATTCTTATTGTTGAAGCCGCCTTCATGGACAATCGATTCCCATTTCTGCCGGCCGGTTTTCGCATCGAAACAAAGCACGCTTTGAATTTGGCGATCGAGATCAGCGGTCGGCAAAAACACCTCGTCTCCGCGAACGACAGGCGACGCATGGCCGCGACCGGGAATGGGCGTCTGCCACGCGATGTGCTCGGATTCACTCCACTGTGTCGGCGGCATTTGCTCGGCGTCGCCGCTGCCATCGGCCTGCGGTCCTCGCCATGACGTCCATTCGTTTGTTGTACGCACTGGGTCGGTGTTGCTGGCGATGGCGGCTGGCTCGGCAGCACGAGAAGTCGCTGCAGAGTCTGCGAACGTGCACCCCCAGGCAGTGCACAGCACACACCATCGAGCAATTTTTGTGAAACACATGGATCGATAACTCGTAGTTGTTTGCGAGAAAGTACGACAGTTGCGAAAGACAATACAACCTCAGGGCGTAGAACTCGCAACGCGAGGATCCCAGTATGCTCGTTACCCCGTCGGCAACGCGCAGCCCGAGCAGTCGATGGTCCTCAACGCCGTTGGTGTTCAGGGCGCCGCGCGTTCATGGACGCAGGCAGAGGAGTCAATTATTACTGAAGTGCAGCTTCAGTGCACGCTCACGGCTGAGCGGGTTTTTGGTGTACTCGGCGTAACATTGCGAGCAGAGATCGAAGCTCGGAGGCAAAGACGTATTTTCGCTATCGTAACCGTCGTGGTGAATTGTGGGTGAAAACGAGGAGTCGAGGTGATCGAGATCCTCGCCTCGGCAGAGAGCGTCATGGAGGTCATCGAGCGGTTCACTGGCGTCAATCGACGGCGTCATGCAGGCTGACTCATAGGCGAGCGTCTCGTTGAGCTCCGCCAAAAAGTCAATCGATTCCTCATCGCTGGCATCATCGGTCACATCCGCGATGACCTCAACATCAATGCGGACGACGTAGCGGGGACCTTCGTTGAGATCGATCGAACGTTGGCAACGATCGCAGGTGTAATGAACCATTGGAGCAGTGCTCACATCAATACTGAGATAAGAAATGAAGAAGAATAGTCGACTCTCATTTCTACTATCGTAGTTCTCTCGCGAGCCACCCCGCAAGGGTTTTTTCGGCGTCGCTCGGCGAAGGTCCGCGTTTTTTAGGGGCCCCACGTTCACCAATCCGAAGAGGTCCACGCAAAATTTGACTCCAATGGTTGGTCTTCCTCCACTGACGCGGTTAGACTGGAAGCCTGAATTCCCGCCTTCCCATGAACGAATCTGAAAACGCTGCCGAAAGCCACGCTGAAGAAAGCCGCGTTGACGATTCCCCACCCTACCCTAACTCACACGAATGACATCCATGATCCAACGAGTGCCTCGTCGAGGGCTATCGCGTTTGCTCACGCTACTGGTTTGCCTGTTACCACTACAAAATGGCGTCACCGACGCCGCCGGACTTGGCGTGACGCCGCCGGAGCAGTTCAAGGTACCTGCCGGGTTTGAAGTTGATTTGATCCACCAGGTCGACAGCGCGAATGAAGGATCGTGGGTGAGTTTGACCGTCGATCCGAAAGGCCGATTGATCGCCTGCGACCAGAACGGGGGTCTTTTTCGCATTGACGTATCCACCGAACCAGCGCGCGTGGAGAAACTCGATATCGAGTTCACCGGTGCTCAAGGGTTGCTGTGCGCGTTCGGTTCTCTCTACGCGAACGTGAACTCACGTCAGTTCCCTTCGGGGTTGTGGAGATTGACCGATACCGACGGAGACGATCAATACGATCAAAAAGAGCACATTGTGCCGCTCAATGGGGGCAGCGAACACGGACCACACGGTTTAGTTCTAACGCCCGACGGGAAACGCATCGTGATGGTTGCAGGTAACAACACGTCACTTCCCGAAGAACTCGCCGACAGTCGCGTGCCAAGAAACTGGGAAGAGGACCACTTGCTCGGTCGGATGCCAGACGCTCGGGGGCACAACGCGGATCGCATGGCGCCGGGAGGCTTCATCATGTCGCTCGATCCCGATGGAAGCAATCGCGAGTTGATCGCAACCGGATTTCGAAACCCTTACGATATTGCACTCAATCACGATGGTGAACTGTTCACCTACGATGCCGACATGGAATGGGATGTGGGGACACCCTGGTACCGCCCGACGCGCGTTAATCACGTGATCAGTGGCGCTGAATTTGGTTGGCGAAACGGCACGGGTAAGTGGCCTGCCTACTATCCTGATTCCTTCGGTGCTGCGGTCGACATCGGTCCTGGTTCACCGACTGGCATCTGCTTTGGCTACAACGCTCAGTTCCCCGAGCGGTACCGCGAAGCTCTCTTTATCGCCGACTGGAGCTACGGAAATATTTACGCTGTCCATCTCACCGAGGACGGGGCGTCTTATGCAGGTGATTACGAAACTTTTGCGACGGCCGCCCCTCTGCCGGTGACTGATATGGTGATTCACAATGGAGCGATGTTCCTGACCATCGGAGGCCGCGAGACACAGAGCGGGCTGTATCGGATTTCCTATACGGGAGTACCCGATGGGGAGGCTGCTCAGGCTGACGCGGACGCCAATGCCGTGTCCCTCGAGGACGCGAAACTGCAGGCTCAGTCGCTGCGGGTGTTGCGTAGCCAGATCGAGCGATTGCATGTCGCCGACGCGGACCTGCCCGTGAGCGCTGATGCGGCCACGGCAATGGCGTTGGAGTTCCTCTCGCACGAGGATCGATCCATTCGATTTGCTTCACGGATCGCACTGGAGCATCGTGACGTGGAGGCATGGAAATCAAAGGCGCTGGCCTCGCCTTCGGCGCGTGCCAGATTGCTGGGCGTGATTGCTTTAGCTCGTTGCGGCGAAGCCGAAGATCAAGCCGCGGCCTTGGAGAGCCTGTTGGAGTTGGATTTCGATGCTCTCGATACCGACGGAAAGATTGCATTCCTCCGAGCCGCGGGGTTAGTTGCGATGCGGCTAGGTGAATTGAGTGATGAGCAACGCGCGGCATTGACCGAAGCAATCGGAGGGGCGTTCCCCTCGGAAGTCGATTCACTTGACCGCGAACTGGCGATCATGCTCGTCTACCTGCAGGCGCCGGGATCAACCAAAGCCGTGCTGGAGAAGCTTACCAATTCACCCAGCCAGGAGAGTCAGATTCACTACGCGCTGACACTGCGTGCAGCTACTGAAGGATGGGATAACGAGATGCGAGCTCGTTACTTGGGATGGTTCCATGAAATGACCACCGCTCGTGGCGGCATGTCCTTTGGCGGGTTCGTCAATAATATCAAACAGGTGTTCGTGGATCGTCTGACAGACTCACAACGAGAGCAGCTCGCCGCGGCGATCAATCCGCCCGTTTCTGCAGACGATGCGGGGCCATCGGAAGCACGCCCGTTTGTCAAAAATTGGACTGTTGAGGAGCTCGATGCCATCGTCAGTGACTCGTCGCGTGAACCTGACTTCGAGCGGGGTAAGAGCCTCTTCGGAGCTGCTCAGTGCTTCAAATGCCACCGGATGGGACTGCAGGGCGGGATTCTCGGGCCTGATCTGACAAGTGCGGGTGGCAAGTTTAATGCCCATGACATGCTCGTTTCGATCGTCGAGCCCAGTAAAGTGATCAGCGATCAGTATGGGGCAACCCAGTTTCTCACCGAAGACGGAGAGGTGGTCACGGGGCGAGTCATCAACATGCATGGCAAAAACCTGTCGGTGCTGACAAACATGCTCGATCCATCGAGCCTAACGAATGTCGAGCGGGACAACATCGCCGAAACCAGTGCAGCCAAAGTCAGCATGATGCCCACGGGACTGCTGGACACGCTCACTGCGAACGAAATTGCTGACCTGGTCGCGTATCTGCGTTCGGGAGGCAATCCAGAAAGCGCGATCTACGTAGAGCCAACGCCATCGAATTAGTGCCCCCCACTCCTAACGAGTAATGCAAGGATGAAATCGACGTTGCTTTTCTTGTTGAGCTGGCTCAATCCAGTTCAATGGGTGTTGGCGCTGCGGCGGTCGTTAACGGCGGCGTCGGTATCCTTGTTGATTGTTGGGATCGGGTCATTGAACATCGTTTGGGGATACCCCTGGATGGGTATGTTCGCGGCCTGCGTATCGTTGTTCGTCGTTGGCAAGGCCGTCAATCACTTGGCCATGCCGACGTTGCAAGCATCCGTTGGCGCCCCACGTTGGATCACGGCAGGATCCTCCCTCCCCATGGCAGTGAGTTTGGTTAACCAAGGTCGTTGGCCGGGGATGAACCTCTGGGTCGAGACGGCCGCGAGGTGCGATTGGTTGCCGCCGGATGGGGAGTTCTCGACCATCAAAGAAGTGCGGCTGCCCCATCGTGGCATTCATCCACTGCCGGCGATTTTGGTGGAATCCTACTTCCCGTTCTACCTGTTTCGCGCATATCGACGAGTCGATCCGTGCACCAATATTGCCGTCACGCCCGCAACGTCGATCGATGAAGATGATGAGCTGTGGCGATCGCTCCAGACCACCCTCAAGGGGATTGCTACGCGGATGGCCCAGGGGGACCAGGTCCATTACATCGGTTCATTGGAGTACCGCGAAGGTATCCCCGTACGTAGATGGGATTTCTCGTCCTGGGCACGCCTAGGCAAGCCAATTCTGCGTGAGTTTAGCACTCCCGCAGCTAGGTCGGTGCGGTTATGGATTGACAATGCATGCCCTGATGTGCCTCGTCACCGCATCAGCTTGTGGCGGCGCTGGGTCGCATGGATCCATCCGACCGAACCCGTTCATGAGCCCTTTGAAAGGATGCTCGCGTTGGCTGCTGCGTCCATTCTTACGTTGACTCGTAACGGAGCGGCGGTCACCCTGTCCCTGACATGCGATGAGTCGAGCACTCCGCTGCGCTGCGAAGCGGGGGGCGATCCTGGGGAATTGTTGATTGCCCTGGCCTCTCTCGGTCGGGTCGAGCCAAGCTCTCAGTCACCTCAGCAAAAAGCTCGATGGCAGAATGAACTGCACGTGGGCCAGGATGAAGCGATCTTCGTTTTTTCCTGTCGTGCTCGCGAGAACGTTGCCATCGAGGTGCCCGATGCTACCCGGTGGGTCACCGATCGAGATTTTCGCAAGGTGCCCGCCGAGGTGAGCGCTGAGCCGAATATTGAATATCCGTCTGCAATTCCAGTGGCGACGCCATGAACAGTGACCCATCGCGATCGTTGCGAATCGACAATCGGTTTGTGTTGGGGGCTGTGATCGCGGCGCTAGCTTGGTTCGTGGGAACCACGTTCACGACGGAGTCGGCTTGCTTGTCATATGTGGTGGCTGCGGTGCTAGGAGGAATCCTCGGGGAGAAGTGGTCGCAGGTTTGGCCTCGACACCCCGTCGCTCCTCAGGACGCGAGCGGGCTCCCGCACGCGACTGGGCTCCCTAACGCGACTGCGCTCCCTAACGCGACTGGGCTCCCGCATGGGGATATGGCCAGGCTATGGGGGGTGATGTGGCGTGCTCTGCTGCTGTTGCTCGTCATGATCGGAGCCCTCGTGCTTATTTTTCTGTGGCGGATTTCCGATCGGGTCACTGAGTCATCGAGCATGCTGTTGTTGGCAGTCGATACGATTGCGCACTATGGGATTGCACTGATATGCATTCTTTGGGCGGTATGGCCTCGCCAAGGACATGTCACCATGATGGTCATCGCGTTGGTCACGGTGTTGATGACTGTTGCCAGCGGCGGCGTCAGCAATTCACGGACAGCTCAAACTGCGGTGGGCCTAGTCACCGTGATTGGATTTGTGGTTGCTGCCCAAGTGATCGTGTCGCGGCATCGGTTTGCCTCGATCACCAGTGATGAGCGGCGATCTAATTTTCGTTCCGAGGCCTGGCCATATCTGCTGCTCACGCTGTCACTCATCCTTATTGTTGTGTCCACGTTGGTCCAGGTGACCGATAGCGTCCTGCCAAACGTTCAGGCGGAGGTTTTTGCGCAGCTCAAAGGACGGTTTGAAAACGCCGATTCGCCTGTGTCTTGGGCGGGCGGCGGATACGTGATGGGTGGTCGATTGGGGAGTGTCAGGCAACGCATCCTTGCGGATCCGACGGGCATTGCGCTGCGTGGTTATTGCGACAACATTCCTGGTTATCTACGTGGCAATGTCTACGACTCTTACACGGAGCGTCGATGGCGGTCACGTCGCCGGTGGGTCGAGAGGGACAGTAACGGAGCGATCATTGATATGCGTCGCTCGCGGCCGGTGCGGGCATTGGGCGGAGCGAGCGTGAAGCTGCAAAGGCCCAGCAACCAATCGCGATCACGTTTTTCCTTAAATGTGAATTCGGTAGCCCCGGTCAATCGTATTTTCGCTGGCACCGTAGAAATTCATGGTCATGCCGAAAAAGGTCCCCAAGCGTTCCTGCCTGCGGCGGCGATGTGGGTGGAGGGTCAGGGGGAGACAATCGGTGTCACGCCGGATGGACTTATCAACGAGGGGTTGAACACTGCCCAGCCCTGGGTGGCGGGGGTTGCCATGTCGACCGAAACCGAAGAGTTGACTGCAGATGCGCGTGAATTGCTGAGCTCGGTGTCACCCTCCATTCTTGATCAGGTCGCCGAAATCGCAGATGAGGTCTGTCTCGGGGCGATTTCTCCTAGCCAGAAAGCGCAGCGGATCGCGTCCTATTTCCAAGCCAATTTTTTCTACTCGTTGACCCCTACGATGCCGCCGCGAGGCATCGATCCGATCGTCCATTTCTTGGATACGAAACATCCGGGGCACTGCGAACTATTCGCTTCTGCGTCCACGCTGATGATGCGGACGCAAGGCATTCCGGCGCGATACGTGACCGGATATGTGATGGATGAATTCGATCAGTCGCAGTCGGTTTATTTGGCACGTAACCGCGATGCCCACGCGTGGGTGGAATACTACGACGAGAATCAACAGCGATGGTTATCACTGGAGTCCACTCCCGGTCACGAATATCGAACACTCAATGTCGTCCATCCAGATCTCAGTGCGGACGTCGAGGCCAACTCGCCCGACGGGAAGCCGCTTGCGGCCCTGGGATGGCTGCGTGAGCAGTTGGGCAAGCTCTTATCATTGCGGGTGACCGATGCGCTCGCAGCCATCTTTCGTGTGCTGCAACTGCCAGTGCTGATCGGACTGGTGCTTTGGTTGTGGTGGCGTAAACGAGGTGATCGTAGTGACGCCCGGGCAACGGCTCTCGTGGCGGCCCGGAGGGCGATGGATCGACGGTTGCGACGTCGGGGGTGGACTCGCCGAGCCAGTGAAACATTGCACCAATTCGCTGATCGGTTGGAGTCCGCCTCCTGCGAGCTTGGTTCGGAAAAGGAGCTTCAGCAACAGGCCGAGTTTGCTCAAGCCGCCCAGTGGTATCGCGACCATGCGATCGCGCTGTATCGGCAGGGGCCTACGGTCGCGAAAACCTGAATAGCCGCCTGGCAGGGCAGCATGCGGGCGCGAACGTCGCTAGTAGTACCGGCGATCCTGGTAAACCTTTCCGATTATTGGGCCAGTGTGAACTCGGCTGGTAACGAAGTCAGGCAATTCAACACGTTGGGTGACAAACAGCTCAACCTAATGCCCTGGCGATTCCGAAACCTTTACGCAGTGACCCTTTCGAATTTGACCCATGCAGGTGCAGCGGTGCCAAAGTTCCCTACGATTCCACGGTTGTCAATTGTCGTCCCCTTTCGTGGGGACAGTGATTCTTTCGAGAGCACGCTCATTAGCGTGCTGCAGCATCTGCCGGATGCGTGCGAGGTGATCGTTCCCCATGCGGGCGACTATGACGATCCCTTCGAATTGGCTGATGAAGTTAGATTTGTCGAGACGGCAGCCAGTCTTACCAATCAGATTGGTGAGGCAGCGGCGATTGCTCGAGGACGATTTGTCCATATTCTCTCCGATGGTTACCGAGCCACCGAAGACTGGACAGAAACAGCGTATGATGCGTTTGAGCAACATGATACTGGCATGGTTGTGCCTGTCGTGCGGCGCTCGCTCGGCGATGGCATCGTGCATGCCGGTTGGACGCGTGCACGTGGGACCGCCTGTGACTTGATCGGCGCCGGTTCCGATAGGCTCGCTGGGAAACAGCTCCGCAGCGTCGAAGGCAGTTTTCTATCGGCCAGCTTTTGGCGTCGAGATCTCCTTCGCAGTTTGACCGGATCGTTCCGAGGGGACGACGTGATCGAGGCATCAATGGTCTATAGTTTGCTTTCGCGGCAATCCGGCTGGCGCTGCGTGTGTGCTCCCGAATGCACGCTGGAGGTTGCCGAAAACACTGCCGGTGACGATTATCCAAACCAGATCAGTCGCAACCATCGTCGCTTGCAAGCGATCGCAGATCACTTCGGAAACGGCGGTTGGGGAAAGAGTTTCGGACGATTGGTCGCGACGTGCTTGACGAGTGGTATTGGATCCGCAGTCGCTCGCGCCACGGCGCCGCTGGCGGCACGTTCCGTCGCCGCAAATCTGCACGACCAAGGCGTGCTCCGCAGCGACGAACAGGCTGAGACGATTCGCATCCCGGTGACATCGCATCAGCCCCTCAGACGGGCCGCTTAACGGGATGCTGCCTGAGTCGCTCGGTACCGCCACCTCTGCCGTTGAGGCTTTGTGTCCGAGCGAGTGGCCCGAGCGAGTCGGCTTGAGAAATCAGCGGCCGCTCGGCTTAACTCACTGTTGATTTACTAACCCAATGCGCCAGCGAGGCAGTCGATCCCGTCCCTCGCTTGCGTTTCTGGTTAGTGTGCGTGCGCTCGGTAGCGACAGCAACTAACTCAACAGGCTGTTAACGGTAACCCTGCCATGCCCAGACGAGTGTGTCAGCTAGTGTTTGCTTGAATACTTTCTGATCACAATGACGTGTGCCCCGGCTGAATACGAACCGATAGTCATAGTCCTTCGCCGCCAGCGCTGCTGCCGTGCGACGGTTGGCCATGACCCAGTTGTGATAGGTTTCTGCTGGATCTTGGTTGCGCAGATCATTTTCGGCGACATGCGTAAAAATACGCAACGGTTTCTTCTCGCTGTTTTCAATCAGCTTCTTTCCAGAGTGATATTCCCAGGCCCCCAGCGGATAGTTGGCTTCTTCAGCAGCGTCTTCGTCTTGTTGGTCGACGAATGTGCCTGAGTAGGTAATCAACCGACGAAAGAGGTCGGGGCGAAACCATCCCATGGTCAGCGCCGCGGCGCCGCCACTGCTGCATCCCATCACCGCTCGTCCATCGGGATCATCGGTGAGGGCAATGTTGGGATAGGCCGCGCGAATTTCAGAGTTGTTGACGACCGCCGGCAAGACTTCGTCGTTGATAAACCGCGCCAAGCGATCGGACATCGTGTCGTACTCAAGCCCTCGCTCGCTACCGTAACTGTCGTCGCCACCGTTCTGAACCGCGATGGCAATGAAAGGTGGCAGGCGACGATCGGGGTGCTCAGAAATGGTCAAATTGTCGAGGGCGTTGCGAACGAGATCGAGCCGTGCGGGGCCATCGTGAATGATCAATAAGGGGGCCTTCGTTCCGTCTTGGTATGCCGCCGGAACATACACGAACACCTTGCGAGCTGTCCGGACCGTTTTCTTTGGATCTAGCGTGGCATCGTCGCCCCGAAAAATCTTACTGTCAGCCAATCGCATCTCAAATTCGAATGACTTGCCTTTTGGGTTCCCTTGATCTGTCAGGTCTGGATCGGTTGTGTAATCAGGGCCAATCTCAAAGTTGCCGTCACCCAGTAGATGTTGGAGTGGTGTTTGTGCAGGAGTATCCTCGCCATGGGCAGGCGCTCCCGAGAGAGTGAGTTGCAGCATGATCGACGACAGCGCAACAACTCCAGCGGAGCCAATGCGACAGGCGAGAAGATAGGTGAGTGGAGGCATTATTTCTTGAGTAAGGTCAGAATGGGAGGAGGGGCATGACGAGTGGCTATTCTAACCACTCTGGTGACGTGCGGGGTGTCTGCATCCATTGTCCACCTCTAAGCGATCAGGCAACCTAGACGCGTCCTATTTTCTATCTCGCTCACGATACCTTTTTGCCTCCATGAACATTCATACGCTCGTTGCTGACTACCGACGCCGAGATCACCGCGGAGCGATTTTGAGATTGCTGTGCGAGTACGCCGCCGACCCCGCGATCAATGGTCCCGGATTGTCATTCGATGTGCGGAAACGAGTCGTCGACGAACTCGCCGCGCGCGACCATGCGGTGTCGATCCTGGCGTTCGCTGAACACGTCGACGGCGGGTCGACCGCGGTCGGATTAATCAATGGATTCGAGACGTTTTCTACGTTTTCTGCGATGCCAGTGCTCAATCTCCACGACGTGATGGTGATGCGGGGATATCGCGGCCAGGGAATTGGTAAGCGCTTGCTCGATGCAGCGACGGATCTGGCGAGGCAACGGGGGTGTTGTAAAGTGACGCTGGAGGTTTATCGCGGCAACCAGACCGCAGCGGGCTTGTACCGGAACAGCGGCTTCAATGATCCTGCAGGAAGTCGCGATCTCGGCGAGACGATTTTTCTTAATAAAATTCTTTAGGGAGATCGTGCGAGCAGCGAATCATCGGAGCGACTCGGCTACGCCAAGCAGCTAAGATGGAGACGTCCATCTCAATTGTCCGTTTACTGGAGTGTCTCCGATGCAATCGTTTCGATTGTTTGCCCTGCTCATATTCGCTACAGGGTCTGTTTCAGTCGCGGACGCGGACGCGGACTTGCGCGACGATGCTCTGGCGGCGGCCAAGCAAGCTACGGCATTTTTAACTGAGCACGTCAGCTCACACGGAGGCTACGTCTGGAGCTACTCAGCGGACCTCCATCACCGCGAGGGTGAGGGAGTTGTGGATCGAAACACCGTTTGGGTTCAACCGCCAGGCACGCCCGCCGTGGGCATCGCCTTCATCAAACTATACCGAGCGACGGATGATCCTCAATTTCTCGATGCTGCCATGGCCACTGCCGCCGCATTGCGTCACGGTCAAATGAGATCGGGCGGCTGGCAGGCAAGCGTTGAGTTTGAGGCTGACCGCAGCCGGCGCTGGGCCTACCGAATGAACCCGCTCAGTCGAAAGGCGAAAGATCAGTCGAGTTTGGATGACAACAAGTCACAGTCGGCCTTACAGTTTTTGATGCAGCTCGATGAAGCATTGGAGTTTCAAGACGAAACCATTCATGAAATGACCCTGTACGGACTCGATGGATTACTCCAACGAGGCCAGTTCACAGGCGGAGGGTTTCCGCAGGTCTGGACTGACACACGTCCTGCCGGTACGGACACGCCGCGTCGCTCTGCGAGCTATCCAGAGACGTGGGAGCGAGTCTATCCAGGGCACCAAGAATACTGGTACCGATACACACTCAATGACCACCTCGCCAGCGACGTGATGGACGTGTTGCTGTTAGCGGATCGCGTCTATCACGACTCTCGCTATCGCGATGCTGCCCGGCGTCTGGGCGATTCATTGTTGGCTGCTCAAATGCCGGCCCCACAACCCGCCTGGGCGCAGCAGTATAGCGTGCAGATGCAGCCGATCTGGGCACGCAAGTTTGAACCTCCTGCGATCACCTCGAGCGAATCGTTTAGTGTCATCGAAACCCTGATGCAGCTCTATCGCTACACCGGGATGCGCAAGTACTTGGAACCAATTCCAGCTGCGCTCGACTATTTAAAAGCGTGTGAATTGCCCGATGGGCGTGTGGCCCGTTTCTATGAGCTGAAAACTAATCGACCGCTGTATTTCAATCGCAACTATGAACTCACGTACGATGACAGCGACATGCCAACCCATTACGGCTTTCAACTGAGCAGCAGGGTCGACCGATTGCGAACAGAATACGAGTCGTTAGCCGCACAAGAGTGGACGAGTTCCCGCTCAGCCGCAGCGGAGCGTCAACAGCGACCGCCCAGTCGTCGAGAGACGCAGTCTGTCATCAATGGACTCGACGCCCGCGGGGCGTGGCTAAGTGAAGTGCCGCTGCGATTCAACCGATTGCCGGGCCCCAGCATCCAGATGGACGAGACCGTCGCCAACCTCAACGTGTTGGCTCGCTACCTGGCTGACTAATCGGGTTGATTTTGTCTTGGAACCCACACGCCCTGACCGTTGCGGGATCGGGACGCATTGAAGGGATGGGGAGACTTTGAAAGTGAGCGGGTTCGCGATCCGATTTTGATACCCCGCGGCAACCAATGCATAAGAGGGCGCACGCTAGCAGCAGTCGCCGCCTGCCGCGCAGCGCTGGTTTATTGGTTGTGGTCGAGTCAGTCATGCCCTAGGCACCTATAGCGCGATGCTAAGAATTTTACCTTGACTTTTATCGGTGACCGATCTCATCGGGCGATACCGCGAAGATCAATTATGGGCACAAGCGATGCGAGGCCCAACTGATTATCGGCATTGCTGTCACATTTTGGCGGGGCAAGGTTGCCGAGGCGTACGAAGTGGACCGGCAAACTCATCAACGGGGCCCGTGGACTAACCGATGGCGACGCGTGCCAGATGTCGGTATTTACGTCCAGCGGATTCGGGTGCGAAGGTTTGTTTTAGTTCTGTGCGGTGTTTTCGGAACCACGATGCGACAACAGAAACGGTATAGGGGTACTCGGAAACCGTGCGTGTATGGCGGGCAGTTAGCCGCGTGGACCACTCCTGTAATCGTGGTTTGAGGTTTCGATATGCGATTGCGTCGGTGGGGGCAGCTGCGACATCGACGATTTCGCCCCGCCGGATCAAGTACCAGATTGCTCGCCCATCGTATCCCCTTGCAGCATAGATAAAGGAGTAATGCTCACGAGCCTCTGCCAGATGCCCTAGTTTCTTTTGGGCGTAGTTGAGTGACCGGAGAGTATCGCGAGCTCGTGCGGCGAGTTCATATTGGCGGTCTCTCGCCGCATTCTCCATAATTTCTTGGGTCACTGTGAGCGGTTCATCATTGAACCCATCGAGAAAGCTCTCGGCTTCGTTGACGCGTTGGAGATATTCCTGGCGGCTGCAGGCTGCGGCGCAGGGCCCCATGCAAGTTCCGATCTCGAGTCGCAAACAGCCCGCTCGCGGGTGCAAGTCAAACAGCGACATCTGGTCAGCATACATGAACGGGGTTTGATTACTGCAATCGCGTAAGCGGAATGTTTTATTGAGCGCATCGACCACCCGAGCCATCCGCCCCGCCCCATAGAACGGGCCTTCCACCGCTACTAAATCCTTCGTGGGTGGCGAGCTGGCGATAAAAAACGTTTCTGCGGGTTTGCGTCCCAAGCACAAGTAGACGGGCCGCTGCCTTTGAGGCACGCCTTGGACATTGAATCGCGGAATGAAGCGGCGGATCAATTCCAGCTCACGAAGCTGGGCGGCAAAATCGCTGGGCTGGGTCTCCCACTGAATCGCCCGCGCGTGCTCAATAATCCGGCCCGCTTTCTCACCCGCTGCTGACTGGCCGAAATAGCTCAACAATCGATTCCGCAGCGAGCTACTTTTACCGACATAAATCAGTTCGCCGGTGCGGTCGAACATCCCGTAAACGCCGGGCACAGGCGGACAGAACGCTTGGACACGCTCGCGAAGCTCGCTGCGAGAATCGCCGCCAATCATGTCACTTGGGCGACCATGGGCGGCGACAGCTGAGTCGTCGGCAACGTCGGAGACGGCGTAAGGGTCGTGTGGATTGATGCCAAATCCACTCCCAGCAGCCGGTGACGGATCGCCCGGCTGATCGAAAATGGGTCGCCGTCGGGATATCCTTTTCCTTGCCATCGGCGTGAGTGCCAAATCCGTGGGGGGCCGTGCCATGCCGAAGGCCTAAATGGTCTCAGCAGGCCCTGATTATGCCGCGTCGGTGCGAAAATGCCAAGTTGAATTGAGGCGGGGGCTTCTCGTGGACGCGTTTTTTGCGTCTAATTAGCTTTCGAATCCCTCGCACTTTCCCCTCGATGAGTGTTTTCAGACGATATGACCACCGAGCCGACCGAAGAAGCCGAAACGGAAGAGATCGCCCCCGAAGTCACGCTTCAGTACAGCAAGGACGACGTCGACGAGCATGGTTTTACCTCTGTGTGGAACGTGGCATCGGCGACCTGCGAGGGCGATCAAGCGCGCACCCGCGAAATGGCTGGCCGTATGCTGGGGTTCTTATGCAAAAAGGAATACGAGCACGTTGTCGTCAGTTCGACCGACGCGCAGTATCTGGACGAGTGGTTCGAACGCGAAAAGGCGATCCTGTACAACTGGAAAGCCGACTCTGAAACGACCGACGCGATCACGCAGCATGCGCAGGTGCCGGCCGCCTCGATGATTAGCTTTCTCAAACGCGAGAAGTTCAAGCCGACTGCGAATTACAGTCCCCGCCGGGCCGACCGTGTGGCGTGGTTTCAAGAAAAATGGGGCGTGGGTTGAGCGCGAGTGCCGAGCAGTTGTCCTCAATTGTTGCCTGTGTACTGAATCAAACGCGAGCCTTCTCAACGCTGACGACTTTGCCGCCAGCCCCTGATGGTTTGAGCCCGTTGGGAGTTGATGACGCTGCGGCTCTTACCGCCGATGCGTTGCAATGGGTTTCCTCGTCGCCGCAGGACGATCTACCGATCACGCAACCTATCGGCGATCATTTGCTTCGCAGCAAGCACGTCTTCTCTATCGCTGGTGGGGGCGAGCTGCCGATGGCAGAATTCCAATCGTGGGGATGGGAGGCCAATCTGATCTGGGTCACTCCAGATCATCGCGTTCTAGACCCTGCCGGCCGGCTGTTGCTCGACGGCCAGGGCAGCAACCCTGATCCGCTCGCCGTGATCCCGTTCCCTGTGGACGCACGTCGTCGACAGAGTGAAGCAGCCATGATGCTACGCAATCGGATGATGGACCCTGTCGAAGGCATTCTGCCAGTGCGGGGTGAAGACGAGATCGTCGCAATCTCGCCCGCTGAGGTCGCCGGTCGTGCGTTGGCGCTGTTTCTCGTGGCGACTCGCGCCGAATCAATTCTGAGTGGTCAGCCACTCGACGTACAGCGGATGCGGGCGCGCTGCCCGTTGGGGTGGGCGGCGATGTCGCCTCAAGAACTCGCCTTCTTCGAGCGTCGGCCTCCGCAGCACGCAGGCTCGGCTGCAGGACATTCCGATTCGGCGAATGCTGCGGCTGTCTTGATCTGGCGATACGAAGCGCTAGCGGCGATGCAGTGGGCTCTGGGAATGCAATTTGAATTACCATGGCCAGACGAGCGGGCGGATCTCACCGCTGTCACGAGGTTGATGATTGATCTTCCAGATGAGGCGATTGTCGAGCAAGCCCGTTTGCGGAGCACCGCCGAACTGCTCGGGGCTGCGGAACTGCACTACCAAGCTTTGCACGCGATCGCGTTCGCACAGCAATCTGGCCACGATGCTGCGGGAGTCGTTGATCCTGGGATCGTCTGTGAGCGACTGGCGGTGCTCGCATGGATCTGTCGGTTGGCCCCTGGTGAGGCGGACTGGGATGCGACGGTGCAGTGGGTTGAGAATGGCTGCGTTTAAGACGTAGGACAGGCTGGGAAGCCGGTTATGCGACTGCTTGCTCCGTGGGGACAATAGCCCCGATCTACATGACTTCATCTCCATCGCCTTGTAACTATCGTGCCCCACCTCGATCAACGACTGCGCATGGTGGCCCAGCAGATTCGCTGGCACACGCACGCCGATATCGGTTCCGACCACGGTCATTTGCTAAAGGCCTTGCTGAAATCCGGGCGTATTGAACACGGTATTGCCATCGAGAACAAATCGCTGCCTTGGGAAAACTCGCGCCGCACGCTCGCTGGCCTCTCTGCCGACGTTCGTCTGGCCGACGGCATGGCCGGCCTCGCTGAGGGTGAAGCCGACGGCCTCAGTGTGTGTGGGATGGGCGGCGCGGCGATCGCTCGTATTCTAGAGACACACCCCGAGCATCTTCCTGGCACCATCATCGTGCAACCCAATTGTAAGGCCAGGCTCGTGCGCCGCTGGGCGATACAGCGGCGATTTGCTCTCGTCGATGAGAGCATGGCCCTAGGCTCTGCCAAGCGAGTGCGTGCTGCGGCACTCGGTACTCGCCGGCGGTTTGTGGTACTGCGTTTCCAGCGGTCGGAAACGAGCTCGCGGCAGCAGCATGCCTATCTCGACGAAGCGTATGGAGGCCTCGACCAAGAAGCGGCCCTGCTATTTGGGCCGCGTTTAATACGAGCGTGGGATCGCGAGTTTGTCGCATCGCTCTATGAAGAGCAGGCACACCTCCGCTCGCTGGCGCGGCGAGGCCCCGAGACCGCACAACGACTCGCTGCCCTCGAGCGGCTGTTGGCGACCCAGCCGCCAGAGTCAAATTGATCGCGTCGGATTTCCGATCAAGTGACCAATCCGTCTACTAGCCTGCTGATCAGTCTGTTGAACCAGCACACGTTGGTGATGCCATCCTGAGAGGTACGCCATGAGGCAGCTGGCAACGGTACTCGATATGGCTGCTTAATGTTGGCGGTTCACGCAGCAGCCCACTCGTTTTCAAAGTCTGGTACAACGCTGTCACTACGCAGCAGCTTTGCGTGCCACGACATCGTTTTTCGACGAAGCTCGATTGACGCTGCTTGGCCGGATCACCGTGGTTCTCAACGCGATTGCTTCCTTGGCACTAATCACAGCGATTAGCACTGCCGCCGCGGCCGCAACCATCTTCAGCATGGGCAGGGTGACCAGCACAACGGCGGCGAGTCCGCATAGCAATGCAATCGCCGTTTGTGCAAACTTGAACGTGCTTTGGGTGGTTGATTTCGGGTGCCGCGTGGCCACGCTACGCACCGAAGGACCGCTCGGCTGCTCGGTCGTCGCGGCAACTTTCTCTACTGGCGGTGGCGTGGTAGGGTCATCGTTGCGGTCTGTGACGTAATCGGAAAATTGGATCGTCGAATGAGCCGCGGCATTGTTCGTCGCCGCGATGCTCAACTGTTCCGGTTCCTCTGCGTCTTCTAGCTCGGATTGAGCGGGGTGTGGCACTGCTTCGGTGATGCGTCCTTGGACTCGTTGCAACAACCGATTCATGTAGGCTTCGATCGAATCGTCTTCCGCCGGAGCAGCGGTCTCGCTCGCTTGATCGTCCGTAGCCACGACGGGCAGGGAAATCTTGAGCTGGGCAATCTCGAGCGGGGCATTGATGGATTCATCAACAGGGTGAGTTTCATCTGACGAGGCGGTAGCCGCTTCTTCACACGCCTCCGAGACACTTGATTGGCCGAGAACAGTCGCAACGTCGTCTTCTAGCTCCGTCTCTGGTTCGGATTGCGTGCTGGTGTAAGTTGGCCAAGCGTCGTCGGTGTCCAACGGCTCGCTCAACCCGCTTGGCAGAGATGTGGAGGAAACCGTTGGAGTGTCGTCCGCTACGGCGAGCTCGGTCGGGGTGTTGAGTTCCGCGTCTGCTGCAGCGACGGACTGGATTTCATGGTCGAGTAAGCTCAGTCGCGGGGACTCGACGGGCGGGTGCTCGGATTCGAAGGCACCCATCACTTCACGAGTCTTTTGCTCGAGACGCTCAATCAGTTCGAGCGTATCATCATGATCGCGATTCGATCGGTCGAACAGCTCACGCGTGTCCTTGGCATCTTGAAGGGCGTGGTCACGTTGACGCCGTAGATCGTCCTGGCCAGCGATGGCGAGATCTCGCTCGGCCTGCATCGCCTGCAAATCTGCGGTCGCGATGGCAAGTTTTTCTTCTGCGGCCAAACGAGCTGCGTCGGCTTCATCGCGAGCCCGGACCGCCCGCTCACATTTCTCGCGCGCATCGGCGAGGTGCGCCCGAGCTTCCTGGTAGCGACGATCGGCGTTCAGCTTCTGCTCAGCCCAGGCGGCTTTTTCCGTTGCCAATTCCTCATGCTGCTGCGTCAGTTCGTCTTGATTGGCGGTTTGTTCCTGGAGTTGCGCGACGAGTTGGTCACGAATTGCGGCCGCATCGTCTCGTTCCTGTCGAGCGATTTTGACATCGAAACGAGCGGTCTCAAGTTCACGTCGGGCGGTCTCGCAATCTGTTTTGGCGCTGTCACAGGCCTGCTGTGCCACCTGGCATTGTTCCATCGCCGCCTCCCGCTCCGCTCGGGCTTCATCGCGTTCAGCTGTCGCCCCGATCAATTGATCGGCGAGGCGAGTGTTTTCTTCTCGGAGCTGAGCGAGCTGAGCCTGAGCGGTTTCCAGGTCGAGCGACAGCTCATCAATGTTCTTTCGCAACGCATCGACTTCACTGGTCCACGATTCGCGATCGGTCTCGTAGCGATCATCTTGGTCGCGGATCGTGTCTTCTAAATCTGAGATCGTGTGACGCGCCTCCCAGCATTCTTGCTCAAGTGTCTCTGCGTCCATTCGGGTGCGTGCTATCTCTCCCTGCAACTCCTCGATTTCAAGCCGCAATTGGGTCTGGATCAATTCGAGTTCTTGGCAGCGAGTTTTGATTTCATCTCGCTCCATCGCCACATCGTCGCGCTCGATCGCGATGTCATCACGTTCGGCTAGCAGTTCGTCGCGTTGAACCGCGAGCTCGTCTCGCTGCGACGCGATCTCATCTCTCTGAGCTGTGACATTTTCGCATTGAGCCGAAACATAGTCACACTGAGCGAGAGCTTCGTCGCGGGCGAGTTCGAGTTCTTCAGTCTGGTGCTGATGCTCACGGTTTCGCTGGATTTCGAGCTGCTGCAGAGACGCTTGATGCTGTGAGAGTTGTTTCAGCTGTTCGCTCAGTGACGTGAATTTCTCACGCATCTGAGCCACAGCGGATGTCGCTGTTTCCGCCTGCTGGCGCGAGAGCTGGAGTTGCTCTTCGCTTTCAGCGAGCCTCTTCTGTGAGATCACCTCGGCGCGTTTGAATTGCTCCTGCTCACCAATCAGCTTGTCGAGCTGCTGGCGATGCAGCCGGTCTCGTCCGTCGAGGCGGTCCTGCTGCAAACGCAGATGTTCGCGTCCGGTAGCGAGTTCTTCTTGCTGTCGTTTCAAATCAGCGCGATGACCCAAGAGTTCCTGGTAGTGCTGGAGGAACTCATCGCGAACCTCAGCAGCAGCAGACTCTTGTGTCTGTAGGTTCTCTTCACGAGCGCGTAGCGTTTCCATTTTTTCGGTGAGTGACGCTTCCTGCTCTTGCAGTTCGCGCTCACGAGTCTCGCACCATTCCTCTCGCCGCTGGGTATCCTGCTTGAGAGCACGCCACTGCTTGGCCTCTTCGTGAAACGATTTTGACCACGCATCTTGCTCAGCGTCGCAGGGCACCTCATCTCCAGAACCCCCTTGGGAGGTCTCCGGTGGGACCGTGTTGGCTGCGTCTAACGCGGTGTCGAGAAGCTCGAATTCGTATGCCCCCAGACGCAGGCGATCACCTGCGCTGAGCAGCCCTTCGGTGACACGGTCATTGTTGATTTGAAAGGGGACCGAGTACGCGCGGACCAGGATTCGCTCTTCATCACGAATCAGAACGGCGTGCAACGGGCGGAGGGACGGATCCTCAAGCGGGATGGAACACCCAGTCCCGCTCCCGAGTGTGTATCGGGCGCCGGGTAAACGAAGCCGCCGGGTGGGTTGGCCTCGGCGACGAACGCGAAACTCGATCTCCGATGGGTGCCGCCACCTCGAAGGGGTCGTCGCCCACGAGTCGAGTGCGATCGATGCGATTGAGCTGGTTTGCGTGTCTTCGTTGGCCACCACGGATGTCCTTCTCACGGGGGTAAGTTTCTAAGTGGACTGTGACGTTCCACTGTGAGGCTGTGCATCAGGCGGGAGCCAGTTCAGACAGCAACTTATTTCACATTGAATCGGTTGTGACGGTCGTGCCCATGAGGGCAACCTTGAACTTTACGGAAACTGATTCGGAAATGCGGGTGTTCCGGCTCAGGAATTATTTCTGGAGCGGTCTCCGTTACCTGAGTTGCCCAATTTCCGTCGCGTCAAGAGATCCAGCCCACAAGCGTACGAGCAGCCAGCGCTAGGAGTACCAGCAGCCCCGCGAAGACAGAAACCACCAGGATCGCAATGCCTAACAAAATCGGCCAAGGGTGTGCGTGGTGCTTGCCCTGCTCATAGTGCTCGCGCATCAGGCGAGCGTTACGGATATTGGCCCGGAAGACGAGATCAAAAAGATTGCCGAGGATGGGGACCGCGCCGACGACCGCGTCCAAGATGACATTGCCGAGCATCAGGAGAATCAGCCGAAGACTGGCACCGTTCTTGGCCATGGTCGCAATCAGCAGTCCGGAGAACCCCAAGCTTACCGCGTCTCCAGCACCTGGCACCAAGCCCATTAGAAAGTCAAGGCCGAAGCGAATTCGGGTGCCGGGGATTCGGTACTTCGCGTCGAGCAAATTGCTAGTCCCGTCCACCCATCGCATGGCCTCCATCTTTTTGTCGGTAACAGGGAGCGACCGATCAGGAGTGATGCGTTTTTTCATGAGACGTACTGAGCTTGACTGACCAGACGCCCCAGGGCGTGGCCGTATTGATGCCGCTCCCCAATTAAGCAGCACGCACGACCGGCAATTGGTGCATATCGTCGATTACCGCACAGACATGCTCAACACCGATCGCTCGCATCGCTCGATTGGAGGCTTGCCGTCGATGGCGACGGCTGCCTGCTTCGTACTGCAATTGCAGTGCCGATTGTTCATAGGGCCCACTGTCGCCAGGACGCGTGGCACCGTAGAGGCCAATCGTCGGCGTGCCCACGGCGACGGACATGTGCAGCGGTCCGGTATCACCGCTGATAAACAAGTCCGATGTTTCGATGAGCGCGGCGAGCGTTGTCAGGCTGGTGTTGGGCGCGAGTGTCGCTGTTCCCTGAGAAAGTGAGACAATCTCCTCGGCCATCAATCGCTCGTCGAACGATCCCCATACAACCAGGCTGTGATAACCATAGCGGTCGGCTAGGTATCTCGCGGTGGATGCAAATCGATCGGCTTCCCATAATTTCGATGGCCACGTCCCGCCTGGATTTAGGATTGCGACCCGGGATGTGCGAATGGAATTCCGAAATCCTTGCGCCCACTTACGATCGGCTTCGTCCAGCGGCAGCGCCCAACGAACCTGCGGGTGGTGAATGC